>DXEK01000036.1 GCA_019115005.1 Candidatus Fusicatenibacter merdavium | reverse complement strand
GTTTGTCCGAATCAATAACTCTCAATTACAATTTTTTGTTTGTATTTACAATACAAAACAGATCCATGGCAGTAGAGTAATGATATCACAGGTAATCTGAAAACAGAGCTGCCGCCGCACATTGACGTATGATCGGATGTGGGGCGAATAAGGAGGAAAAATGAAGAAAATATCTCTAAACCATGGATGGCTTTTTGCTAAAGGTACGATCACAATGATGGAACTGTTTACCGGCAGGGGAGAAAAAATCGAAAAAGTGGACCTGCCGCACGACGCCATGATCTGTCAGAAAAGGGATCCAAATACAAAAAATGCCCATCAGACAGGATTCTATCCCGGCGGAGAATATACCTATCTGAAAAAATGGGACGTGCCAGAAGAATGGAGAGACCATAAGATCGTGCTTGAATTTGAAGGGGTTGCGGATACCTGCCGCATCTACTGCAACGGGGATCTTGTCGCGGAGCACTATAATCCGTACACGAGCATTTTTGTGGATGTGACGGGGTATCTGAAGTGGGGGCAGGAGAATGAGCTGAAGGTCGAAGTGCGGAGTGTCGAACAGTCCAGCCGCTGGTACAGCGGAGCCGGATTATACCGGTCTGTGTATGCGTGGGCAGGAGGTCCGGTCCATGTCCCGGCGCAGGGCGTGCATATCCGCACAGAGGAAGCAGACCGGGAAGCGGCGTCGGTGGAAGTGGAATTCCCGGTATGCTGTTGCGGTATGGATTCCAGACAGATCCGGGCAGTGGTGACTCTGAGCGGACCGGACGGGAAGGAAGCGTCAAGGGAGCAGATGACCATAACCGTATATGGAGGGAGCACACAGGTCTGCCGCCAGCGGCTGACGGTAGAGCATCCGGAATTATGGAGTGATGAAACTCCGAATCTGTACACCTGTACGATCGAGTTCTATGACGGAGAAAAACTGGTCGACCGCAGCAGTCAGCCTGTCGGGCTTCGCACGCTGAGCCTCAATGCAAAGCAGGGTCTGAGGCTCAACGGAAAAGAGATCAAACTGCGGGGAACCTGTATCCATCACGATAACGGGATCATCGGCGCGGCGTCTTTCCCTGACGCAGAGTACCGCAGGTGCCGTCAGATGAAGGAAGCAGGATTTAACGCGGTGCGCAGCTCCCACCATCCCATGGGAAAAGCCATGCTGGACGCCTGTGACCACCTGGGAATGCTCGTTCTGGACGAGCTTGGCGATATGTGGACCAGGACGAAGAATCCTCATGACTATGCCAATTATTTCCCCATGACATGGAAAGAAGACGTATATGCGATGGTGGAAAAAGACTGGAATCATCCCAGTGTGATCATGTATTCTACGGGAAATGAGATCCCGGAGGCGGGAACGCCGAGAGGCGCCCAGTGGAACCGTAAACTGAATGACGAGATTAAACGGCTGGATCCCACAAGATACACGACAAGCGGGATTAACGGACTCATGGCCGCTTCGGACCGGATGGGAGAGATCCTGTGCCATGCAAGCGGTATGAGCCCGGAGGAACTGGAAACGATGATGGCGCAGGAGGCTGCGGGAGAAGCCGGAAATGCCGGAGTAGCCGAAGGAAACGGTTCCGGTCAGACCGGAGATCAGGGCGGTGCCGACGCGGTCAACGGGATGGCGTCGGTCATGGAAGGTGCGCTTGCCGATGCGATTGCCGTAAGTCCGATCCTGGAAGAGTTGATCGATGAGTTCGCGTCAGTCAATGACGTGGCCGGATATAACTATCTGACCGCCCTGCACGAGGAAGACCATAACCGGCATCCCAACCGGGTCGTGTTGGGAACGGAAACATTTCCGGCGGATATCGTCCGCCTGTGGGATATCGTAAAAAGGAACCATCATGTATTAGGCGATTTTACGTGGACGGGATGCGATTATCTGGGAGAAGCCGGATGCGGGATCTTTCATTATGACGGCGGCGTGAATTTTTCCGCTCACTGGCCGGACAGACTGGCAGGCATCGGAGACATCGATATCCTGGGAGATCGGAAACCGATCAGCTATCTGCGGCAGGCTGTTTTCGGCATCGGGCATGATCCGGCGATCGGGGTACTCCGCATGGATAAAGCCGGAAAGAAAGTGGAGAAAACACCGTGGATGTGGAAAGATAATATTGCGAGCTGGACATGGCACGGATATGAAGGACAGACCGCAAGTGTAGACGTTTATGCAAATGCAGATGAAACAGAGCTTTTCCTGAACGGCGAAAGTCTCGGGAGAAGAGCGCTGAACGGCGGATATATCGCCACATATGAAGTCCCCTACTCGCCGGGAAAACTGGAGGCTGTCAGCTATGTGGACGGCAGGAAAGCGGGAAGCACGGTTCTTCAGACCGCCGGCGAGATCGACAGACTGCTGGTACAGCCTGACCGGACCAGCCTTCCTGCGGACGGGGAAAGCCTTGCATTTATAAAAATATATCTTGTGGATAAAGACGGCGTCATTAACCGTCAGGAGAGCAGGGAAGTCACCATAGAGACAAAAGGAAATATCACCCTGCAGGGATTCGGCAGCGCGGATCCGGGCTGTGAGGGAAGTTACCAGGATCAGACGTGGCACAGCTACGACGGAGCAGTGATGGCGGTTGTCCGGGCGGCAGGGACGCCCGGGGAGGCAGAGGTTGTCGTTACTGCCGAAGGATGCGCGCCGGAGTTTGTTAAACTGCATATCGAGCAGGACAGAAAATAGACAGAAAATACCGGATTAAAAATGGGCAGAACTTTTATATGTGGTTCTGCCCGTATTTTCATGAATGATCCAACTTGATCATAGATATGGCTTCATATTTTCCAGGACGATCCGGTAACCGTTCGCGTACATATGGATACCGTCAATGGTGAATTCTTTCTTTAACATACCGCGTTCATCGGTAAGACCGGTATTAACATCGATATACTGATGGCCGAACTGACGGGCGAGATCTTTGACGGCAGCGTTGGCGACTGGAAGATTCTTATTATTTCTATTG
>DXEK01000035.1 GCA_019115005.1 Candidatus Fusicatenibacter merdavium | reverse complement strand
TCCTGAAGAGCCTTCAGCTTTTGCTCGTGGAGAAAAATCTGACTGTTATAATCGTTGGCTCTCTGCTCCCATTCCTTTTCCCGCTCCTGAAGTTCCTGAAATTTCCGGCGCGTTTCTGTCAGCTTGCGGTCCACATCTTCCATATCCGTATCCAGAAGGCCTTCCCGTTCGGCGAGCAGCAGCTTTTCCCTTCCATCCTGCCCGGCAAGTCTCTGCCGGTTTTCCCGGATGGTTGTATCAAGCTCCTGCTTTCTGGCCGTCAGCTGCTCCAGCTGAGTCCTGGCCGCTCTTACGTCTCTTCTTTTGTCCAGATATGCCTGCGCTTTTTTGGCAAGCATATACTGGTTATACCGGGTATATTCCGTCCGGATGATCTTCACATCTTCAAAGGCTCTCTCCAGTGTCTCCAGACTCTCCTGGATCTCATCCATCTTTTCCATCGCATCGACCATCACCCGGAGATCCTCGTCCGTCAGTGTCTGAAGCGAATCATTCAGGATATCGTAAACCTTGGACGGACGGAATTCCTTGGAAAGCTTTGGCGCACGCACCTTAACCAGCAGGCGGATAAACTGTTCATACTGTTCCAGCTTGCGGAATCCGAAAATGTACTGGTTCACCAGTTTCTTATACTCGCCGGGACTGTCTGTAAAGAGATTTTCCTCCCCCAGCGCCTGTCTCATATCTCTCTTATCATAGGGGATCTTCACACTTCCCGTCTCACGGTACAGCCAAAGATCACATCCGATCCTCCGGCCGTCCAGAATAAGAAATCCCCAGAAATCCATCGGTCTGCCCCGTTTCGCCCGCTGTCCGATCCCTATGGTCCGGTAAGATTCTTCCCCTTCTTTCTTAAACTCGAGATACAGGTAACCGGTAGACTCCTCCTTGCCTTCTTCACCGAGAAAGTAATATTCCATTCTCCGGTCGCTGGATCCGAAAGGGTCCAGGCGGCTCGGCGTCCTGTCTCCGTCCAGAATGAACGGAATAAAACTCTGGGTAGTGATCGACTTTCCCGAACCATTCTGGCCGCGCAGAAGCAGTCTTCCGTTTTCAAACTGAAATTCCTCTTCGTCATAAAGCCAGAAATTTACAAACCCGATACGGTTCATCTTCCATCGTCTGTTCATTCTTTATCTCCTCCCGTAAAATCTTTGGGATAATACCCTTTCATCTTTCCGACCGCCGGCAGCAAGACCACCTGGTCCGCCTCTTCTCTCAGCATCATCCAGTTTTTCATATATTGCAGCATCCGTTCCAGAAG
Source organism: Candidatus Fusicatenibacter merdavium (assembly GCA_019115005.1). GTDB lineage: Bacteria > Bacillota > Clostridia > Lachnospirales > Lachnospiraceae > Fusicatenibacter > Fusicatenibacter merdavium. Next base: position 14,491 of record DXEK01000035.1, on the reverse strand, counting down.
TCTCTCCTCATCCATCTCCCGGAACTCCTTGCTCCACGCGCTCTTCCATCGAATCCGAAGGTCCAGAATCAGGCGGTAGAACTCTTCCCGGCCCATCCGCAGACAGCCGTCCTCTCCCTGGACGAGTCCGCCTTCCCGGATCATTTCCTGCAGTCTGGCGCAGATCAGAAGCACGGCCTCCGGAAGCATCGCATCCCTGGGATGGACCGTCCCGAACACCTCGCTGTCCTCGAGCATCCAGAACGCGGCATTTTTATGGATATCCAGTCTTCCGCCCAGATTTTCCCCGAGATATTTCCCGACCCACTGACGTTGGTTTTTCAGATAATAAGCGTCCGGATCGTCGGAGTTTTCCCAGTAAAGCGCCGGGCAGACAGCCAGCTGCCGGTACACTCGGTTGATTCTCCTGGTCCCACGGTCCTCGGAGAATTCTTCAAATTCGGCTTTCTCGAAATCCTGCCACGATTCGCAGTCCGAAATATCTCTCCCAAAGCTGACGGCAAAATAGCGGGAATAACCGGTATTCTCATAGAGAACCTCCCGCCCGCTTTCCTGTCCGAATGCCTCGCTGTTTCCCTCATGGACCCGGAGGATCCGCAGCCGTTCCAGATACTGCAGCACCCGCACCAGCGATTTTCTCTGAGTAAAAGACGTCCAGTCGATCGGCAGATACCCCTTCAGCGCAGTTTCTACATAATCGATCAGTTCTGACAGCAGAAAACGCTCCTGCTCCTCCTTATCCTCCAGAAACATCAGCACCACACACAAAATACAGTAATCCCTGATTTCCGAAAACTCCTGGATTCCCATAAAGCTTTCGGCGTGGGCCGGGATCTTTTCCAGTTTGATGAGATTTTCCGTGTGGATCAGTTTCCAACCCAGCTGCTCCCGGACAAATTTCTGGAACTTCGGGACCTCCCGCTTTACCCTGTAATACTTTTCCCGGTCACCGTCCCTGCTGACCCAGAATTCTTCCATAAGTGTTCTTATTTCATTCATACTCTTTATCGAAACTCCATCACGTATGCAGGCATTGTCAGATCTCCGTCCTCGCAGTGAAGGACACAGCTGCCCTTCCGGCGGATCAGGCGGTATTCCTGCCCGTACTCGGTTCTTCCTTTCTGTTCGGAATTCATATTCGCCTGGGCAATCCACTGCAGAAAAATATTTCTCGTGCTCTCTGTGACGATATCTGTGATCTCCGAGAAAACGATTTTCTGATCCTTAATATATCTCAGCACGATCTCTCTCTGCTGTGCGGCAAGCCTGAGGTACCGTTCTCTCTGGATCATCTTCTCCATCGTCCTGTCTGTAAATCCTGTCCGGTCCTTCTTCTCCCGGTAGGCCCTGGTATGGGGCTTTAGCAGGTATTCTGCCGGCTCCTCCTGATAAACACTTTCGTTGATCGCATCCGATTCCCGGGGAGCGTTGGTCTTGAAATGCTGAACCTGCTGAACGCCAAACACATGAGCAGAGAGCCGATGGGCTTCCTCCAGATCCTCACATTTCAGAAACAGCTCGAGAAATTTCCGGTAATCTTCCTTCCGGCTGATGCCCCAGTTCTGCATCTGAACGATCAGCGCCGCGTTCTGGATGATATTTCGGATCACCTCGTTGGTGATCCGCAGCACCCGTTTTGCCTCGCACTCGTGCTGTTCGGAATCCAGGAACCAATTGATCAGAGAGTTCCACTTTCCGGCGACATTCTCCCGGATCCCCGGCTCCGCCCCCCGGCGGAAGTCCATAGCTGCATGAGGGATCTCCAACTCGCTCTGTACCACACGCTCCAGCAAAACTGTTTCCATCAGCTCCCGGGATTTTCGAAGCAGCTGTTCGATCCTCCTGGAGTGACGCTGCAGTTCCTGAACAAATTCGTTCAGATATCTGATAAATTTGTCCTTGTGCAGCACAAATTCCACCGACTTCATCAGCCGGTCTGCCTTTCCGGAATAAAAATCTCTCAGATAATCCTGATAATTCTGATTCAGCCGCTTGAAATCTTCCTGAAGCATGTTCCACCATTCATTCACTTCCTTCAGCTGGGCATGTTCCATCTGTCCGGCGTCTTCCAGACTTTTTTCCAGGCGGACAAAGAAATTCGTAGAAAGGCTTCCCGATTCCAGAAAGACATTTTCCAGACGGATCGTCAGACGCTCGATCTCAACCGCATACTCGGACATGGTATAACGGTATTGTTTATTTTTATAATCGGCGATCGTATATACCCGGCCGGGATCCTGGATCGGCGTAAGGTTTTTCCACTTCACAAGCGCCGCCAGATCCAGATCCAGCTGCTGGATCGAATACTCCGTAAATTCTTCCTCGTTCTTCAGCAATTCATAGATATCTTCTCTGTAAAGCTGAAAGTGCATTTTTTCATATTCCCGGTAAAAACACCGCATGATCTTCCGGTAAACCGGCGCATTGGGAACCGAAAGATAAGAAGTCTCGTCAATCGCATTCAGTCGCTGCATTCGCTGCCCCTCTTTTCTCCATCAATCTCTGACCGTTCCGTGGTTCTCAACACAGCTTCCGCTGGATTTTGTTTTTCCGATAAACCGGACCTGTTCCGCCGAGAAGAGAACACCGAACTGTCATTTTCCGACAAACTCATATAAACTCTAGTATAAGTTATTATGGCAAATTTATCCACCCTCAAATGGTCTTTTTTGAGAATCGCTTCGCGACGGGCCGGATACCCACAGGCGCTATGTTTTCACACGGTCGCGCAGTAAATGCGCAGACCTGGCTGAACCACAACCAGAATGGGACAGCGATTCCGCCAGCACTGTGCAGAGTGTTTTCCATCCTGGCTGATAAGGTAGAACAGAAAAAAACAGGCAGCATTCATGTATCGTCATACACGTTTGCTGCCTGCCCTGTTTATTCTCTGCTTGAAAGATATGACGTTTCTCAGGTTCCGAATCCCGCATACTGCGTCATATACAATTCATAATACTTTCCGCGCTGTGCCAACAGTTCCTTATGGCTTCCGCTCTCGATAATTCTTCCCTGATCCATCACGACGATCAGATCGGCATCCCGGATCGTGCTGAGCCGGTGCGCGATGATGATACTGGTGCGGTCCTGCATAATAAGATGCATTGCGGCCTGAATCGCTTTCTCCGTCCGCGTATCCACGTTGGAAGTCGCCTCGTCCAGGATCAGGACGTCCGGATCCGCGACAAATGCCCGCGCGATCGCCAGAAGCTGTCTCTGTCCCTGGCTGATGTTAGCGCCGGCGATCGCCGTCTGAAGCTGTCCGTAAATCTGAGCCAGCTCATTGATCGGACGGCTAAACTGCTTGGCATAAACGATAAAGGCGGAGATCACTCCGACAGAGATCAGGCCATTGACCGCAAAATATCCGCCAAAGGCCGCGATGATCACAAAACCGATATTTCCGATGCAGTTCATGATCGGACCCATAACGCCGCTGAATGCATCTGTACGGATTCCTGCCTTGGTCAGATCGTCCGCTGTCGAGCAGAATTCCTGAATGATCGCGCTCTGATGGTTGTATGCGACAACTGTGCGGTAACCGGAAATCATTTCTTCCACGGTTCCGTTCAGTTTTCCCAGAAGCATCTGTCTCCGCCTGGAAAACATAGACGGCAGAGACTGAGAAACCGTTGTGGAGATATTCTCGATATCGTTCGTCATACCCCCGTGGGAATGCGTATCCAGATACCTGACCGGAAGATCCATCATCTTTCCGAACAGTTCCTCCCGCATCCTTTTTACGATTCTCTGACTGATCCGGGCGCTGAGAAGTCCCTGCAGAAACTGGCTGGCGCTGTAGATCAGATAAACCGCCAGCATCAGCGCCACCAGCCCCTTTTCCTTCGCAAAATACGTCAGAACTCTGCGCAGAGTGCCGCCGATATTTTCCGCGTATTCCACAGTGGCAAATCTTGCATTGTGATTCGGTCCGGAGAAGCCCTGCTCCACCGGGCGTTTATTATTTTCCATAATCGTCCTCCTCTCCCAGCTGAGAATCATAGATATCCCGGTAGGTTTTGCTGGTCTCCAGCAGTTCCTCGTGGGTACCGCAGGTCTCGATCCCGCCGTCGGCCAATACGACGATCCGGTCCGCATGACGTACCGAAGCGATCCTCTGGGCGATGATGATCTTTGTACTGTCCGGACTGATCTTCTTCAAAGCAGTGTACAGATCCGCCTCCGTCTTCAGCTCCAGCGCGCTGGCCGAATCATCCAGGATCAGGATCTCCGCATTTTTGACCACCGCCCGGGCAATGGAAACTCTCTGCTTCTGACCGCCGGACAGGCTCATTCCCCGTTCAGCAACCATCGTCTCGTATCCCTCCGGCGTAGACTGAATAAAACTGTCCGCCTGAGCAGCTTTGGCAGCACAGACAATCTCACCGGACGACGCTTCCGGTTTTCCCCAGGATATATTCTCCCGGATCCGCTGGCTGAAAAGCTCGCTTTTCTGCAGCGCAATGGCTATCTTATCCCGGAGATCTTTCTGTTCATACTCCCGGACATCCACGCCGTCCACCAGAACTTTCAGGCTTCCGCACAGTCCCCCGAAAAGAACCAGACCGATCATCTGAAGTCCCAGCGTCCAGATCAGATGGAGGTCGCCGACTCCGCCGGTATCAACTCCCAGCACTCCATCGTCCACAATGGAACTCATGATTTCCGGCTGCAGCAGATCCATCAGTACCTCTCCGACCATAAAAATGCCCGCGATCACTGCATAGTTCAGATACTTTCTGATATACTTCCACATAAACCATTCTCTCTTTCTGTATTGTCAGTCACGCTTTTTGCCGATGGAATCCCCGTAACGGCTCTCCCAGTCATGGTTGATCTTTTCCAGCAGCGAAAGTAATTCACATTCTTCCGCCTCCGTGAGACAGGAAAACATCATCTTATGGCGCTCCTGGCGTTTCGCTTTTGCCTCCGATGCCTATTCTCTTCCGATTTCTGTGAGAGAGACATTCGTAGTTCTTCGATCCTCGTCGCTGGGTCTGCGCACGATCAAACCGGCATGTTCCAGCTTCGCAAGCACTTCACTTGCCGATCCCGGCTGGATTCCAAGCCGTTCTGTCAGGACCCGCTGCGTGATCTCACCGGTCTCAAGAAGCACAATGAGGATCCGCTTCTGACTCCCCTTTCCCTCATAGAGCGCCCGCATCGTATGATTAATATTGCGGAAATTGATGATCAGACGTCCCGTCCGATCAGAGCTCTCATACTGTTCTTTCCGCAGATCACGGTCCATTTTTTTCTTATTTTCCTTTTTCACCGACAAATCCCCTTTCGCATTTCGTTAGGTACCTTGATATTGACATGGTTATATTCCCCCTGTCAAGTAAAGAGATACGCAACCGTTCATTTTGCTGATAAACTTCCGTCTGCTATTTTTGTGAATTGTTACATTTATTCGGAAGTTCGAAGAAAAAAAATGATTGCATCCGCTACTTTTTTTTGTGATATACTGTCTCACTGTCGAAAATATATTTTTAGAAAGCAGGTGAACGACTGACATGTCTGAGAATTTTCCAAATTTAGGACGCTGTATTTCCATCCTGGACCGTCTGATGAAAATGTATTACGATCATGGTCTGTCCCAGTTTGATATCGGGTGGGGACAACAGTTCTATGCGGAATATATCTATGACCATCCCGGTACGTCTGCGCAGGAAATGGTAGAATACATCCGGGTCGACAAAGCGACATTGACCAAAAGCATCAAAAAGCTGGCCGAAATCGGTTATGTGAAAACGGTCAGCGATGAAAAAGACAAACGGGTCAAGCATCTCTATCTTACTCCTGAAGCTGTCCCGGCAGTCAGACAGATCAAAAAAATCCATCATGACTTTTATGCCGCTCTGTGCGACGGCATCTCACCGCCGGATATCCAGTTGTGTGAACAGACACTGGAACAGATGATGGAGAACATCAATCGAAAAGTATGGCACAGAATGGAGGAATATCATGGAAAACAATAACGCAACAATCACACCGCAGAAACGGACATTAATTTTTCTCTGTATGGTAGTCTCCGGAATCGCCTCGTCGACTCTGTCGACGGCTATGACCACAGCGCTTCCCAACCTGGTGGAATATTTCTGCGTCAGCACTTCGATCGGGCAATGGGCTACCAGCGGATATTCCCTTGCAATGGGTATGGTAATGCCGCTGACCGCATTCCTGATCACCCGCTTCCCGACGAAAAAACTGTATCTGACCGGTATCGGAAGTTTCATTGTCGGACTGCTGCTCAGTATTTTTGCAGGAAACTTTGCATTTATGATGATAGGCAGGATTCTGCAGGCGTGCGGAATCGGTATCCTGATGTCGGCGGCACAGGTTATTATTCTTACAGTATACCCCGCCGAGAAAAAGGGAACCATGATGGGGACCTATGGACTGGCAACGACCGCCGCACCGATCATCGCGCCGACGATCGCCGGTCTGATGATCGACGCTTTCGGCTGGAAATCCATCTTCTGGCTTGTACTGGTGATCATGTGTATTTCCTTCGTGATCTCAGCATTCGTCTTTGAGGATGTACTGGAACTTCAGGACAAGAAATTCGACGTTATCTCTTTCATCGAAAGTATTTTTGCCTTCGGAGGCATTACGCTCGGCATCGGTAATATCAGCAGCTTTGGCCTGATCAGTATTCAGGCAGGACTGCCGCTGGTGGCCGGCATCGTTGTCTGCGTTCTGTTCGTCCTCCGTCAGTGCGGACTGGACAAACCGTTCCTCGATGTAAAAATTTTGAGCAATCGCAATTATGCGGTGAGCGTAATCTCAAGTATGGTACTCTATCTTGTCATGATGGGATCATCTGTGATGATGCCGCTGTATGTCCAGGACGTCATGGGATATTCCGCTGCGGTATCCGGTCTGGTAACGCTTCCCGGCTCTCTGGCAACTGCCGTCGTCAGTCCTTTCGCCGGCAGAATGTACGACAAAATGGGGATTAAAAAGATCTTTGTCATCGGTTCCGTTGCGCTGGTGATCAGCAACATCGGAATGTTCTTCCTCTCCATGTCCACGCCGCTTTGGGCTGCCGCTGTGCTGAACGTGATCCGTAATATCGCCATCGGCAGTCTGATGATGCCGCTGCTGACCTGGGGGACCACCAACGTCAGCTTCCAGAAGGTCGCGGATGCGTCATCGCTGCTGACTTCCTTCCGTACCATCGCCGGCTCCATCGGTTCCGCTGTATTTGTCGGGATCATGACAACGGTCAGCGCCAATTCCGCAGCGGCCTATGGAGATCAGGCGCTGATGCACGGTATGAATGTGTCCTTTCTCTGGATGACAGTAGGTGCGCTCGTATTGCTGGCAATCTCCATTTTCGCGGTGAAGAGCAAGACAAGAAGTTTCCATCTGTTCTGTCCGGCAGCATTCTCCGGGCGGTTCCACACATGCTGTACTCTCATCTCGATATGACAAATGAAACCGGTTATTTTTCTTTTTCAGTTCTGCATTGATCCTCACAAGATCCTCATAATTAATTTTCACACTTTTCACTCCAGTTCAAACTTCAGAAGCTGCGCGCATCCATGTCCGGAAAAACGAAAATACAGCGGCCAGTCTCCATCCGGCAATTCCACAGGCGCCGTATATTTTGTCCACACATTGGTGAACTGTACAGGAATCTTTCCCACCGGTTCGCCATCCCAAGCCGTCTTTACCTCAAACACCCCGTCGCAGTATCCGCGTACCGTAAGGGAAATCTCCCGCACGTTCCTGCACCGGAAATACTTGAATCCTGCGCAGGCTCCGTTCTGCATATTGGCAATATAACCAGGCTCTTCGTCCCCGTCGCGGCCATCCTGAGTAATGATCGGAAAATAACCGTCCATCCACCCGCCTTCCGCCGCTGTATACACAGATTCCTTGCGTTCCGTAAAGAGATTGCAGGCAATATAAGCCGGATATACACCTCTGCCTTCCAGAGGACCGCCGTTGGGCCCGCAGGACGTCATCTCTGCCTGGATGATCTTTCCGTCCTCCATAAAATAGAGTTCCTCCATACATCCCTGACGGGAATAGACGGTTCCATTGGTATGTCTGTGATAAAATATATACCACTTCCCGCCGATCTGCACGATGCTTCCATGATTGTTCGCCCCATAGTACATCGGCTGATCCGCCCGTTTATACGTATCAATATGCAGATCACAGTTGCTGACGATCACCCCTCCGTAGACAAAACCTCTGTCGGGATACAAACTCACCGCGTAGCAGAGTTCATGCATTACAACAGAAGAATAGATAAAATAATAGAGGTTTCCACGTTTCCGGATCGAAGAAGCTTCAAAAAATTCATGTCCCTCAAAACCGCTTCCCTGACTGTACGGTTCACTTGGCATCAGCACCCTGGGCTCCTGTTCCACCGTCAGCATGTCTGCTCCCAGAACCGATACCATCGGGCCTGTTCTGGATCTGTCCCCGATCCCGCAGAATCCCAGATACAGGTACGTTTTTCCGTCTTCCGTCAGCACCCCGGGATCAAAAGATGGCTCGTCACCTTCTCTCTGTCCGAGAAGTGTCCCGTCACTGTAATGCACATAGCCGTAAAATTCATAAGAACCTGCCGGCGTGTCACACACGGCTACCGAAACCACCGGGACTTTATCCAGTACATAATAAAGATAATATCTGCCATCCGGCCCCACTGTCACATCCGGAGCATACAAGCACATATGTCCGTCCCGGTTGAGAGGATCCGCTGTTTTCAGATAAATCACCCCTTCGTATCTCCAGTTTCCAAGATCATCCACCGGCGCAGACCAGCATACATAATCGTTCATGCAGAACACACATCCCCGGAACTGATCGTGAGAACCATACACATACACCCGGTCCCCAAACACATACGGTTCTCCGTCCGGAACATATTCCCAGGACGGCAGATACGGGTTAAAGCCTTGTTTTTTCATAATCGTATCCTTTCTTCTATTTTCTGAAATTACTTATTCTGACGGACCCGATGATTTTCTCTGTCCTCCCTGATATCTTCTTCCTGTATGGTAATCGTGCCAGCCATTGCCGGCCGGAAGATAAACTCTGCGCGTTTTTTCTCCCGATAATTCCCGGCCCCGGTCATAATACATCGTTCCGTCACAGGGCAGATCAGCAGGGACGGTCCAAACATGTACTCATCTTTCAGACTGCAGGCCACCGCATCCTCCGGATAATCGAACGCAAGCAGGCGCAGCATGGTTCCGTCTTCCTTCCATACCTGCCAGGCCCAATCCCGTCTTCCGGAATCTTTCCACTGTGTCCTCGATTTCTTTTTCCGTTTCATAACGTTCCCTGGACTGGAGATATCCGAACATCCATCCGGGAAGAAGCGCCGCCTTACCTGTCAGTTTCCTGTTCTGCGCAATCACATCATCCAGAAAATTTCCCGCCAGAAAACATTCGTCCAGCATCTCGTCGCCTTCCGTCTGAAACGGTTCCAGTACCCGGGCATTTTTATCTGTCTCCAAAAGGTACGGCTGGCCGTCGGGATGGCAGAAGAAAATCCTGCCGCTTTTTCAAATATTCTGCCTTTAACTAACAGTCCGGTCTGCTCACAGAATCCCTTGCAATCAGCCGACAGGAAACTTTCCGTTCTTTTTCACCGGTCTGTATTTCTTTTCCGCCTTCCAGCTGTGACAGTAAGATTTCCGCTGCAAGATACCCCATTTTTCGCAGCGGAAGTTCCATTGTCGTCAGAGAAGGTCGAAAATATTCTGCCATATCCTGGTTGTCGAAACCTGCAACAGAAATATCCTTTCCCGCCTGCATCCCATGTTCCGCCAGAAAGTCGTAAACCCCGCCGGCCATCTGATCCGACATACAAAAGATTGCAGTTACGCCTTTCCGGAGTAATCCGCCTGTCAGACGATATCCGGAGTCCCGGTCCCAGTTTCCGTAGCATACAAGACCAGGATCGAAAAACACCTGGCTTTCGAACAAAGCTCTCTGATAACCGACAAGACGCTTCTGTGTATGAATATTATCGGCACGGCCGCCTATGACGCCAATCTTTCTGTGTCCCATAGATATCAGATACCGCGCCATCTCATATCCGCCTTTTTCATCATCCAGTACAACCGACGGTACCTTTTCTGATTTTTCGTAAGCATACGTCATCACGGCAGGGATTGAAAAATCTTCCGGAAAGCACCTGACATATCTTTCATGTCCTGCCACATAAATCACACCGTCTGCCTGGATCTGCCGGATCTGCTGAAGCGCCGGATTCAAGATTGAATAAAAGGCATCTTCATTTTCATACCAGGTATCATGCCATCTGGAATAGAGTCGGAGGTTCTGCAGCGTTGTACGATATCCCAGCCTCTCGCAATTTTCCATGATCCCATCCACAACACCCGCAGTACTGAACTGGACCAGATCTTCCACGATAATCCCTATCATTCGGGTTTTTTGAATTCGAAGCCCTCTTGCAATATAATTGGGCTGATACCCTCTCTGTTTCACAACTTCCAGAACTTTCTTCTTTGTTTCTTCTCCTACATTGGGTCTCCCGTTCAGGATATTGGAAACAGTGGTCGGCGAAACATTACATTCCTTTGCTATTTCTTTAATTGTTACCATTATTTTCTCCTCTTCGCCGTCTCTGTACACTCTTCTTTTAAAAAAATTCTAAAACACATAATTCTTATAACCTGTCACAGAATTTCAACCTGCATTTTGATCTTTCCAAGAGACGGATCCAGGCTCTCCGATGCAGACTGATCAAACCTGGGTCTTCCCGACACATCAAAATGGATTCTCCGAATCCCGTCGCATCGAATCACATGGTCAACAGCATCTTCCGCGTGATAAGCAATCATCAACTCGCCCTGTTCACTGACGTAAAACGAATGATGCCCCGGTCCATATTCGCCTTTTACAGAATAAAAAGAAAGCACCGGTGTATTTGCCTTCTCCCAGTTTTCCGGATCCAGAAGATCTGCATCTTCATCCGCTGTAAGAAGCCCTACTGCATAAGTATAGGAATTCGCGGATCCGCCCGAATATCCAAGATAAACCTTTCCATTCTTCACAAACCCATGCGGCCCTTCGTTGTTGATCGTGCCGCTGACATTCTCCCACCCGTACAGAGGCCTTGAGAGCAGCACCGGATCGCTTTTCAACTGCCACGGTGTCTTTTCATCAATCTCAGCAATATAAAGCATGGAACCTGTGTCCAGCTCCGTACCGATGTTTTCTCTGTAAGACCAGACCACATAGGATTTTCCTCCTGCCTTCAAATACGTCATATCCAACGTGATCCCATCGTCAGACAACCACCTTCCGTCTTTTTTCCTGATTCTCACCGGTTCTTCCCAGTCTTCGGGATTTATGATTTCTCCGTCTTGTTTTAACTTCATCAGATAGCACTGCGGCCCCCAGACCTTTCCACTCACCGCAAACAGCAGATATAATTCTCCGCCAATCACATGAAATTCAGGAGCCCAGAACGTCTGAATAAAATTTTTCTGTTCATCTTTATCCAGAATGATCTGTTGCCTGATCCCCTCCGCGAAAAGCCCCTGAACTGTAGACGCCTTTCTGACATAAAATGCCACATCATCCATGTTGTCATTGGTTCCGATAAAATACCAGTTTCCTTTCCACGGAAAAATAACCGGATCACCGTAACCAACCGCCAGCGGAAAATGAAAACTTTCTTCCCACAGCTCTCCTTCCACCGTATAACTGCCTTTCTTTTCAAAATCCACCTGCTGCAAATTCCAGCGCACTTTCTTCTGCGCAGCTGAGCCGTCAGAATATATGGCTGTCGCCATAATGTCCATAAGTTCTTCCGGATTTCTGATTTTCACACACTCCGGAACTTCCGTTCTGGCATGAAAAACCGGACTCCAACGTAAAGCCGCGCCGATTACAGTCTCCTCGCTGACATTTACAACGCTGCCCTGTTCCGCGCCCAAAACCCTGTTTGTTTCATTTGTTTTCTTACCTTCCTTCTCAAAGAGTTCGCCACGGACCGTACTTTCATTTGAAAACATTTGCTTCTCTGTCCGATACCACCTGCCTGTGCAGTCTCTCCAGCACAGCTGATAGTATGACTTCTCTGTACAGTACCGACACCGAAATTCCTCCACCGGATTCTGAGCATCCACATAAAAAACTGCCTGCTTATCAAAAGTAATAAAATCTGAAGTATGCCAAAGCAGGATATCCGCTCCTTTGGTGTGTTCCGGACTGCCATCCTCAAGGACACGGATTGCCGCGATTCCATACTCTCCGTTATGATTCTGAAAAATCCAAGGGTTTTTCACTCCCCTGGGACAAAGCGTATTGTTCCCGAGAACTTTTGCTTCCGCAAAAAGAATACCGTAATTTTTATTCCAGGGAGTATAATTCCAGCCGTCCCTGCTGAGCGCTATATGCACACTGCGTGCCAGTCCGTCCGGATATTCCTCCGGCAACACAGTTCTTGTGTATACCATCAAAGATAACTGTTTTCTTTCGAATTCCACCATCGTATTCTACCCTCCAATAAATTTTCCTTTTGTCACTGTTTTCTCCTGTTTCCGTAAAAATCATAAATCCTGTTTCTTCTTTTTCGTTCATCCCACGGCATTACTTGAAAGAATTTATCTCTCATCCTCTGATAGGTAGTCCTCCAAATTTTCCGCATCATTTCCTGGTAAGTATCGCTCTGCAAAAGTGTTATAACTACAGATTAATTTTGCTCAAATCCATCCCGCACAGGATGATTGATTCGTTTAAAATCCATGGGCTTATTTTTTGAAGTCCAGACCCACATATGTTCTTTATCATACGGATTTTTTGATTCACAAAATTTCATGGAAAACTTACTGGAAAATCCCCGGTCTGTTCCTACTTTGCACACCTTTACCTTCCTTTGAACCCGCTAAAATCACCAGATCCGGCCGATATTGACAAACTCTTTCTTTTACATTACGAATCGCCCCGTCGGAATCCACACCTGCCACTGACTGATTGATCATCTCCGGCTCTGCACCGTAGCTCCGCTTCAATCCATTCTTTACCAGTTCAGGCCAGACAGGCTGCTCCGGTTCCGTTGTTTTAGTTTAACGTTTTATTAATATCTAAAATTATACTTTTTCTGTCGTTTTCGGTCAATAACTTTGAAGTGCAAAAAACTGTTTCCAGCTATTTTCTATCTTTTTCACAATTTTATTGATTATTTTTGTTATACTTTACAATGATTATCTATCAATATACAAATTTAATGATCTATGTTCCCAAAAGGTCATGAAATTCATGCAGGTATGATATTCATGACCTTTTGCCGCTTGTCTCATTTCATTGAGCGATAAAATAAGAATTTATCGTTAAACCAACATAAAAACGGGTAAAACCTGTTGTGTCAGATTTTACCCGTTTTTGTATCAATATTGTCTTTTCACGATGAAAAGACAAACTCCTCCTTCCATGTACCGGACCCAAGTTCCTTCTCTCTTACGGACTGTTCCTGTCTGTTCCCGTCCACATAGGGTTCCTTTAAGATTCCTTTTACTCCGACCGGCAGTGTGATCTCCAGACTGACCTGAACCTGTTCCGTTCTTCGTTTCACCTGGCAGGACAGAGAAATCTCCCCGTAGGAACACAAAAGTTTTCCGTGCATCTCCTGAATTTCCCGCGGCACATAGGGCTGAAGAATGACAACGGAACCGCCCGGCGCCGCAAGATGTATTCCCAGCAGATCATTCATGATCCACTCCTTTACGTGTCCCATCATCGCATGATTCCTGCTCCTCGCCATTCCATACCATAACTCTCCATAATTCCAATATTCCGGCAGCGTGGTCAGTCCGCGGTCCACAAAAACCCTGTAACTTGGTTCTGTCCGGTTCATCACCATTTTCCACACCACATCGCTCCGCCCGTATTCACCAAGCGTACGGAATACCTGTTTCAGTCCCACTTCCCCTGACGTGAGATGGAAGTCTTTTTTCTCCACTGCCTGAACCAGGCGTTCCACTGCCGTTTCTCTTTTTTTCTCCGGTATCAGCCCGCTGAAAAGCGCGCACCCGTAACTTGCCTGACTGCCCGTGCCGCAGATTCCCGTATCTTCCTGCCAGCACTCAGGATTATCCAGGAATGCTGACCTGAGTTCTTCCGCACGACGGCTGTATTTCTGCTGTTCTCTGGCAAATCCCAGGATTTCTGCAGTCTTTGCCACGATCCGGAACATCCGGTAACAGGCCGCCATCGCCACAAATTCCCTGGGCGTATGCTCTCCCAATTCGCCCCACTCGCCCATCTGCGTGCAGTCTTCCAGACGTCCCGTTTTCAGAAATAGTTCCAGATATTCCAGATACCGCTTCATGGACGGATAACTCTGTTCCAGCAGGTCTGTCTCACCATAAAACAGATAATATTCCCACGGTGTAAAGATACAGGCACCGTTCCAGTTGGGATCCCGGAACAGACCCTTGATCCGCTGATATTCCGGCACGATCGCGGGCACATAGCCGACAGGTTCAGC
>DXEK01000034.1 GCA_019115005.1 Candidatus Fusicatenibacter merdavium | reverse complement strand
TTAAATTTGGCGCTAAAACTTCTTCTTTGTCTGGACATAGTAATGAATCCTCTCTTTCGTATTGATTTTAGTATATCAGATTCATTAAAAATTGTCCGAAAAAGTGTCTTAATTTATGAGACCATTATAGTGCTGCAGACAGATGAGACCCCTGTGCTTGTGAATAAGGATGGAAGGGATGCCGGGAGCAAGAGTTACATGTGGGTCTACCGCACCGGACAAATGTATGGGGATTGCCCGATCATCCTGTAGGAATACCAGAAGACGCGTAATGCAAGCCATCCGAGGAAATTCCTGCAGGATTTCAGGGGCGTTTTTCCTTCCCCTGTTCCGAAGGATTGCGGCTACCGGAAGATCTGTGGTATACTGTTCTCAACAGAAAATTACAGAACCGCATCTGTTTTGATACTGAAAGAAACACGAAGAGAGGAGAGCGCAGTATGGAAAAAGAATATATTCAACAGGCTGCTGATGCAGCGAAAGAACTGATGGAAACTGCAGATATGAAACCCGGGCAGATCCTTGTCGTCGGATGTTCTTCCAGCGAGGTGGAAAGTTACCGCCTGGGGACCCATTCCAGTGAGGAGACGGGAAAGGAAATTTTTGATGCAATCTACGCGGAGACACAGAAACGGGGCGTGTTTCTCGCGGCACAGTGCTGCGAGCACCTGAACCGCGCACTTGTTCTCGAACGGGAGGCTGCCGACCGCTATGGCTATGAACCGGTCAGCGTTGTTCCGTGGAAGAAGGGCGGCGGAGCTTTTGCGACAGCGGCATTTTACGGGATGAAAGACACAGTCGTCGTGGAGCACATCCGCGCACACGCGGGGATGGACATCGGCGATGTCCTGATCGGCATGCACCTGCGGGATGTAGCGGTTCCCGTCCGTCTCTCCATTTCTTCTGTCGGGAACGCACATCTGGTCTGCGCGCGAACACGCCCGAAATATATCGGCGGCGAGAGAGCACATTACGAGTAACGCATGTTCCGAACTTTAATCTGAAACAGCGTGGCCGGACAGCCGGCGGAACAGTTACCGGCCGCAACAGTTCAGCTGGCTGAACTGTTGCGGCATCCAGCCATTGAGAATCGCTTCGCGATGGGCTGGATGCCCACAGACACTATGTTTTCACACGGTCTGCGCAGTAAATGCGCAGACCTAGCTGAACTGTTACTACTGAACAACAGATCAGCCGGATCCGTGCAGTTTTTTTCATGCACAGATCCGGCTGATCTTCTTATTTTTCTGTTCTATTTCAGAAGTTTTCCAACTGCTTTCTGTTTCGCTCTGTGGCGCATGATCGCCCTCTGCCTTTTTACTACAGCGACAATCCCCTCGACCAACAGATTCAGGTATCTCAGAACCGGCTCGGTTGCAACCGAAAAGACTACCAGCAGCATCACACATTTCTGGGACATTCCGGAAATGGCGAACAACTGATCCAGGAACGTACTGCAGAAGATGAATGCCACAACCGACACGCCGAGGATCGTCCAGCGCATCCAGTTCATCGGTTTGCTGATCCGGTACAGGATCATGAAACCGACGATCGCCATCAGAAACGTAGAGGCGGTCGCAATGTCCTCGGAACCCACACCGAATTCCTGTCCGAAGATCACAAGCGTCGCTACCATGATAAAATCTGTCAGTGCCGCCGGCAGAGCCTGGATCAGGATATTCGTGATAAAATGTCCTTCGATCCTGTTCTTATTCGGCATCATAGAGAGCAGGAACGCAGGGAAACCGATCGTAAACGTACTGATCAGAGAAATCTGTGATGGTTCCAGCGGATAGGTCAGCATAGATACCAGTGAAAAAATCGACAGCAGGAAAGAAAAAATATTCTTTACAAGGAACAGAGATCCGGAACGCTGCAGGTTGTTGACCACGCGGCGTCCTTCCAGAACCACCGAAGGCATCTTCGCAAAATTATTGTCGAGAAGGACAAGCTGGGATGCCTGGGCAGCCGCATCGCTTCCGGACGCCATTGCGATCGAACAGTCGGCATCCTTCAGAGCGAGGACATCGTTGACACCGTCACCGGTCATAGCCACGGTCTTGCCCGCATCTTTCAGAGCATGGACAAATTTCCGCTTCTGATCCGGAGTTACGCGTCCGAACACCGTATAATTCAGCACTGCATTTTCGATCTCCTCGTCCGTCTTTAACGTGGAGGCATCAATAAACCGCTCCGCATTCACGATTCCCGCCTGTTTTGCCACCTCCGAGACGGTCTGAGGATTATCGCCGGAGATGACTTTGACCTCGACTCCCTGCTCCTCGAAATAACGGAACGTCTCCGGCGCTTCCTTACGGATCGGATTGGAGAGAAGCACATAGCCCAGAGGCGTCACCGGACCGTTCAGCGCTTTTCCGTCCGGAATCCCCTGGTAAGATCCGAAGACGAGAACCCGGTACCCCTGACTGGTATACGGCTCAATCTCCGGCTGGTAAGCCGGAAAATCCTCGCGGAGAACGAATTCCGGCGCTCCGAGAACGTAGGACCCGTCAGAAAACGTTGCGCTGGAATATTTGAAAGCGGAAGAGAAGGAAGTGATCGACACCGCCTTCCTGCCGGTTCCTTTTTTAAAGTAAGCTTTCATCGCTTCCATTGTGATATTGTCGCTGGACATGGCGGCAGCGAAATCACTCAGCACGCTTTCCAGAGAAAAGGCCGGATTCTCCGGCGCATGTTTTGCCGGGATCACCTGATTGACCTGCATGGTATTTTCTGTGATCGTGCCTGTCTTGTCCACACAAAGAACGTTGACTCTTGCCAGCGTCTCGATACATTTCATATCGTGAACCAGAACCTTCTGGGATGCCAGACGGACAACACTTACCGCCAGAGCCACACTGGCAAGCAGATAAAGCCCTTCCGGGATCATTCCGATGATCGCAGCGACCATGGAAGTGATACTCTCACGGAATGAGTCGTGGGAGATAAAGAACTGCTGACCGAACAGGAACAGACCGATCGGGATAATCAGGATACCGACGACTTTGACCAGTTTGTCCAGCGACCGGATCATCTCGGACTGTTCGCCTTCCTTCATGGCCTTCGCCTCGATGGTCAGCTTGGAGATATAGGAATCTTCCCCTACCTGCGTCAGGCGGCTTTTGCAGCTTCCCGAGACGATAAAACTCCCGGACATCAGAGTATCGCCCGGCTTTTTTGTGATCTCATCAGATTCTCCGGTCAGAAGAGACTCGTTGACCTGAACCTCGCCTTCCAGCACCACGGCGTCCGCGCAGATCTGTTTTCCGGCAGTAAATACCACGATGTCATCAAGGACCAGATCCTCCGACTCCAACACCTGTTCCTGCCCGTCGCGGATCACCGTCGCTTTCGGCGCATTCAGCACGGAAAGTTTTTCCAGCGTCTGTTTGGCACGGATCTCCTGAATGATACCGATCAGAGTATTGGCGATCACTACCGGAAGAAACGTAAGATCCCGGAAAGATCCCACGATGATGACCAGAACAGCGATGATCAGGAAAATAAGGTTAAAGTAAGTAAAAACATTGCTCTTCACAATCTCCACCGTTGTTTTTGACGGAGGTTCCACCGCACGGTTGTTCCATCCGTTGCGCATATACTCCTCAGCCTGATCGCTGGTCAGACCGGCCGCGGGATCTGCAGTATACCTGGTCGTAGGCTGTCTCTTATTAAGAATTTCTGTGATCGTTTTTTTCATAAAACATCCTCGCTTGCTGTAAAATAATCGTTACAGTTCAGCCAGGTCTGCGCATTTACTGCGCAGACCGTGTGAAAACATAGTGCCTGTGGGCATCCAGCCCATCGCAAAGCGATACTTAGTGGCTGGATGCCGTAACTGTTTCCAAGTATAACACAAATCAACGAAAAAGCAGAGATGAAACTGTTAATATTTTCCTAAAAAAGATCGAAATTTTTTATGAAATCAGTTTTTAATCTCCTCGATCCCCTGGATCTTTGGCTCCGCGACCATCGAATAATTGGTATGGTAGATCACAAAACCCGGCTTTGCTCCGTTCGGCTTTTTCAGATTTTTTTTCTGTGTATAGTCGATCTCCACCTTCGGCGCCTGGCGGCCTTTGGAATAGTAGGCCGCCAGCCGTGCCGCTTCCTCAAACGTGCGGTCCGGCAGTTCCTCTCCATTGGTCCGAACGATCACATGGCTGCCCGGCTGTCCCTTGGCGTGAAACCACCAGTCGTTTCCGACGGCAAACTTAAAGGAGAGTTCATCGTTCTGGAAATTATTTTTCCCCACATAAATATCAAAACCGTCTCCGGAGCGGTAATGGAAAGGGCGGGAAACGATCTTTTTCTTCTTTCCGGAAGGCCCTTTCCTGCGGATATAGCCATATTCCATGAGTTCTTCCCTCACCTGGACCAGATCCTCCTCGTCCAGTGCGATATCCAGAGAGGTCCGGATAGATTCCAGATGTTCCAGATCACTTTTTGTCTCCTGGAGAAGTTCATTGAGCGCCTCCTCCGTCCGTTTCAGTTTGCTGTACCGGTCGAAATATTTTTTTGCATTCTCCGAAGCGCTCAGATTCTCATCCAGCGGAATTGTGATCTCCTCGTTTGTATAATAGTT
>DXEK01000033.1 GCA_019115005.1 Candidatus Fusicatenibacter merdavium | reverse complement strand
TTTTAGTGGGGCAAAAAGGTTGGAATTCCTGCGAACGCAGACAAAAAGGAAAGGGCTAAGAATCCAAATCGTGAATAAAAAGTCTGTATTGTCGGCTTCTAAAACACAATTCTTATCATTTTCTCTATTTTTTGTGCATGAAAATATAGAAGAGAATATTTTGGCGCAAAATAGTAATGGAAGCTCTCCCTGGAAACATTGACTTTTTTTATCTTTCTGTGTAGAATTAATGCGAAAGTGGTTTTAGACTGTATGTAAATGTTATGAAAAATACAACATAACTATTATTATGTGATTCTGGAGGTACTTTAAATGGTAGAAATTTCACTTTTGGAGTATCTCGCGATGAAGATGAATTGCGAGTATCTTTCCGATCTGAGATGCGGTCCGCTGCACAGAAAACGGCTGCGATATCTGATCAGTGAAAAGTGTGGCTATGAGGCAGGGGATGCTGCGGAATGGGTCGAGGTCTGCCGGTATCTTACCGGAGAAGAAAAGAAGACAGGGCAGGAAGCCTATGAGAGACTGCTGCAATTCTGCGAAGAAGAAATACCATCAGGGAGTGTTGAAAAATGAAAGGGAAAGAATATACGAAAGCATCCTTTGCGGCTGATGCCGGACAGGCACAGCCGTTGGCGGACGAGTCATGTCTGGCGGAAACGTGGACGGACAAGAAGGTGAAACAAACGTACAGATAGAATTTTCATATCAGCATCAGTATGGTCAAGTTTTTTCTGCTGGATCTTCTGTCGATTGTGATCGCATCTTTTGCAAGTATCTGGATCCGGTATGAATTTCAGATCGATCAGATCGAGCCGGAGTTTGTCAAGACGATCGTCTGGTATATGCCGATCAATATGATCGTCACGGTTGTAGTGTATTATCTGTTCTCTCTGTATACAAGTCTTTGGAAATACGCAGGTATCACAGAATTATGTAAAATAACAGCTGCAGCAGCGGTTTCCAGCATTCTGCAGGTGATCGGAATGGCGATTTTGAGAAAACCGATCTTCCGGAGTTATGTGCTGCTGTATTTTGTCCTGCTGCTTGCCGCCGCGGTGGCGACCCGTTTCTCCTACCGCTTTTTGCGGCTTGTGAGAAATAAATACTTCCGTGCCTCGGCAGACCGCCGGATGAATCTGATGGTGGTAGGCGCCGGAGACGCCGGAGCGGCAGTGATCAAGGAGACACGTCTGAGCAAGGAATCGACGAGAAAGGTCTGCTGCATGATCGACAAAGAACCGTCTAAGTGGGGAAAACGCCTGTTGGGTGTTCCGATCGTCGGCGATGTATCCGAGATCCCGGATGCGGTGAAAAAGTATCAGATCCAGAAGATCCTGATCACCATTCCTTCGGCAAACCGTCAGGCAATTCGGGAAATTGTGGAAGTGTGTCAGGAGACACCGTGTGAGATCAATATCCTGCCGGGAATTTATCAGCTGATCGACGGTGAGATCGTCACATCCCGTCTGAGAAATGTAAAGATCGAGGATCTTCTGGAAAGAGATCCGGTTAAAGTGGATCTTGATGCGATCCTTGACTATATTCAGGGGAAGACCGTCCTGGTAACCGGAGGCGGCGGATCGATCGGAAGCGAGATCTGCCGGCAGCTGGCCGGACACGGCGTTGGGAAACTGATTATTTTTGATATCTATGAGAATAATGCATACAGCATTCAGAAACAGTTGGAGTGGGAATATCCCTCTCTGGATCTCGAGGTACTGATCGGTTCTGTCAGAAACGAGAGCCGGCTTCAGGATATTTTCGAGACGTATCACCCGGAGATCGTTTTTCACGCGGCGGCACATAAACATGTACCTTTGATGGAGGACAGCCCCAATGAGGCGATCAAGAACAATGTCATCGGTACCTATCTGACAGCGCAGATGGCGAGCCGTTATCACGCGCGGAAATTTATCCTGATTTCCACGGATAAAGCGGTCAATCCCACGAATATCATGGGAGCGAGCAAACGGATCTGCGAGATGGTGATCCAGATGATCGGAAAGAAGAGCGAAACAGAGTTTGCCGCTGTGCGGTTCGGAAATGTGCTCGGAAGCAATGGAAGTGTGATCCCTCTGTTCCGCAAGCAGATCGAGCATGGCGGTCCGGTAACCGTGACGCATCCGGACATCATCCGGTATTTTATGACAATCCCCGAAGCGGTCAGCCTGGTACTGGAGGCCGGCGCCTATGCAAAGAACGGGGAGATCTTTGTGCTGAATATGGGCGAGCCTGTAAAGATCGATGACCTTGCAAGAAATATGATCCGTCTGTCCGGTTATGAGCCGGACGTGGATATCATGATCAAATATACGGGGCTTCGGCCGGGCGAGAAATTGTATGAAGAACTTCTGATGAATGAAGAAGGGATGAAGACCACAGAGAACGATCGTATTTTTGTGGGCAGACAGATTGAATTTGATGAGACGACCTTTGAACAAAGCCTGCATGAACTGGAACAGGCGTCCAATTCGGAGTCCCGGGAGATCAGGGAAATCGTACATAGAATTGTTCCGGAATATCAGTATAAGGAGCGGAAAAGAAATGTTTCTTGAGACTCCTGGCTTTTGCGCAAGACGGGGAAAACTATAGGTCAGAAATGTTCCAAAACAGAGCAAAGGAGGACCGTCTGTGGGAATGGAAAAAATCATAAAAGTGGAAGAAGACGTTGTCCTGCGAGAGATTGCCGGGGAATGTTTCCTGATTCCGACGGGAAAGACCGTATTGAAATACAATGGCCTGCTTCAGGTGAATCCTCTGGAGGCAGAGTTGTGGGAGATGCTGAGACAGGGGATCAGTCTGGAGCAGCTCGTACAGACAATGATGAATATATATGATGTGCAGGAAAGCGCTCTAAGGGAGGATATTCAGGAATTTTTGGACAAGCTTAGAGAAAGCGGAATGTTGATGGAAGATGAGTAGAATGGCAGTACAGAGAAAAGAGAAATCGTTGACAGAGGAAAAGTTTTATATCGACAAGACGGAAGAACTGGAACAGGCGCTGAAGGAGTATCTCTGCGTGTATGTGGAAGGAGCAGCTTCCTCGGGGAAGTCAACGTCTATCCGAATGGCCTGTCGGAAACATGAGAATCTTCCGGCCCTGTTCGTTTCAGCGGGCAGAGAAAAGCCGGAAAAATATTCGGAAAGGATACGCCGGTTCCGCGAAGAAGAAGGGGATGGTAAACGTTGGATCGTCGTGGAAAATCTTCCGGGAGTATTGACGGAGAGAGAAAGCGGATTTTTCCTTTCACTTCTTGAACAGCTGAACCCGGAAGAACGGTTGATCCTTGAAAGCCGAGAGGAGATTCCAGAAGCTCTTCTCGATCCTCTCTGGAAGGGGAGGATCCAACTGGTGGTCCAGCCGTCGCTGACCCGGGAAGAGGTCATCCGTCTCGCTGCGGAGAGAGACAGTTTTCTGAATCCGTCTGAAGTATACGAAGCGACCGGGGGCTGGGCAGGATGTGTGGATCTCCTGCTGCGTCTTACGGCTCATCCCCGTGTCAGGATGGGAACGAATAATATTTCAATCAGTCAGGTTCTCCAGCGGAATGAGGTCAAATGCTATCTGGAGACAGAGATTCTGCAGACACTCCGTCCGAGCGAGCAGGAACTCCTCCGGGAAATGGAACTGTGCCCATGGATGCATCCGGATCTCTGCCGGGAAGTTTTTGAGATTCCGGATGTGGGGACGGTATTCGAAACACTCCAGAGAAAAGGAATTCTGATCCGTTGTCATAAAAACCGTCTGTGGAAAAGAGCCGCCCTGTTTGAAAAGATCTTTTCCGGTGTGGAAGAAAAAGAGCAGAATGATTCAGGAGTAATACTGAAAAACTCAGAAACGACGTCAGGATCCGGTTGTTTCGGGAAAACTGAGAAACTGCGGGCGGCCGGAAAGTGGTTTGATGAAAATGGTTTTGTCGGACAGGCCCTGTATTGTCTGGAAAAGATCGGAGACCGGGAGGGGTATCAGGAGTGTCTGCGGGCGCACTATACAGAGATACCTTTCTCGGGAATTGCGCTGTCCGGAGAACTTTTGCCGGAGGATTCCTCCCCGCAAAGCTGCTATCTGAGAGGTATGGAAGCGGTAAACCATCATGACTGGACGGCCCTTGAAAAAGAAATTCGGACGATCGGAAAGCCTGATACAAAACAGGCAGCAGAAATCTGTCTGAATCTGACCTTTGCGGATCCCTTGATCCCACTGGAGTCTTGGATGAAACAACTGAAACAAACGGCAAAAGTCTATGGACCGCTGCAGCTGTATCATATACTCGGAGGTTCCTATACATTCCTCTGTGGTCTTCGCGATCTCTCGGAACTATTTGTCGGCGGCAGAAAGGCAGAGAGAAAAAATGCAGAGTTTTGGAGATCCTGTCTGGATTCGGACACCTGGAAGGCATACCAGTTTGCCCGCATGGAATTCTACCTGGAAACGAAACAGCGGGACAAACTTCCGGAGGAAGACTGGAGGCTTCTGTTATCTGTGGATCCGGAAGACGCATGGACCTTTCTGTTCGCCCGATATTGGCTGCTGATAAAAATACGCCGGTCTCCGGATGTAGAAGAACGGTTTCATGAGGAACGTGAAGACACGGAGCATTCCGTGAGAGAACTTCTTGCACAGGAGGAAAACATTGTCTGTCAGAGACTGCTTGAGGCGGCAGATGCGTTGCGTACGAATGGTGGCGGAGAAAAGATACTGTTTTCCTGGCTGCGGGAGAAGCGGGCCGAATGGTCTGATGAGATCCGTGAGGACACTGTCGGTACATGGTTTCTGCGGTCGGCAGCCTGCTACGAGATCCAGCAGTACGACCGTGTGGACAAGATCCTGAAAAAAATGGTACCTTTCGCACGGAGTGGGCGGCGCAGCAGGATTCTGGCGGAATGTCTGTTTCAGCAGGCGGCAATAAACTGGTATCGGGGGAACCGCAAAAAATCTCTGCAGGATGTGGTCGAATCTTTCCTGGTAACGGGAGAGTCTCATTATGTGAAGTTTTATACCTGTTGTGGAAGAAACGGCTATGAGGTGCTTGAAGAATATATGGAATGGTTCAGCAGTAATTCTCCGGACACCTGGAGCCGTAAAAAGAAATATAAATACGGAAATGTGTTGAATATGCCTCTGGAAGATTATATGAATACGGTCCTGCGGGAAGCTAAAAAAACCAGAGGACAGGCGGCAAAACGCTCATCTGAGGAAAACGAGGAAGCGCTTACCGTGACGGAGATGATTGTCCTGAAGGAATTGAACACAGGAATGACAAACGAGGAAATCTGCGCGGATCTGAATCTGAAGCTGACGACAGTAAAGGGACATATTTACAGTATTTACAAAAAGCTGGGGGTAAAGAGCCGTGTACAGGCACTTCTGATGGGAAAAGAACGGGGACTGCTCAGGGAAGAATAAAGCTTCGGTTTATCGGGGAAGTCTGAGTTTTGTGTAAACCAGAAAAAGAAAGGAGATCCGGACAGAACAGCGGATCGGGAAAAGAGAACAGCAGTATGATTGATCTACATGCACATATTCTTCCGGGGGTGGATGACGGTTCACCGGATCTTGAAACATCATTGATGATGGCTGAAGCAGCGGCGAGGAGCGGCGTTACTGTGATCGCGGCTACCTGCCACAGCAATCAGGAAGAATTTCAGAACTTTGAATCGACGGAGTTGCGCCAGCGGTTTGAAGAACTGCGCCAGGCGATCGAAAGGGAAGATATTCCTGTACATATCGTCCGTGGAATGGAATTATGGGGCGTTGGCGATTTAAGGAAAAAAATTCAGAATGGTCAACTGATCTCACTGAATGATTCGCGGTTTTACCTGGTGGAGGTTCCGTTTGACGCGGAGCCGGAAGCGATACGTGACCAGCTGACGGGGATTCTTGATTTGGGAAAGGTTCCGCTTCTTGCACATCCGGAACGATACTACTGCATACAGGACCGCCCGAACTGGCTGTTTGAGTGGAGAGTGCTTGGCGTGCTCGCGCAGATGAATAAGGGGAGTATTTTCGGAAGATTCGGGCCAAAGACAGAAAAAGTTGCGGAAATCCTGCTGGATCATCAGATGGTGAACTGTATTGCCAGCGACGCCCATGGTGTGGAATACAGGACGATGGATATGGGGCCGGTCCGGGAATTCCTGGTGAGACATTACTCAGGGGAATATGCAGAACTTCTGCTGAGAAGAAATCCGGAACAGATACTGAGAAACCGTCTGCCGGCGGCAGGGCCGCCGCCGGTTCCGGTCAGACAGGAAATACGATGGTTTTGGTAAAAGGAGAAAAGCAAAGACAGCAAGCATCCTTTTGTTTGCAGTATCATTGGCACTGTTCCTGTTCTGCATTTTTGTGCGGGAGGGCGGTCAGGACCAGAGCGGTCCCGAGATCCAGATGGACCAGCAGGAGATCCAGGTGAGCATCGCGGCAGACGACGCAGCGCTGCTTCAGGGTGTGACGGCTACCGATCGAAAGGACGGAGATGTGACAGATTCCCTGGTGGTGGAAAGTATTTCGAATTTTATAGAAAAAGGACGCCGGAAAGTCAGTATCGTAGCGTTCGACAGCGATAACCATATCACGAGGGCCGAGCGTGAGATCGTCTATACGGATTATACTTCTCCGGTTTTCACACTGGACAGTCCGCTGAGATTTTCCATAGACGCTGAGAATCTGACAGAAGGGCTGCATGCGCAGGATTGTCTGGACGGTGATATCACGAGCAAGATTCAGATGAGTTTTCAGGACAGTTATTCCTACGGAACAGCGGGCCAGTATCAGGTCAATTATTCCGTGGCAAACAGTGCGGGGGATGTCAAAAACCTTCCGGTGACCGTTGAGTTTTATGACCCGTCACAGGAATCCCAGATTCCTTCCCTGACACTCAATCAATACATGATCAATCTTTCTGTCGGAGAAGGTTTTGATCCATGGGGATACCTGGACAGTGTGACCGTCAACCATTTTCAGTACGTCAAGGAAGAGGACGGAATCCTGCACGGGAGTATAGCGGAAGACATCCTCGATCCATCCGCTGTTCAGATCGAAAATCCGGTAGACGTCAATACACCGGGAGTCTATGAAGTAGTCTACAGCGTCTATGACGAAGAAGGGGTACAGGGTTCTGTACGCTTGATTGTCTCAGTAAACGGTTGAGAAGGCTGACATGCGAGAGTACGAAAACAAATACATCAACTCAGAGAAAACAGCATGGGATCTCAGAAGTATTCTGTGGGATATCGGAAGGGCGTGGTGGATGATCCTTCTGGTGGGAGTGAGCGCTGCACTGCTGACATATTCTGCAATCTCTTTTTTCCATGAAGACCGGTATACTGTCAGTACCACTTTTACCGTAAGCCAGAGCGGCGGAGACTCCAATGCAGTTTCCAATCTTTCCGCCGCATATGAAATGGCACAGAAATTTTCTGTGATCCTTGAAAATAATATATTGAAAAAAACAGTAATGGAAGAGTTGGGAATGGACAGCTTTCCGGCGACGATGAATGCGTCGATCGTACAGGAATCGAATCTGATGCAGTTTTCCGTCACTGCGGATTCTCCTCAGAACGCATATCTGATCCTGGAATCTGTTTTGCGAAATTATCCGACTCTGTCAGACTACATTATTCCGAACGTGGTTCTTCAGACACTGGAACAGCCGCAGATCTCCGGATACCCGAGCAATCAGCTTCCGGTGACAAAATATATGACATACGCATTTCTGGCGGCGGCAGCTGCTGTCATCGCACTGATCGCATTTTTCTCTCATCTGCGCGATACGGTAAAGAATGAGCAGGAATTTAATCAGAAAGTGGACAGCTATCTTCTCGGGACGATCTATCACGAGAAGAAAAAGAAAAAAAGCTCGATGCTGATCACAAATCCTGTCCGCAGTTTCCGTTATGTGGAGGCTTACCGCATGGCTGCATCCAGAATCCGGGGAAGAATGGAGCGGAAACAGGCTCAGATCCTGCTGGTCACAAGTGTTGCGGAAAATGAAGGAAAATCCACAACGGCGGCAAATCTGGCGCTGGCGCTTGCTCAGGAGCAGAAAAAAGTGCTTCTGATCGACTGTGATTTCCGTCGCCCTGCGTTACATAAAATCTTTGATGTTCAGGACAAGGAATTGAAAGATTTTTCCCTCGTACTTCAGGGAAAGGAGAAAGCAGGAGGTACTTTTGAAAAAGTACAGAATATGCAGCTCTATACAGCTTGCACTAGTACAAAAGAAATTAAATAACTAGCTTAATACTTTCGCTTGTGCTATACCCCGACTTTGCCACTTTATAGAAAACGAATCTCCCAGAAATGTCGTATTCATCAGCATTTCTGGAAGATTTGCTTTAAAATAATATAACGTACGTAAACGTACTTAGAATGTCGTGATCTGTTTTTTCAGC
>DXEK01000032.1 GCA_019115005.1 Candidatus Fusicatenibacter merdavium | reverse complement strand
ATCCGCTTCTTCCACCACCGGTCCGCGGACGTCATACAGAACGTGATCCAGCTTCGTGGATTTTCGGAATTCACGGACATAAGGTTCCCCATCCGCAGGCTTTGTTTCATCGTCTCCGGTCAGCCAACCGGCATCCACCTGCAGCGTCTCTGCAAGGAAACGAAGGATCTCCTCCCGCGGCACGGTCTTTCCGCTGACATACTGGCTCACATGGCTTTTCCCAAGCTTCAGACCGCGTTCTTCCGCCGCACGGACCAGATCCACCTGTTTCATATGCTGTTGTTCCATCGCCGACTTCAGTCTCTGCGCAAACAATTCCTTCGACATCTCATGATCCTCCCAAAATTCAATGATCCTGCTCGTAAAAGCAGACTGTCTGTTCACCGTCCGTTCCAAAAGATATGATCCAGACAAAGCATTCCACAAATAAGTTCATTTCTTTGTCATTGAAAAAATGAACTTATTTGAATTCATTGAACTCATATTACCACGTATACATTTTATATTCAATATTGGAGGATGAAATTATTCTTTTTTCGAACCGGAAAATGCTACTTTTACCGTTTCCGAATTGAACTTTTTGAACTTTTTTCAGTAAGACACATGTATGTTTCAGTGTTTCCGGAAATGTTATCGCACGCCCGTGCTTCCGATTCCGCCGCGGTCTTCTCCCTCCAGGCGTTCCACTTCCTCAAAGACGATCTCCGGCTGATGTTTCTGGATCCGGAACTGGCAGATCCTGTCGTTTTTATGGATCACCGTGTCCCGCAGGGCGTATGCCGCCATATAAAACCAGTCATTCGGACCGCAGTAAGACTCATCGATGATCCCCATGTGATTTGTCTGAATGATCCCAAAGTTTTTAAATGTGCTGCTTCTCGGAACGATATGTGCTTCATACCCTTTCGGAAGCTGCATCGCCACGCCCAGCGGGATCAGGCGGAATTCTCCCGCTTTCATCTCCACATCTTCCGCCGCGCGCAGATCGATCCAGTCAGACTTCCCGTCGATATAACGGAGTCTTTCGATCTCATCGTTCAGATACTGTATCTTAATCTTCTCCATCCTTTTCCTCCTCGTCAAACAGTACGATCTTTCCTTTTTGCATCGTCTTCTTCACATCGATCACTCTCTGGTTCGGGCTTCCCTTCCATGGAAGCGTTACATCCAGCTGTTCCAGAATAAACCGACCGTCAACCACCACATCCGCGTAAGCGGCGATCTCGTGATCGCAGATCTTTTCCCACCGGTATCCGGTGTAGAGCCAGATATCCTTTGCCGGATACTTTTCTTTGATTTCCTTTGCGAGCGCCGTCACATCCGCCTCGTTGGCCGGATGGAGCGGATCACCGCCGGAAAACGTGATCCCGGAAATATAATCTTTGTCCAGCTGCTCAAAGATTTCCTGCTTTGCGGCCTCGTCAAATGGAATTCCTCCGTCCGGGTCCCAGGTGATCGGATTCTGACATCCTTTGCAGTGATGGCTGCACCCGGCTACCCACAATACCACTCTCAGTCCATCTCCATTCAACATGTCATCCTTTGTAATATTGTGATACCTCATTCCCTTTTCTACCTTTCTTCCGCAAACAATTTTCACCGGAACATGATTCCGCTTCCGTCAGCCGGTGAAAAAAGAAGGCTTCAGGACAAGGCTTTACGCCCTGTCCCAAAGCCCTTTTATATCTCTTTGCCACTCATCGTTTCTGTCCGATCCGATGTTCAAGACGTTTCAGCAATACTTTACGCATTCGCAGGAACGTCTTTCATGCTGAAGCTTACTCTTCCCATTTTATCTTTGCCAAGGCACACGACTTTGACTACGTCTCCCAGGGTCAGAACATCTTCCACATGATTGATCCGGGATTTGGAGATCTTGGAAATATGAACCAGACCTTCTTTTCCCGGGGCGAACTCCAGGAACGCGCCAAACTCTTTGATGCTCACTACTTTTCCGGTAAAGATCTGTCCGGCTTCAAATTCCGTTGTGATAATGCGGATATATTCTACCGCCTTATCCATCATCGCCTGATCCGTACCACAGATGGAAACGGAACCGTCATCATCGATATCGATCTTAACGCCAGTCTCGTCGATGATCGTATTGATGGTTTTACCTCTCTGGCCTACCACGTCGCCGATCTTCTGAGGATCGATCTGGATCTGGATGATCTTCGGAGCCAGCGGGCCAACGGTGGGACGCGGAGCCGCGATCGTTTTTTCCATAACTTCCGTCAGGATGTATTCTCTGGCTTCCTTCGTTCTCGCGATCGCCTCTTCAACGATCTGGCGGGTCAGGCCATGAATCTTGATATCCATCTGGATCGCAGTGATTCCATCATGAGTTCCGGCAACCTTGAAGTCCATATCGCCGAAGAAATCTTCCAGCCCCTGAATATCTGTCAAAACCAGATAATCATCGTCTGTCTCTCCGGTCACAAGACCACAGGAGATTCCGGCTACCGGCTTTTTGATCGGTACGCCTGCCGCCATCAGAGACATGGTGGACGCACAGATACTTGCCTGAGAAGTGGAACCGTTGGACTCGAAGGTCTCAGAAACCGTACGGATCGCATACGGGAACTCTTCCTCGCTCGGAAGCACCGGGATCAACGCACGCTCCGCAAGCGCTCCGTGGCCGATCTCACGGCGTCCCGGACCGCGGGATGGCTTTGTCTCTCCCACAGAATAGGACGGGAAGTTATACTGATGCATATATCTCTTGGAAGTTTCAAACTCGTCCAGACCGTCCAGCTTCTGCGCTTCCGAAAGCGGCGCAAGCGTTGTTACGGTACAGATCTGCGTCTGTCCGCGGGTAAACATCGCGGAGCCGTGAACTCTCGGGATGATATCCACCTCGGCCGCCAGCGGACGGATCTGATTAATCGCACGTCCGTCCGGACGTTTGTGATCCTTCAGGATCATCTTGCGGACGGTCTTTTTCTGGTACTGGTAAACAGCCTCGCCCAGCACGGCAAGCCATTCTTCGTTTTCCGCAAACGCTTCTTCCAGTTTCTCGGTGATCACACGGATATTTTCTTCCCGTGTCTGTTTATCATCGGTAAATACCGCCTCTTCCATCTCTTCCGGCGGAACGATCTCGCGGATCGCCGCAAACAATTCTTCCGGAACCGCGCAGCTCTCATAGCTGTGTTTCGGTTTTCCGCACTCTGCCACGATGCCGTCAATAAATTTGATGATCTCCTGGTTGACGTCATGCGCTTTGTAAATAGCCTCGATCATCTTGGCCTCCGGGATCTCATTGGCTCCCGCCTCGATCATAATGACCTTCTCACGAGTGGAAGCGACAGTCAGACTCAGATCGGAAACTGCTTTCTGTGCCAACGTCGGATTGACAATCAACTCGCCGTCGATCATACCCATCTGTGTCATAGCACAGGGACCGTCAAACGGAATATCGGAAATGCAGGTTGCGATCGCGGAACCCAGCATCGCAACAACCTCCGGATTGCAATTCGGATCCACAGACATTACCATATTATTGAGCGTTACGTCATTGCGGTAATCCTTCGGAAACAGCGGGCGCATCGGCCGGTCGATCACACGGCTGGTCAGGATCGCATGCTCGCTGGCCTTTCCCTCTCTCTTGTTAAATCCGCCCGGGATCTTTCCTACGGCGTACATTTTTTCTTCGTATTCAACACTCAGCGGGAAAAAATCAATCCCGTCTCTCGGCTTGTCTGACGCTGTAGCGGTGGACAGTACCACGGTGTCGCCATAATGCATAAACGCCGCGCCGTTTGCCTGCTTTGCAACACGGTCCACGTCAACCGTAAGCGTACGGCCAGCCAGTTCCATGGAAAAACTCTTGTACATAAAAACTGCTCTCCTTTAACTTATTTTTCTGTCTCGATCAGATGATCTACTTCTCCAGGACGTAAGTTCTTCCGAAACTACTGAAAAACATACCCGCTGCTTCCGCGGGAAGTCTCCTTCCGGCAGTCAGCCGGACGCCGATATGCTTTTCAGTGGTCCCGGACACTTTTCCCGGAGATCCGGCAGTGTTTTGCCGGAATCGGTTTCCGGCAAAACACTGCAGATTTCTCATAGCAGTCCGATTTTCCGGACCGCCGTGATTTCTCTTAAAAGAAACGGGCGGAAAAAGTTCCCGCCCGCTGACAAGCTGATTATTTTCTGATGCCCAGTTTTTCGATTAATGCACGGTATCTCTCAATATCAGTTTTCTTCAGGTAATCCAGTAAGCCACGTCTCTGGCCAACCATCTTCAGAAGACCTCTTCTACTGTGATGATCTTTGTGATGTACCTTCAGATGCTCTGTAAGCTCCTCGATTCTTGCTGTCAGAATAGCAACCTGTACCTCCGGTGATCCGGTATCTCC
>DXEK01000031.1 GCA_019115005.1 Candidatus Fusicatenibacter merdavium | reverse complement strand
TGTATGACGTCCGCGGACCGGTGGTGGAAGAAGCGGATCGCATGGAAAACTAAGGGGTCCGGATTTTGAAACTTAATCTCGGAAATCCGGCGCCTTTTGATTTTCATGCTCCTGACGAAGTGGTTTTCGACCTGCGCCGCCAGCTGACAAAGTGTGAAGGATATTCTCCGGCCAACGGTCTGTTTTCCGCCAGGAAAGCGATCATGCAGTATGCACAGCTGAAGAAAATTCCCAATGTCTCCGTGGACGATATTTACACGGGCAACGGCGTCAGCGAATTGATCAATCTGTGTATGTCCGCATTGCTGGACAATGGGGATGAAATTTTGATCCCCTCTCCGGATTATCCGCTCTGGACAGCTTGCGTGACGCTTGCGGGAGGAAAGGCGGTACATTACATCTGCGATGAGCAGTCAGACTGGTACCCGGATCTCGCAGACATCCGCAGGAAAATCACTTCCCGCACAAAGGCGATCGTAATCATCAATCCCAACAATCCTACGGGCGCGCTTTATCCGAGAGAGGTACTGCAGCAGATCGTTGACATAGCCAGGGAGCATCAGCTGATGATCTTCTCCGATGAGATTTATGACCGGCTGGTAATGGACGGCGAAGAGCATGTTTCCATTGCGTCGCTTGCTCCGGATCTGTTCTGTGTAACTTACAGCGGACTGTCAAAATCCCATATGGTTGCCGGATTCCGGATCGGATGGATGATCCTCAGCGGCAATAAAAGGATCGCGAGAGACTACATCGAGGGGATCAAGATGCTCTCCAATATGAGACTCTGTTCCAATGTTCCGGCACAGTCGATCGTGCAGACGGCTCTGGGCGGATTTCAGAGTGTAAACAGTTATATAGAACCGGGTGGAAGAATTTATGAACAGCGGGATTATATTTATCATGCGCTGACAGAAATCCCGGGAATCACAGCGGTGAAACCGAAAGCGGCGTTTTATATTTTTCCGAAACTGGATAGTAAAAAGTTCCACATCGTGGACGATGAGAAATTTGTTCTGGACCTGTTGAAAGAAAAGAAGATCCTTCTGATCCACGGCGGAGGCTTCAACTGGCATCAGCCGGACCATTTCCGGGTCGTTTACCTGCCGAGGCTGGAGGTATTAAAGGAAGCAGCTGGAAAGATCGCAGATTTTCTGAGTACGTACCACCAGTAGAAAAGACAGTCTGGATATCGGGATAATCCGCCTGCCGTCGCGCTGCTCACGCTCTGCGTGAGTAGATACGCAAAATCGGCGGAACGGTGAATCTGAACAGATGATAGGAAAAAGACAGACACTCTCCCAAAAGTGTCTGTCTTTTTCCGCACTTGGGCAAAATCAATGTATGCCATAGCGTTTTTTTGCCCAGTGGATTTCTGCTGTGTTTACTGCTTCATCTGTACAGTGTTATTCGAAATCTTGAATTTTTTGAAGCTGTTGATAAAGCTGGAGATCCGGCTGTACCCATACTGTTTGACGTCGAATCCTCCGAAATGACTGCGGAGCGCCTCGTGAATAATGCTCAGGTTGTCGACCCTTCCATTGTTATTCTGGATAAATTCTGTCAGGAATTTTTCGATTTCCGGCCGGGAAACGGTGCTGTGCTTCTCTTTGACCAGATAGTTATGTCCGGCTTTGATCAATTCAATATCGTCCATGCTCTCGAGAAACGTGGACAGTTTGGAATATCCGTAATTTCGTACATCAAATTCGGAGAACTTTTTCTGCAAGATATTGCCGACTTCGCTCAGCGTCGTATTTTTTCCGTGGTCATTGTTGTCTGTGAGGATCCTGGAAACGGTCCGCTCAATTTCCGCCTTGCTGGTGATCGCGGGCGTCTCTTCCATGGAACTTCCGTATCGGATGGAGGAATCTGAGATCGCATTGCCGGACGGCGCGACATCGTCCTCATTCTGGGAAATGATCTCGAGGATTTTAAAGGAATCACAGGCGACGCGAAAAGAGGAGGGTGTTTTCTGCTCTCCCATACCGAGCACATACATACCGGATTCCCGGAGACGCTGGGCGAGTTTCGTAAAATCGGAATCGGAGGATACCAGACAAAAGCCTTCCACATGATTGGAATAGAGAATGTCCATTGCGTCGATGATCATCGCAGAATCCGTGGAATTTTTTCCGTTGGTGTTGCTGTACTGCTGAATGGGATTGATGGAATACTGGAGGAGTTGTTCTTTCCAGCTTCGTTTTGAGATGTCTGTCCAGTCTCCGTAGATACGTTTGTAGGTGGCGACCCCCTGGTCGGAGACTTCATCGAGAATGTATTTGATATACTTTGGAGAAACATTGTCGGCGTCGATCAGCACGGCAAATCTCCTGTCTTTCTGCTCCATAGGCGTTTTTCCTTCCTTAGGGGTCCAATCTCTTTTGGCCCCACATATATACAGTTTAGTATAAATTTTCTGTCCGGTCAATGGACAAAGCGATGTTTTTCCCGGCGAATTTTTGTTGAATTAGAATTGAAACACAGGGAGAAATATAGTAGACTGGACAAAAGGCTGGGACAAAGAACCGTCGGAAAACCGTATGCGGCAGGCAGACCAGGTGGCTGGGACGACAGCAGAGAATGTGCAGGGAAAGAAAGGTGAGAAAATGATATTGGATAGTTTTTTGAGGGCAGCAGAGTCTGAGAGTGTGCTGCCTTTTGGCGGAGAGGTGCGCAGAGACGGCCGGATTACGGAAAGCTGGGAACAGACGCCCGGAAAACGGTATCCGGTATATTCCGCAGCGAAAAGTTTTACCTCCACAGCTGTGGGATTTGCTGTGGACGAGGGGAAAATGAAACCGGAAGATCCGCTGGAAAAGTTCTTTTCAGCGGAGTTGGCCCGGGTGGACCAGACAAGCGGAGATTTATGGAGAAGCGTGACGATCCGGCGGCTGCTGACGATGACTGTGCCGGGTCTGCCCTTCCGGCCGTCGGGGGAGGACTGGCTGCTGGACTGCTTTTCCAAAAGGATCGACGCGGAGAAAGGGGCAGCCTTTTCGTATTCCAACCTGCCGGCTTACCTGGCCGGCGTCGCTGTGGAGCGGTCTGTCGGAGAAAATACGGCGGCTTATTTGGAACGGAAATTGTTTTCCGAAATGGGTATTCCGACGCCGCCGATGCAGTACTGTCCGAAAGGACATTTTTACGGGGCCACGGGAATGGAACTGACGCCCGATGAGCTGGGCGCTCTCGGACAGCTGTATCTGAACCATGGACTGTGGGATGGACAGAGGATCCTGTCGGAATCCTGGTGCCGGGAAGCGGTCAGACGCCAGGTGGAGAACCGGGAAGGCGGATACGGATACTTTTTCTGGGTACGTCCGGACGGCGGGTTTACGATCCGCGGCAAATGGGGACAGAGATGCTATGTCTTTCCGGAACAGCAGACGGTAGTGTCCTGGGTCTCTCATCTTCCGGAAACGGAGCGGTGTGAACGTCAGGAACAATTGTTTCAGGAGGCGGCTCAGGAAGCCGGTCTGATGTGACAACCGCCGGACGGCAATATTCCGTGCGGTCCGGAATCAGAAGATCTGTTTATTGGTATTATAACAGCAGGATAATAGAAGAGAAGAGCAGAGCAGGAAAAGATAAGCAGGATCCGGAGATCTGCGGTATAGTATCATATATTGACGCAGTAAAT
>DXEK01000030.1 GCA_019115005.1 Candidatus Fusicatenibacter merdavium | reverse complement strand
GGCATCACATTATTAAAAAATGCGTCCCGAAACAGGGTCTTCTGTTTCAGGACGCATTTTTTATCCAATGTATTGTCAAGGGCCAAAACTTTATTAAATTTTCTGCCGTTTCGTATATTCAAAACCCCGAGTTGGAATGATTTTATCATACGAAGAAACGACAGGAGGATTCTAACATGGCTACAAACAAAGTTGAAATATGCGGAGTCAATACATCGAAGCTTCCGGTGCTGACGAATGAAGAAAAAGAGACGTTACTTATCAAGATCAAAGAAGGAGATTCCGAGGCCAGAGAGCGCTACATCCAGGGCAATCTTCGCCTGGTGCTCAGCGTGATCAAACGATTTTCCAACAGCAGCGAAAATCCCGACGACCTCTTCCAGATCGGTTGTATCGGCCTGATCAAGGCCATCGATAATTTTGACACGACACTGAATGTCAAATTTTCCACTTATGCTGTTCCTATGATCATCGGCGAGATCCGCCGCTACCTGCGCGACAACAATGCGATCCGCGTCAGCCGTTCCCTGCGCGATACCGCTTACAAAGCGCTCAGTATGCGCGAGGCTTATATGCGAACCCACCTGAAAGAACCCACCGTGGAAGAAATCGCAGAGGAGATCGGCATCGGCAAAGAGGAGATCGTCTACGCCCTGGACGCGATCCAGAGTCCAATGAGTCTGTATGAACCGGTTTACTCCGAGGGCGGCGATACCCTTTATGTCATGGATCAGCTCAGCGACAAAAAGAACCGCGAGGAAAACTGGGTGCAGGATCTGGCCCTCCAGGACGCGATCAACCGTCTCGGAGAGCGGGAACGCCACATCATCAACCTCCGGTTTTTCGAGGGAAAAACACAGATGGAGGTCGCCAAAGAGATCGGCATTTCCCAGGCCCAGGTGAGCAGGCTGGAGAAATCAGCGCTCAGGACGATGAAAAACTATCTGTCCTGAAAAATCTATTCTCCCTTTTTCAGATCGTAGTAAAAGATATATTGCTGCAAAATTCCGGCGGTATCCGGGTATTTCTCAAACGGGAACCCCTCCGGATAATGCTTCTCAAGCACCTGCCGGATATGCGTATCCACAGGGAACGCTTCCAGATCGTGGAGGGCGAACAGACAGATACAGTCTGCGACCTTACGCCCGACGCCGCAGAGTTTAAGAAGTTCTTCCCTTGCCTCCGCAACCGGAAGTTTCTTCAGATGTTCCAGGGACACCTCTCCGTCCCGGATCATCCGGGCAGTTTCCACCAGATAGCGGCTCCGGTATCCGAGATTGCGGGCACGTAGTTCTTCTTCTGTCGCGCAGGCCAGCTGGTCAGGCGTCGGAAACCCGTAGTAAACCGTCCCGTCCGGTGCAGTACAGCGGCTGCCATACGCTTCACAGATCGTCTCAATACACTTGCGGATCCGGCGGATGTTGTTCTGCTGGGAGATGATAAAGGTTATGATCATCTCCCACAGATCCTGCCGCAAAATGCGGATCCCATATCCGAACTCCGCCGCCCGGAGCAAATACTCATCCGCCGGATCAATCTGCCGGATCACTGCGTCATAATCCGTGTCCACATCAAAGTAACTGTTCCAAAATGTTTTGTATTCTTCCTCATCACAGGAAAAACGGAAGGTATCCTCCGTCTGACTCACTTCCAGCCAATGATTTCCGGCGATCAGCACATAAGTTTCCGCATGTTTTTCCATCTCCGATTCAGAACCATCCATATCTTCTCTTCTCCACATCCGAAAACATTGCCCGGAATTACAGATTTTTTCCAGACTCATGTTTTTTATCTTTCTGGTATCGCTCATATCTTTTCCCCATCTACTCCTCTTCCATACAATGATGCTGCGGTCTGCAAGAGTGTTCCTACAAAAAAAGGAGCCGCTTTCTAGCGACTCCTCACTGGACGGAGATGGATTCGAACCATCGAAGCAATTTGCAGCAGATTTACAGTCTGTCCCCTTTGGCCACTCGGGAATCCGTCCATGTTTTTTACTGACTCAAACATTATATCGCTTTTTTTCGAAAAATGCAAGGACTTTTTTTCTCGATCAAAAACCGGCGTGTAACACTTCAGCCAGCTGAACTGTTACGGCATCCAACCATTGAAAATCGCTTCGCGATAGGCCGGATGCCCACAGGCACTATGTTCCCACACGGTCTGCGCAGAAAGTGCGCAGACCTGACTGATGATATTGTCTGCTGCTGAAACAGATTGCCTGTGTTCACCCAAGTTTCGCCATACATTCCTTCCGGTAAAAGGCGACTCCGTACTTCATGATGTTCTGATATCCCTCCTGCCGCAAAGCCTCATCATACTTTTGTTCTTCGATCTGCCGCAGAGCCTCATCACATTTTTTTTCCAGGTCCCGGTACGTCTCAGATACTTTAATTTCAATAATCACCGCCTTGCCCCGAACGCTGGGATATTTCAGAATCATATCCGGCCTTCCGTTTCCCGATTCCCGGTTGGAAAGAACGATATAACTCCCGATGTTTTTCAGCATTCCCGTAAGAAAGCCGTGATAATAGCTCTCCTGGTAATCATAAAAACTGATGGTCTCCATCAGGTTCTCTGACAGAATCTCCGCCATTTTTTTTG
Organism: Candidatus Fusicatenibacter merdavium; assembly: GCA_019115005.1. GTDB lineage: Bacteria > Bacillota > Clostridia > Lachnospirales > Lachnospiraceae > Fusicatenibacter > Fusicatenibacter merdavium. The sequence goes on along the minus strand of DXEK01000030.1, from coordinate 5,400 downwards.
CATCTCCGCTTAGAATGCTTTCATAAAGCGGCGACAACTCCTTTTTATCCATCTTTTCCTCGAACCAACGAAGAACCGTATTCTTATAGATGTAACGAACTTCGCTGTTGGGGATGGCCATCTCCATATAGATGGTTTCTCCTACCTGCTGCTCCCGGATTTTTTTCAGATAGCCGGTGAAAAACAGGAAATTCCAAAGATTGTCCTGGGTGGAATCCATATCTTCATAAGTAATGTCTTCATGAATCGGCTTTGTAATCGTCTTCCCTTCGATCAGAGTCTCAATCTCCTGCTTGACAGACAGATCCGCTTTTTCTACCAGAGTTCGGACGATGCTGTTTGAACTGGTGTTGGACCAGTAGGGACGGGCAAAAGCATTCTTATTCATCCGGCAGGATTGTACATAATTGATGACGCTCCAGGGATTGTACACCTCTGTACTGCCAAACTGATAGCCGTCGTACCACTGCTGTACCGTCTTCAAGTTCATTTCCAGACCATAAAATTTCAGCATTGCTTCCACTTCATCCTGCGTAAATCCGAAGTACTCCGCATAATCCTCCCCGGTAATGGAAAGTACATTCAAATTGTTAAGTCCTGTAAATATGGATTCCCGGCTGATCCGCAGGCAGCCCGTTACCAGGGCAAATTCCAGATTCTCATTCGTCTTCAGCGCCGATTCAAACAGAGAGCGGATCAGCGAAATGATCCGATCATAGAATCCTGCAAAATACGCATTTTCCAGGGGGACGTCATACTCATCAATGAGGATAATGGTTTTCCTGCCTGTACAGACATACAGACAATCCGAAAGATATTTCAGAGCATCTGCATAGTCTGCATCCGTTCCCTTTAGATCCCGTATGCGCCGGTAACGCTCTCTATCCGCATCGCTCAGCCGACCGCTGGTTTCCACTGTTTTCCAGTGACGTGAATATTCCTCCCCTATCACTTTTTTCAGCATCTCGAAGGCCAGTTCCCAGTTCGGCTGCTTCATGGACTTCAAGGAAAGGCTGATAACCGGGAACTGTCCGATCCATTTCAGATATTTTTCCCCGGCGGACATAATCTTCGTGCCCGCAAACAGTTCTCTGTTATCCTCATCCATCTCAAAGAAATATCGAAGCATACTCATATTCAGAGTTTTCCCAAAACGGCGGGGTCGCGTAAAAAGATTCACTTCGCCCTTCATATCCAGAAGATCCCGGATCAACAGGGTTTTATCTACAAAGTAATAGCCTTTCGTGACCAGCTTTTCAAAATTGTCTACTCCTACAGGCAGCGGTTTCCATGCCATACAATACGCCTCCCTTCTTGCTGTAGTTTCATTTTACTACGCCAGAACAGGAGGCGCAAGGACGCCTTTTCCGGCATATTCCATGATTTCTTAGATTTCTTATTTACTAAAGATCTCATTTCCCGTAGAGTACAGGATCACAGACGGCAGGCGCGTAACCGATCCACACATTCCGGTAAATCCTGACGCCGCTGTACCAGCGGCTGTTCCTTGTCCCGCACTTTTACGCTCACCAGATTATCCACGAATTCCCTCGGTTTCACCGTCAGTTCCACCCACGCAGGACGGAACCCGCTCCGGATCGCGTTTCTCGCAGATTTTATGTTAGACCATGCGCAGCAGTAAAAAGGAACCTTTCCGCGCTCCAGGATCTCCAACGCCAGGGAGCTTGTGAGAGCGCTGGCAATGCCCTGTCTGCGGAATTCAGGAAGCACGTCGATCCCGATCTGCCACATTTTCTCACAGTCCGCTGAACATCCCGCCAGGCCGATCAGACGGTCTCCCTGATAGGCGCCCACTCCAAGTACATCCAATTCTTTTCTCTGCTCACACAGGGCGTTGGACCACTGTTTTGTGTACAGTTCCCTAAAATCCTCCTGCTCCAGCAGACGTGTCTCGTATCTACACGGGATTTTCCTGAGCAGCTCCACATCCGGAAGAAAATACTCTGCCATGAAGCAGACTTTCATTCCGTGTTCCAGGAACGCTTCGTTCAGGACGTGCAGATCCGGCGTCTCAAAACAGTGCTCCGCCGGATATTTCCCGATATAATCCCGCACGATCTCCTCATACTTTCTGTCTATGGAAGCCACAACATTCGTCCCATAGGAGATCAGATTGCACACAAATGGAAGTTCCAGATATCTGCGGGCGCCGGGATTTCTGGCCGATGTGACGATCACATTCTCCTCTTTCGTAAAATCCTCTGCCCGGCAGTTTGCATCTACCGCGGACTGCTCCATGGCAATCCGCAAAATCTCTCTGTTCGTCATAGGATACCTCTCATTTCCAGACAACCTCCGCCCCGTCGACTCCTTCCGATGCAAAGGAAAGGCGGATTTCCCCTTCTCCCGTCATCTTCAAGACCGCCAGTGCATGGCCGTCTGTCATCGTTGTCACCGGCTTTTCGTAACCGCCGTGATGTTTCGCCAGTTCACTTCCGAACGCCTCCAGCCGGGCCGGACCGCTGATCTGCACAGACACTTCTCGGTCTTCCATCACCGTCGTTCCCTGCGAATCCTGCAGGTACAAATCTACAAAGATCCATCGGGGATCCTCCGTCTCCTCTTTCGCCCGGGCCTGAAGTCTGCAGGCCGGACCGGCGGAACGCAGTATGCAGCGCCCGACCTCCCGTCCGTCTTCATAAGCCACCGCCATCAGTTCGCCCGGCTCATATTCCATATCAAACTGTGTCACATAGGAGGTCTGCGGACCGCAGGGACGCACTCCCAGCGAAGTTCCGTTCCGGAAAAGTTCCACATGATCGCCTCCGGCGTAGACCTGTATCATGACCGGGCGGCCTTCCATCCCCTCATAGGTGTAGTTAAACGTACAGTCCGTAAAACACCAGGGACCGAAATTTCTCTCTGTGCCGTACCGCTCTGGATCCTGGACCGCGATGCAGGGTCCTTTCTTCCGTCCGAACACGATCTCCCGGTAATAAGAAACCGGACGGCGTACGCCGGTTGCGGAGATATCTCCTCCTGTATTGCACAGCGCCGGATATACGGGCGCCACCTCGCCCAGATAGTCCCATCCGGTCCAGGTGAAATCACCGATCACCGCCGGCATTTTCCGGATCACCTGCCAGTTCTCCGCGATCTGCTTCGGATAGGTCTCCGTTCCCACCATAATCCGGTCCGGATACGTTTCCGCATCCGGTTCATACCGTGCCGTCATGTAATTATAGCCCAGAATGTCCATCGTCGGGTCCAGCTTTTCCAGAAGATCTCCAATCACCGGATGAGACACGATCTGCGGCATCTTCGTCTCCATCATGCTCATGAACAGATTCACGTCGCCCTTCCCTGCATCTTTTCCCGTAAGATCACGGACGATCTGTGCCAGCCCGTCGCCGGCGGCAAACGCACCGTTGATCCCGTTGGTCGTGTACCGTGTCGGATCCAGCCGGTGGAATTCCGCGCCCAGATCCCGGCTCGTCTCAATTCCCCGATCCGTGCTGATCTCAAAGATCTCATTTCCCGTAGAGTACAGGATCACAGACGGATGGTTGTAATCCGCGGTCACCATCGCATGTACGTCCCGGCGCCAATTCTGTGCAAAATCCAGCGAAGAATCGTAACCCGTCTTGCTCTTATTCCAGACGTCTGTCAGTTCATCCATCATATAGACGCCCAGACGGTCGCAGACGTTCAGAAGCGCCTGGGACGCATGATTGTGGGCGGATCTGACCGCGTTAAATCCAGCCTCCTTCAGCAGGCGTACTCTCCGGTATTCGTACGCCTCGTTTGCCGCCGCTCCCAGGATCGACTGGTCATGGTGAATGCACGCTCCCCGGAGTTTCACTTCTCTTCCATTGACACGCAGTCCATGCCTGCTGTCCAGACGCAGCTGCCGGAGTCCTGTCGTCACGTTTTCCTCATCCGATGTTCCGTCCTCTGCCTTCACCCTGACACAGAAACGGCAGAGATTGGGCGCCTCGTCGCTCCACAGCCGGGCATGCTCCAGGAAAAGATTTTTCCGGAACTCCAACGTCTGCCGTCCGGGGATCCGGACCGGACAGGTGTAAGCGGAAAGCAAAGCGCCGTCACTGTCCTCCGCACGGATCGAAAACACTGTCTCACAGGCGCCGACACCGTCGTTTCCCAGCCTTGCCTCCACACAGACGCCCACTCCCTCGCCGGAGACTTCCATCGTCGTCACCCGCAGACTGCCCGGTTCCAGACAGACGGCAGGCGCGTAACCGATCCACACATTCCGGTAAATCCCGGCGCCACTGTACCAGCGGCTGTTCCTTGTCCCGCACTTTACATTCACCAGAATTTCATTCCATTCTCCAAAGCGGAGATAATCCTGAGCCTCCACGAGGAATTCCGAGTAGCCGGACGCCTGTTGTCCCGCGAGCGACTGGTTGATAAATACACTGGCACGGCAGTAAACACCTTCAAACAGAAAACAGACATGGCCGCCCTTCCACTCTTGCGGCACAAAAAAACGCTTCCAGTACTTATAAGCTCCGCCGTCCAGAAATCCGGTACTCCCTCCGTTGACGCTGTCGGGCCGCTGCTCCTCATGGAACATCGCATCATATGGGAGCTCCACCGTCTCCGCTTCTTCCGGCACATGGAAGACCAGTTCAAACGGATCCAGGTCCTTCCACACTTTCCAGTCGCTGTTGAATCTCTCTTTTCTCATCTTCTTCTCTCCTGTCTGTTAAAACGCATGAAATCTTCTGCATGCCAGACCAAAAACGCCGCCCGCATTTCCCGCTCTCTCTGCAGAGACACGGGCCGCGGGCGGCGTTTTATCTCATCGTCTGGATACGATTATATTTTTTTCTTACTCTTCCGGGCTGTACAGAGCAACGAGTCTGTTCAGGTAGCTGTAGCGTGCCTTAGCCTCATCCTCGTTCTTAGCAAACAGTCTCTCAGCCTTCTCCGGATTGGAGCGTTTCAGAGAGTTGTAACGAACCTCGCCATCCAGGAATTCCTGGTAATCTCCGGTCGGAGCCTTGGAATCCAGAGTGAACGCGTTCTTTCCTTCTGCTGCCAGAGCCGGGTTGAAGCGGAAGCAATGCCAGTAACCAGCCTTAACTGCCAGTTCTTCCTCTGTCTGAGCTTTGCTCATACCCTTCTTGATACCGTGGTTGATACACGGAGCGTAAGCAATGATCAGAGACGGTCCCGGATATGCCTCTGCCTCTGCGATCGCTTTGACTGTCTGAGCATAGTCAGCGCCCATAGCGATCTGAGCAACATATACATAGCCGTAGCTCATCGCGATGCTTGCCAGGTCTTTCTTCTTGGTCTCCTTACCGCCTGCTGCGAACTGTGCAACTGCTCCGGTCGGGGTAGCCTTGGAAGACTGTCCGCCCGTGTTAGAGTAAACCTCGGTATCGAATACCATGATATTGACATCCTGTC
>DXEK01000029.1 GCA_019115005.1 Candidatus Fusicatenibacter merdavium | reverse complement strand
CCTTTCCTTCTCCTGACAGGCGCTGCGCCCGCTCTTTTCTGCTGATTTTCTTTTCGCCGAATTCGATTTGACGGATCAGAATTTTTATCACGCTTATCTCCTCTTCTTTTCTGTTTCAAATTTACATCTGTTTTGCATGCATTCTTTTCCCGGATACCGCCCGGACAAATGTCCTGTAAAGTTCCGCTGTCATACGCACCCGGCGCTGTAAGGACTCCGCGGACCGGCCAGCTCATCACAACAACTCAGTCAAAAACTGACACAACTCTTTGCCTGTGACCGGAAATATGATAAAATATAGACCGCAGAGTTACAGTTCAGCCAGCTGAACTGTATAATGACAAAACAGCGGGAGGAAACGGAACATGAATACCGAACATGTGAATCTTCGGGTCGCGTCGGTGGACGACGCCGAAGAGCTTTTGAAAATTTATACGCCGTATGTACAAAAGACGGCGATCACTTTCGAATATGACGTGCCGACGCCGGAAGAATTCCGGAAACGGATTGAGAATACTTTAAAAAAGTATCCTTATCTTGTGGTGGAAAAGGACGGACAGCTTCTGGGTTATACGTACACCGGACCGTTTATCGGCCGGGCAGCTTACGGATGGGGCGCGGAACTCTCGATTTATCTCAGAGAAGACTGCCGGCGAATGGGACTTGGAAAAATGCTTTACCATGCCATTGAAGGGATCTCCAGGGCCCAGAACATCCTGAACCTGAACGCCTGTATCGGAGATCCCGAAGTGGAAGACGAATATCTTACCAAGAACAGTATACAGTTTCACTCACACATGGGATACCGCATAGTCGGCCGGTTTTATCAATGCGGCTATAAATTCGGGCGCTGGTATCACATGGTATGGATGGAAAAGATCATCGGAGAGCACACACCCGAACCTGCTCCTGTACTCCCTTTTCCGGAACTGGACAAAAAAGTCCTGGATGCACTCGGAGTGAGAGGAGGAAAGCGTCAGTAACCGTTCCGCTGGCTGAACGGTTACAAGCGTTAAGCTTTTCCCCCTCTTCTCAGTTCCGGCATCACCGTGCAGAGCATTGTCACAAAGCATGCCGTTCCGCCAATGAAATTGGAGATGGGCTCCGCAAGGAAGACGCCCATAACTCCGAGCCCTCCGATCCTGGGCAGGAGCAGCGTCAGCGGCACGACAATGACCACCTTCCGCAGAAGCGAAAAGAAAACGGCAAATTTTGCCTTGCCCAGCGCAGTAAATGCATTCTGTCCCGCAAACTGCAGCGCCATCATAAAGAAACCGAAGAAATATACATGCATTGCGGGGACCGCATCTGTCATCAACTCCGGATCACGGTTGAAGATCCCGATAAATACCCGCGGAAACAGAAAGATCAGTCCCCAGATAATCAATGTGTAGACAATGCAGACGGCAGCCGCAAACCATATGCCCTGCCGCACTTTTTTATACTGTTTTTCTCCGTAATTAAAACTCAATACAGGAGAAGATCCACTGGTCAGTCCGTTGACCGGCGTCTGAGCAATCTCACGGATCGAATTCAGAATCGTCATGATACTGATATAGAGATCGCCGCCGAACTGCTGCAGTGTGGAGTTGCAGGCCACCTGCACCAGACTGTTGGTAAAGGACATAACAAAAGAAGAAAGACCCAGTCCCGTAATGTTTTTCACCCGAACGGCGGAAAGCTTCATTGATTCCCGTTTCAGCCGCAGGGCCGCCTGCTTTCCCGTGAGGAATTTCAGTACCCAGACAGCTGACAGAAACTGGGAGATGATTGTCGCCGTGGCGGCGCCGCTCACGCCCATATCAAACACAAAGATAAAAATCGGATCGAGAACGATGTTGACAACGGCCCCGAGAAATACCGTCAGCATTCCGATCCTCGGAAATCCCTGGCTGTTAATATAAGGATTCATCCCGAGCGCGATCATGACCGGGACCGTCCCGAGAAGGTAGATCATGATGTATTCCGCGGCATACCGGTAAGTCACATCACTGGCTCCAAACAGATAGAGGATCGGTTTGTGAAACACGAGTCCGATCGTCATCAGGATCACGCCGGACAGCACCAGCAGCACAAACGCGTTTCCCATAATATTCTCCGCTTCTTTTTCATTTCCGGCGCCTCTGGCGATTCCGCACAGAGGCGATGCGCCTCCGAACAGATTCGTAAATGCAGTCACCATCATGATGATCGGAAAACAGAGTCCCAGACCGCCCAGCGCCACCTGTCCCACATCGGGAATCATACCTATATAAACTCTGTCGACAATATTGTACAGAAGATTCAGAAGCTGCGCCGCAGTCATTGGAAGCGCCACATCCAGAATATTCTTCCTTACACTACCTGTTGAAAAATCTGTCTGATGAACCTGCATTTTCACTTTCTCCTTCGCACTCTTTTCAAACGCTGCAGCTGTGTGCGGCTGTGCAGCCGCTCAGACGGCTGCACCACTGTACTGCTGCAGCGTTTTTATTATACCGTCTTTACTTTTGTTATGCAAGCGAATCGAAAATGTCATTTCCGTGCATCGCAAACGCACTGCAATTCACAAATATAAAACATGTTTTGTTTTTCATTTTTTAAGATTTTCTTAAGAAAAGAATTGAAATTTGTCCTCCGATATGCTAGAGTTGAACAGTATCATTTTTGAAAGTACCGTATTTCCATATTTTATGACAGTTCTGCTCATACCGGAACATATAGCGATCGATAAAATTCTGGAAATCGCGCACGTTCATTTTCAGATCAAAACTGCCGGACAAAATTGTTTCTGATAGCCAGATGCGGTGACAACTCATCTGGAGGAATTGTTACCGCGGCAGAGAGGCAGTCTGGTCTGTCATCGCCGGAGTGTGTCAAGTCATGCTCTGAGTAATCTGAAGGAGAGATCTCATGGAAAAGTTTTTCAAACTGAAAGAAAACAACACCACTGTCTCCACTGAGTTCGCCGCCGGCATCACGACGTTCTTTGCGATGGCTTATATCATCGCCGTAAATCCGTCTGTACTGTCCGCGACCGGTATGGAGTGGGGAGCTGTTTTCCTGGCAACGATCATCGCTGCCATCATCGGTACCCTGATTATGGGACTGTTCGCCAACGTTCCCTATGCTCAGGCGCCCGGTATGGGACTGAATGCTTTTTTTACCTACACCGTATGCTTCGGTCTCGGCTTTACCTGGCAGCAGGCCATGTCGATGGTTTTCATCTGCGGTCTTCTGAACATTCTGATCACCGTCACAAAGGTCCGCAAAATTGTCATCAAGGCAATCCCAAAATCCCTGCAGCTTGCAATCAGCGGCGGTATCGGCGCTTTTATCGCATACCTCGGATTTTTGAATGTAGGATTCGTTCAGTTCAGCCCGGATGACACACAGCCCGCGCTGGCGGTTCCGGGAATCGCAACGTTTGATAACCCTGTTCTGTGGGTATTCCTGATCGGTCTGGTACTCGCCATCGTTCTGACGGTTAAAAACGTGCGCGGCGGTATCCTGATCGCGATCATTCTCACCACGATCGTCGGAATCCCGTTCGGCGTGACGAAGCTGGGTGACAGTATCAGCTTCCTGGACGCGGCCTCCGCGCTTCCGACCACCTTCGGAGCCATCTTTACCGCAGAAGGTCTTCCGTCTCTGTTCGCTGACGCATCCAAGATCCCGCTGGTACTGATCACAATCTTTGCATTCTCCATGTCCGATACCTTTGATACCATCGGAACATTTATCGGAACCGGAAGAAAAAGCGGCATTTTCAGTGAGGAAGACGAACGCACTCTGGAACAGAACAATGGATTTAAATCCAAAATGGACAAAGCGCTGTTCGCTGACGCGACGGCTACTTCCATCGGAGCGCTCTTTGGTACTTCCAACACGACCACTTACGTGGAGAGCGCAGCCGGAATCGCAGCCGGCGGACGTACCGGTCTGACCTCCGTAGTGACGGCTGTATGTTTTGCTCTGAGCGCATTCCTCGCTCCGCTGGTAAGCGCTATTCCTTCCGCAGCGACCGCACCGGTTCTCGTCATCGTCGGATGTATGATGGTTTCCTCTTTCAAGGAAATCAACTGGAGCGATCTGTCTGAGGCGATTCCTGCATTCTTCGCCGGAATTTTCATGGCGCTGTGCTACAGCATTTCCTATGGTATCGCTACCGGATTTATCACATACTGTATTGTGAAGATCTGCAAAAAGGAAGCCAAGGAGATCCATCCGATCATTGTGGGCGTTGCATTCCTGTTCATTCTGAACTTTATTCTGCAGGCGCTCGTATAAAATCGAAAAAATCCTGACAGTAAACGGCGCTGTGTTCCCCAAAAGGAACGCAGCGCCGTTCTGGCTTCTCCCTATTTTTATGACCTTGGAACCTGCAAAATGGTCCTCAGATCGCGTGATCCCTCATAACATGTTTTCCGGACCATACTTTCTTGGAGGTCCACTCCATCTCTTCACCACTCCAGAATTCATCTTCCGGCGAAAGTCCAAGCGGCAGAAACACCGTCGTACAGAGATACAGACTGCCTGTCCCGATATACTCTTCGGCCAGTTCCGGCTGCCATCCGAAGACTCCCGGGCGAAGCCATCCGTTACCGTCAAACATGTCTCCCGCTTCCATGACCCGGCGCAATACCTGCGTCAGCGCAGATCGCACCTGAGCCGCCGGAAGCTCCTCCGGCAGAAATTTTTCCAGCGCAGCCTGTCCCAGGAGCTGGAAAACACCGAACCGATAAGCGATGGATCGCCCGAGGATCGGGTAGGTCCCGTCCGGGCCGATCATCCGTTCCAGCACCTGAGCGTGTCTGGACGCTCGTGCTTCCACCTTCTGCCGAAGACCACTGTAGCGTTCTTCCTGTCCGAACTTCCGGATGATATCCACGTACATCGGCTGGATCACAAAACTGTTATAGTAATCCCAGTGAAATTCCGGTCCGTCTCCATAAATACCGTCACCCAGATACCACTCTTCAAACATTCTCACCGCATAATCAATACGGGTACAGTCAAAGTCCTCATCTCCCATCACAGCCAGCGCCGTCTCCACCATCGCGGAGAAAAACAGCCAGTTGGTCGGACAGGGGGTGATCCTTCTGGATTTTTTCAGAGCAGCTGCCAGGTATTCCCTTGTCTCCCCATCCAACTCCGCACAGAGCTGACGCGGGGCACGCACGATCGCATGTGCCAGAAACGCAGTGTCCACCAGCGGCTGCCCGTCCGTGTCGCCAAAGTCCATATAATCTCCGGAAGAAGGATCCACTGCGCGCCGGAGACTCTCCCGCGCCAGAACCCGGAAGTGTTCCTGCTGCTCTTTTTCCTTTCCTTCCAGTCCCTCCAGCTCCAGCCAGGGAGCGATTCCATCCATAGTCCGCCCGAACGCTTCCAACGGCTGAAAAATCTTTCTGTCCGGATGGAAATCCACCGGGAGACATTCCTTCAGTCTGCCGCCGCTCAGATGTTCCAGCACAGGCTGTGCGATCTGCAGCATTCGTTCCACCCACTCCTGACGGACTGATCTGCCGCCGTCCTTTTCCTGATATGTTTCTCTCTGTTCTGTCATCTTCCGCCTTTCCGCCATGATCCGCTGCTTTCTGTTCCGCGTTCTCATAGTCTGCCTTTCCGATTTTATTTTCTGCATTATACTTCTGATATCGGCAAAAACCCATGACATTTTCTGTGATTTTGCTGACGGATTCTGCTGTCCTGCGGACTTCAAAGACTTTCCAGCACCTCCCGGGCCTCAAAATATCTCCGGTAAAACTGCGGATAAAAATCCTCCTGCGTCTGATACGGTTTCAGGAAAAAAACTTTCAGAAGATACAGATTCCAGTTTTTCCGCACTTCCTCATCCCTGTCGTGAATCACACGCTCCGCATCTTTCAGAAAATAGTGCCAGTCACAGATATACTGGCTGTTCGTCGCAGTCTCCGGTGTATCGATCCATTTTTTCACCTTGATCTTCGACCGGTTTTTCTTCCTGCACTCGTTGACCTGAAGAAAATACTGGAAACCACCATCCTCATACAGGCGGCCCAGCGGAAAAATCCGGCAGATCCCCGGGCGCGCCGGATGGATCGTACATCTCCCCTGTTCATTCAGAAAAGTGCAGGCCTCCCCGGCTCCCGCCATTTTCAGGTTCGGGAGAATCATCCCGTCCACCACCTGAAGTTCAATATTTTCTTCCATCAGCTGCTCAAAACTGCAGTTCAGATACCCCGTCATTCGAAAAATGTCCAGGGGATCCAGAAGGATCGAGGAACCCATCCCCCGGCAGCAGGCGGAGCAGCCCTCGCAGTCGCCGCAGTCCGCCTTCACCATATCATTCGGACCATACAGACGTCCGTCGGACACTTCTTCCCAATTCATTTCCCGTTCCATACACTTTATCCCTTTCCCGCAGATTCCGCGGTTCCGCCTTTTGCTCCGGAACTGCTGAGAAAAATTTTCTCAGCAGAATTTCGCAGCGGTACACTTTTCTCTCAGAAACGCTCCGAACTCACTGCTGCTGCCCCGCTGAAAGCCTCTCTTGTCAACCAGAACCATACGTTTCTCCGGAATCCGGATCAGAAACAGATTCTTTGTCTCCATCACCATCACGATCTGATCGTACGGAATCCGGATCTCCACGCCGGACTGATTATTCTTCCCGCGCATCTCATTCTCATAAAAGAAAGTATGCGTCTGCGGTTCACAGTGAAACTGTTCCTGATTATTTGCATAGGTAGATTCCGCACTTTTCTTCGGCATACGGAGCACCCAGTTTCCTGCGATCAGGATAATCACCACATACAATGCAGTATAGATCAGAGAAAACGAACGGGTCAGTAAACTTGTCGCGAAAAAGATCAAAAACAATACGATCACAGCGATCCCATAGATCATAAAGCTCTTTCTCAGCGTACGTTTATACATTTCCAGAAGATTCTCCTTTTTCTGTACACTGATATTCTCAAATTTGCAGTTCATAAAATCCTCCCTGTAAAAAAGGCAGCCGTCCGTCCATCCGCTTCTCCCGCGCATGGACGAACCGCTGCCCGTCAGTCTCTGTCCTTTTTTCTTCCGTCAACCGCCGCAGCGTTTATCTGCCGCAGCAGTATTTATATTTCTTTCCGCTGCCGCATGGACATGGATCGTTACGACCGATCTTCTTGCCTTTGATGATCGTGCCAGACTTTTTCTGCTCCATATACAATGTTTTTTTCTGCTCCGGTGTGAAAATTTCATCCCACATCGGCAGGTTGTACAGCCAGTCCGCTTTGGCGTCTACCATATTCTTATACAGCAGTTCCTTATCGAACGCCAGCGTCACCTCTGTGTTCTCGTCCATCTCCTCGATGGGATTCGGGATTTTCAGGCTGTCATTGATCCCGTCCAGGAAACCTACCATCGTCATCACGCTGATGTTGTACTTCTCGGCCAGTTCCTTTACGGTGCCTTTTACCACTTCATCCGGATTCGTCAGAAGCTGCTCATAAATCCCTTTCTCGATCAGGAAATAATCAGTCCAGAACTTCTGAAGCTGATTTTTGTCTGCCTCCTGATTATAGGCCATATCACGCCAATCCTGTAATAAACTCATTTTCTCAACCATCCTTTATTATATTCTGCAGCATAAAGAAATATCTGCCGGCATCTCTCCGGCAGATATAGTATAAACGATACGGGTCTAAATTGCAAGATTCTATTCTTTTTCTTTCTTGTCCTCTTCGCCCTCATCCTCTTTCGGATGCTCAATTTTCTTGACCACAGTATTTTCTACCCGGTGATCTTTCACTTTGACTACCTTAATCTTCAGATCCGGCGTTTCCAGTTCAAACTGGCTTCCATCATCCGGAACCGCACCAAGCTCTCCGAAAATGTAGCCGCCAAACGTATCGTACTCGTCCAGCGGAAGTTCCACATCCAGTGCCTCCGCCACATCGTCCAGCTGTGTGGTACCGAGAATCTTCCATGTGTCGTCGTTCACCTGCTCGATCTCCTGCTGGCGGTCCGCTTCCTGCTCCTCAGAAAGATCACCTACCAGTTCCTCGATCAGATCGCGGACGGTAATGATACCTTCCATACCGCCGTATTCATCCAGAACCACCGCGAAATAGTTTCCGCTCTTTTTCATGTTCTGGAACAGCGTCGACGCTTTGATATTCTCCGGAACAAAATATGCCGGCTTAATCGCCTCACGCATAATAATCTCATGGTTCTTCTCTCTCAGCCGGAAATAATCCTTGGCGTCGAGAATACCGATGATGTCATCCACATCTTCGCCGCAGACCGGGAAATACGAATGTCTGCTCTCATGAATGATCTCTTCCCATTCGTCAATGCTCTCATCCATCCAGAGCATCGCCACATCTGTACGGTGTGTACAGATCTCTTCCACAGAAATATCATTGAACTCAAAGACGTTCTGAATCAGTTCCTTTTCCTCACAGTCGATGGCGCCCTTTTCGCTGCCGGCGTCCACCATCATCCGGATCTCTTCCTCCGTCACCTCGTCCTCCTTTTCATTGGGATCGATCCCGAGGAGCCGCAGGACACCGTTTGTGGATGCGGTCAGCAGCCAGACCAGCGGTGCAAATACTTTCGAGACAAAGGTGATCATTCCTGAAAGTCCCAGGGAGATCGCCTCCGTCTTGTTCATCGCCACACGCTTCGGCACAAGTTCACCGAAGATCAGAGTAACATAAGATAAAATCAACGTGATAAGGACAACTGCAATCGTATCCAGCGTCTTCTCCGGAATCGGTACGCCTATGGACAACAGCCACGCGACCAGCGGCTCCGAGAAATTATCCGCTGCAAATGCACTGCCCAGGAAACCGGAGAGTGTGATCGCAACCTGAATCGTCGCCAGGAAACGGGAAGGCTGCGACGTCAGCTTCTGAAGCCGGATCGCCTTCTTATTTCCGTCACTCACCATTTTTTCGAGCTTTGTGTCATTAATTGAAACCACCGCAATCTCAACACATGCAAAAATTGCGTTGATTGCAATCAATACGATCTGCAGTATAAGACTGCCTGCTATGTCACCGTCCAAGAAAATCATTCCTCCTAAATATGTTATTTTTGTTTTTTAATGTGTATCATATATCATAAATCGCATTCTGTCAAGAGCTATATTCTCCGACAGTTCTGCACAGGTTACCGTTCAGCCAGGTCTGCGCATTCATTGCGCAGACCGTATGAAAACATAGCGCCTGTGGGCATTCAGCCCATCGCAAAGCGATTCTCAATGGCTGGATGCAGGTTACCGTTCAGCTGGCTGAACTGCTACTCTGCATACGGTCACCCCTTTATGCATTTTTCAGGAATGCCTCATATCCCTTTTCCGTCTCATAGACGTCTGCCTTGGAAGTGATCTCCCACGGAGCGTGCATATTCAGCACCGCGACACCGGAGTCAATAACTTCCATACCATACAGGGCCAGAATGTAGGCGATGGTTCCGCCGCCGCCGACATCTACCTTGCCAAGTTCCGCAGTCTGCCACGCCACGCCTGCATCGTCCAGGATCCTGCGGAGATCTCCCAGATATTCCGCATTCGCATCGTTGGAGCCGGATTTTCCTCTGGAACCGGTAAACTTATTGAATACCATTCCCTTTCCGAAAAATGCCGCGTTCTTTTTCTCAAATGCCTGTGCATACAGCGGATCGTAGCCGGCGCTCACATCAGAAGACAGCATTCTGGAATTTGCCAGGCAGCGGCGCAGTTTCAGTTCGGAATAATCTCCGGTCAGATTCATCAGTTCCGCGAGAACATTTTCAAAGAATCTGGACTGCATACCGGTCGCTCCGACGCTTCCGATCTCCTCTTTGTCCACCAGCAGACAGCAGGTGGTCTTCTTTGTATTCTTCACCTCGAGCATAGCGACCAGAGAAGTGTATGCGCATACGCGGTCATCCTGTCCGTATGCCATGATCATACTGGAATCAAGGCCGGTCTCTCTCGCTTTTCCGGCCGGAACGATCTCAAGTTCTGCGGACAGGAAATCCTCTTCCTCGATGCCGTACTTGTCGTTGAGCAGCTTCAGAGTCATCGCTTTCACTGCTTCTTTCTCTTCGCCCTCCAGCGGCTGGCTGCCGACCAGAAGATCCAGGCTTTCCCCCTCGATCACTTTGGCTGCTTTCTTCTCCATCTGCTCTCCGGACAGGTGAACGAGAAGATCTGTCACACAGAATACCGGATCTGACTCATCCTCGCCGATCACAACATCCACAACCGTTCCGTCTTTCTTTACGACAACGCCGTGGATCGCCAGCGGAAGTGTCACCCACTGGTATTTCTTGATACCGCCGTAATAATGGGTATCCAGATAAGAAAATCCCGTATCTTCATAAAGCGGATTCTGTTTCACATCCAAACGCGGGGAATCAATGTGGGCGCCGAGGATATTCATGCCCTCTGTCAGCGGTTTGCTTCCGATCTGGAACAGCACGACAGATTTCTTCATGCATACCGCGTAAACTTTGTCTCCCGCATGCAGCGGTGTATTGTCCTGGATACAGGTCTGAAGATCCACATAGCCTGCTTCCTCCGCCTGGCGGATGATCTCCGTCACACACTCGCGTTCCGTTTTTCCTTTATCCAGGAAATCCCGGTAAGCGTCACACAGCTTGTTCATCTTCTTCAGTTCTTTCTTTTTGTAGTCATTCCATGATGTCTTTCTTTCCATTGTACTTTTCTCCTTTTTTTCTTTTTTACCTGGCTGCAGATATACTCCAGCGCAGCACCTGTGGAAAAATCAAAACGCTTGTTTTGGTCCTTTCACAGATGCTGCCCCGGCGGCTGTATACAGCGGGCAGTCCGCCCTGACCGGACAGGGAAGCTTCTTTCTCTGTCCGCCGGAAAGCTCAGTGGATCCTGTGCAGAATCTCTTCTGCCTTCTCGTAAATCAGGCCCGGTTCTGCCGCCGTATAAAATTTACCGCATTCGTACAGGATTTTCCCGTCGATCATCGTCAGGCACACATTCTGCTTGCTCCCGCTGTAGACCAGGTTCTTCTCCGGATCCGACAGCGGACGCATATTCGGCTGGTCCATGTCGATCATGATCAGATCCGCCTTCTGTCCCGCGCTCAACGTCTCACACCCTGTCAGTCCCATCGCCCGCGCCCCGTTGACGGTCGCCATCCGCAGTACATTCTCCGCAGGCACCACAGACGCATCCTTTTCCCGGAGCTTGGCCAGCCCCGTCACCAGAAACATTTCCCGGAACATATCCAGACAGTTATTGCTCGCCGCGCCGTCCGTCCCGATCGCCACCGGGATCCCCCGCCGCAGGAACTCCGCGACAGGAGCGATACCGCTGGCCAGCTTCGTGTTGGAACCGGGACAGGTCACGGCGAAAAGGCCTCTCCGGCGGAAGATCTCGAAGTCTTCCTGCCCCAGCCAGATACAGTGATATCCTCCGCCGCCGTAATCGAACAGGCCCAGTTCATCCATCACCTGCGTCGGCGTCTTTCCATATCTGCCGATACACTCCCGGACCTCCTTCTCCGTCTCGGAATTATGGGCGAACACCGGCGCCTGAAATCTATGGGCCAGATCCGCCAGCGCCTTCATCCGTTCCATGGAGGTCGTATACTCTGCGTGAAATCCCAGACGGTAACTGACGAGATCCCCTTCCCTGTTCCAGGTCCGATAGCATCGCTCCTCATCCTCCGGCGACTGGCAGAAATTATTCATCGCCCCGACGAGGACGGTACGGAACCCGAAATCCCGAGCTGCCTTCCCGACCGCGTCGGGGATCAGATACATATCAAAAGCCGCCGTGATGCCGCCCGTCAGGTACTCCAGAAACGCAAGCTGTGCAAGCCAGTAGATCTTCTCTTCATCCAGCTTCGCCTCCATCGGAAATACCTTCCGGTTCAGCCACTCGTCCAGCGGAAGATCGTCGGCATAAGAACGCAGGAAGGTCATCGCCGAATGTGTATGGGCATTTTTAAACCCCGGCAGCAGCAGGTTCCCGCCGCCGTCGATTTCCCGGTCAAACGATCCTAACGCAGACAGTTCTTCCGCCCCAAGGCTGCCGCCCACATAGGAAATCCTGTCGTCCTTCACATGAAGTTCTCCCTCGAAGACCGGCCGGTCCTCCTCCATCGTCAGAATCCGTACGTGATAAAAACGGATCTTCATTCCGGCTTCCTCCTTTCCGCCTGGTCATTTTCCAATCATACGTTATACGGACCGCACCAAACGGCGGACTTACCGGCACATTTTCCGGATGCTCTCCGTCACCAGGCTCCGAAACAGCGGAGCCACCCGGTCGGCGGCCTCCTGCACTTCCTGATGAGACAGGGGCTGTTCCGTCATCCCGCAGGCAAGGTTGGAGATACAGGAAATCCCGCAGATCCTCATCCCCATATGATTCGCCGCGACCGCCTCGCAGGCAGTGCTCATTCCCACCGCATCCGCACCGAGGATCCGGCACATCTTCACCTCATGGGGCGACTCAAAATTCGGACCAGTCAGCTGAAGATACGTTCCCTCTCTCAGAACAATCCCGAGTTCCTCCGCGGTACTTCTGAGGATCTCCTGAAGATCCCGGTCGTAAATCCGGCTCATATCCGGAAACCTCGGCCCCAGTTCCTCAGAATTCGATCCGATCAGCGGCGACGGAACAAAGCTGGAGATCTGATCCGTGATCATCATAAAATCCCCGGCCTGAAAGTCAAAGTTCACGCCCCCGGCGGCATTCGTCAGAAACAGGATCTCCGCTCCCATCTTCCGCATCAGCCGGACCGGGAGCACCACATCCGCCATCGAATACCCCTCGTAATAATGAACTCGTCCCTGCATCATCACTACAGGAACCTTGCCCACATGGGCAAACACAAACCTGCCCTTATGTCCCTGCACCGTCGACACCGGAAATCCTTCCAGTTCCCGGTAAGGAATCTCCCCCTCGATGCGGAAATGCTCCGCATAATCCCCCAGGCCGGATCCCAGGACCAGCGCCACCTTCGGCACAAAAGGAATCCTGTCTGCGCAGGATTCATAGCATCTCTGAAGCTTCTCCAAAACCTCTTCCATAACCAAACCTCCCACCGCCGTTCCGCTCCCACGAAACACGTCCGAAACGATTCTGTAACCATTATATCCGATTCCACCCCAGAACACAAGAATCATTCGCAACAGATTCCCCTCACCTGCAGCAGTTCCGTCCGTTCTTCAGCAGCAGTTCCGTCCTGCTTCTCTCCCGCCGTCACTCTCAGGCTCCGGCCATGCCCTGTGCGTGTGCGCCGGGCATCTGCTGATGCGGCTGGAGACACTTAACGTCCGGAAGGCCCGCAGACCGGGGCAGGTGAGGTGTTTCCAACACCGAACCCTGAGGAGCGCTGAGCCGGGAA
>DXEK01000003.1 GCA_019115005.1 Candidatus Fusicatenibacter merdavium | reverse complement strand
CATCCGCGGGCGCCTCCCTGCCGGTTTTCGTCCCCTATATTTATAGAAAATTTATAAATATTCCAGTTACTTAACGAGAAAACCCCCCATGTGTGTGCTATAATTAGAAATAAAAGGATTTTGTAACAGTCCGGACATTTTAACAGGATTCGGACACCGTTCAGACGGAAGCCAGAAGGCATTCCCTGAACAGCGGCAGGTTTTGTTACTGTTCCCGGCGGACAGTAACGATTTTTTTTCCGGACAATCTCCGGAGGAACATAAGACAGGACGGAAAACAGTATGGGTCATCGTAACAGAGCTATGAAATTGAGAACAAGGGTTATCATTTCTTTTTTCATTACCATTTTTGTACCGCTTATTCTCTGTGCAATCACATTTTATCTTTTCTCACAGTACAAAGTCAGAGTGATCGGAGAACAGTATGGGATTGAAAATCCCACATATGAAATGATATCCAATAACGCGCTGATGTTAGATGCGCTGACTTCCAGAGAATATAAGGAACTTCTCGCAAAAGCGCAGGACAGTTCAGCGGATCTGGAAGATACCGGTTATCTGAAACAACTGAATGACAAACTGCTGAAGGATTCCTCGTTTCTGGCAGTAAAGAAAGATGATACGATTTTCTTCAATGGATCGGAGACAGTGGATGATGACAAGCTGCTGCAGATCCTTCCGGATTTCGGTGAGGCTGAGATGGAGACGGAGAGCGAAGGCGGATTTTATCTCCACAGTGACGAGCAGGAACTGGTAAAACGGGTGGATTTTACGTTTGAAGACGGAAGCGATGGCAGTGTGTTTATTGTGACGCGGACGGATCAGATCTTCCCGCAGATGAGAGCGCTGTGGGAGGAGATGTTTTTCGCGACGATTCTGATCCTGGTGTTTACCAGTTTTGCACTCAGCTTCTGGATTTACCGCGGGGTAGTCTCGCCGCTGGAACAGCTGAAAAAAGCGACGCAGAACATCAAAGAGGGAAACCTGGATTTTACAGTAGAAGGCAGCAGTGTGAAAGAGATCAACGATCTGTGTGAAGATTTTGAGGAGATGCGTATCCGGTTGAAGGAAAATGCAGAAGAAAAGGTTGAGTTTGACAAGGAAAACAAAGAGCTGATCAGCAACATTTCCCATGACCTGAAAACACCGATCACAGCGGTGAAAGGTTATGTGGAGGGAATCATGGACGGCGTCGCAAATACGCCGGAGAAGATGGACAAATATATCCGTACCATTTATAATAAAGCCAACGAGATGGACCGGCTGATCAATGAACTGACCTTCTATTCCAAAATTGATACGAACAGGATCCCATATACTTTTGCCAAAATTCCGATCGCAGATTATTTTGAAGACTGCGTCGAGGAATTAAGCCTGGATCTGGAAGCACAGGGCGTGGACCTGACGTATTTTAATTATCTTCAGGATGCCCCCATTGTGATCGCCGATGCGGAGCAGTTAAAACGTGTGATCAATAATATTGTAAGCAATTCTATCAAATATATGGATAAACCCCATAAAGTCATTAATATCCGGCTCCGCGATGTCGGAGATTTTGTTCAGGTGGAGATCGAAGATAACGGCAAGGGAATCGCCAACAAGGATCTGGTAAAGATTTTTGACAGATTTTACCGCACGGATGCCTCCAGAAATTCAACCAGAGGCGGAAGTGGAATCGGACTTTCCATCGTGAAAAAGATCCTGGAGGATCACGGAGGAAAGGTATGGGCGACCAGCAAAGAAGGCGTGGGAACAACCATGTACTTTGTACTTAGAAAATATCAGGAGGTACCGATTAATGAGCAAAATACTGATCGTTGAAGATGAAGAGGCGATCGCGGACCTGGAAAAAGATTATCTGGAGCTTTCCGGGTTTGAGGTCGAAATTGAGAACCGTGGAGATACGGGACTGGACAAAGCGTTGAATGAAGATTATGATCTTCTGATCCTGGATCTTATGCTGCCGGAAGTGGATGGATTTGAGATTTGTCGGCAGGTGAGGGAGAAGAAGGATATGCCGATCATCATGGTGTCGGCGAAGAAAGATGATATCGATAAGATCCGGGGCCTTGGTCTTGGCGCGGACGATTATATCACGAAGCCGTTCTCGCCTAGCGAGATGGTTGCCAGAGTGAAGGCACACCTGGCCAGATATGACCGTCTCATCGGCAGCGGACAGAAGGTGAACGATGTCATCGAGATCCGCGGCATCAAGATTGACAAGACAGCCCGCAGGGTATGGGTTAACGGGGAAGAAAAACAGTTTACGACCAAAGAGTTTGACCTGCTGACATTTCTTGCGGAAAATCCGAATCATGTGTTCACAAAAGAAGAACTGTTCCGGGAAATCTGGGACATGGAATCGATCGGAGATATTGCGACGGTTACGGTGCATATCAAGAAGATCAGAGAAAAAATCGAGTTTAATACCGCGAAGCCTCAGTATATCGAGACTATATGGGGAGTCGGATACAGATTTAAGGCTTAACTGTTTATGAGACGGGGAAGATAGAAGGATGGGAAAAATTTTTTATCTGATGGGAAAAAGCGCGTCCGGTAAGGATCACATTTATGAATACCTGAAACAGCAGGAAACACTGGAATTAAGGCCGCTGGTCCTGTATACGACACGTCCGATCCGGCAGGGTGAGCAGGACGGGAGGGAATATTTTTTCACCGATGAAAAGAAACTGGAAGACTTCCGCAGGGAAGGCAGGATCATCGAAGAGCGGGTATATCATACCGTTCAGGGACCCTGGTACTATTTCACGGCGGATGACGGACAGATTTCTCTGGAAAAAAACAACTATCTGAGTATCGGTACACTGGAATCATATGAAAAGATGAAGGAATATTATGGAGAGGAACGTATGTGTCCGCTCTACGTAGAAGTGGACGACGGTATCCGGCTGGAGCGGGCGCTGAAAAGAGAGCGGAAGCAGCAGCATCCGCAATATGCTGAAATGTGCCGCAGGTTTCTGGCTGACTGTGAAGATTTTTCAGAAGAAAAGATTGAGAGGGCAGGAATCAGGAGACGATTTTATAATAACGGTGCCATAGAAGACTGTTTTTCTGAAATTCAGAATTTTGTGGAACAAGTAAAAAAATTATGATATAATGGTACCGCCAGGAGGTGATGAGTATGCAGGGATTTAAAGATGTGGCGGGTCATGAGGACATTATCTCCCATCTTCAGAATGCAATTAAAATGAATAAGGTGTCCCATGCCTATATTTTCGGCGGGGAACATGGTTCCGGGAAGAAGCTGCTGGCTTCTTTGTTTGCTATGACGCTTCAGTGCGAGACGCACGGAATCGAACCATGCATGCAGTGTATGTCCTGCAAAAAAGCGCTCAGTAAGAATCACCCGGACATTATTAATATTACACATGAGAAACCGAATTCTATCGGGATCGAGGAGATCAGACAGCAGTTGATTGACGATGTCGCGATCCGGCCTTATGAGAGCAGATATAAAATCTATATTGTCAATGAGGCACAGAAAATGACGCTGCAGGCGCAGAATGCACTTCTGAAAACCATTGAAGAGCCTCCGTCCTATGCGATCATTCTTTTGCTTGCGGACAATCCGGATTCGCTTCTTCCGACGATTTCCTCCCGATGTGTTATTCTGAATTTAAAACCGGTCAGCGATAATCTCGTAAAGAGTTACCTGATGGAGCGGATGCATATTCCGGATTATCAGGCGGAAGTGGACGCGTCCTTTGCACAGGGAAATATCGGAAAAGCGGTGAGGATCGCATCCTCCGAGGAATACGGAGAAGTGATGGAAAATGCTCTGCGGCTGGCAAAGTATGCACAGAATATGCAGCTTTATGAACTGATTGACGCGATTAAGGGAATGACGGCGGAGAAAGACAATATTCAGGATTACCTGGACATCTTTTCCATGTGGTTCCGTGACGTTCTTCTGTTTAAGGCGACACGGGAGGTCGATACACTGGTATTTAAGCAGGAACTCAACGCGATTCGTGAGCGGGCCCAGAGAAGTTCTTATGAGGGACTGGAGCGTATTATTGACGCGATACAGACAGCAGGGACGCGTCTGAAGGCGAACGTGAATTTCGAGTTGACGATGGAACTTCTGTTCCTCACGATCAAGGAGAATTAAGGAATGATAAAAATTATCGGAGTACGTTTCCGCAATGTCGGAAAAGTATATTATTTTTCACCGAAAAGTTTTGATATATGTGTCGGCGATCATGTGATCGTAGAGACAGCCAGAGGCGTTGAGTACGGACATGTGGTGCTCGGACCGAAAGAGGTGGAGGATGAGAAAGTGATCCAGCCGCTGAAAGAGGTGATCCGGCTGGCGACGCCGAAGGATGATGCCAAGGAGGAAACCAACCGCAAAAAGGAAAGGGAAGCCTTTGAGATCTGCCAGAAGAAGATCCGCGAGCATGAACTGGAGATGAAACTGATCGACGCGGAATATACTTTTGACAATAATAAAGTACTTTTTTATTTTACTGCAGACGGGAGGATCGATTTCCGTGAGCTGGTAAAGGATCTGGCCGCAGTGTTCAAGACGAGAATCGAACTCCGTCAAATCGGTGTCCGGGATGAGACGAAGATCCTCGGGGGAATGGGGATCTGTGGACGGCCGCTGTGCTGTCACACATATCTGTCAGAATTTGCGCCGGTTTCCATTAAGATGGCAAAGGAGCAGAATCTGTCCCTGAATCCGACAAAGATCTCAGGCGTCTGCGGCCGTCTGATGTGTTGCCTGAAGAATGAGCAGGAGACTTATGAGTATCTAAACCGGAAGCTTCCGGGAGTGGGAGATTCGGTGACGACGCCGGAAAATCTGAAAGGTGAAGTGACTGCTGTTAATGTGCTTCGCCAGATGGTAAAAGTGCTGGTGGATGTCAATGATGAGAAAGAGATCAGAGAATATCCGGCCAGCGAACTGAAATTCCGGCCAAAGCACAAAAAGGACAAAGGTAAAGATAAAAAGAAAGATAAGAAAGCAGAAGAACAGCTTTCCGCAGAAGAAAGAAAAGAACTGGAAAAGCTGGAGGAATAAAATCATAGGGACAGTTCCTGTGAATGACTGCCGCAAGAGAGAGCGTTTATTCAGAGTTCGCTGCCGGGACGGTTCCGGCAGCGAAAAGGAAGAACGATCTTTCTTGCGGTATTTTATTTTAGCGGAAAGTTTGGGGCGGACCTGACTGTTCTGTTCCACTGTGATTCGGGAAAGGAAAAAAGTGAGAGAAAGACTGGAAGAAGAGAAACAGATAACAAGTGAATCGACAAAAGGCGTTGTTCTCCGGCCCGGGGAGCGGCTGGATGATCTGCAGAACGGTTATTGGATGATACAGAATCCGGAACAGTTCTGCTACGGGATTGATGCGGTACTGTTGGCCGCCTATGCGAGAGTGAAGGAGGGGGAACAGGCGCTGGATTTCTGTACAGGTTCCGGGATTGTCCCGATTCTTCTGAAAGCCAGGACACAGGGACGGCATTTTATCGGTCTGGAAATACAGCATGAAAGTGTGGATATGGCCAGGAGAAGTGTGTCGTACAACGGACTGGAGGAGTGGATTGAGATCATCGAGGGGGACGTGTGTCGGGCGGAGGAGTATTTTCCCGCATCATCTTTTGATGTGGTGACCTGTAATCCGCCCTATATGACGGGAAATCATGGACTGACCAATCCAAATCTGTCCAAGATGATCGCCAGGCATGAGGTGCTCTGCAGTTTTGAGGATATTGTCAAGGCGACGGCAAGAGTTCTGAGACCGGGAGGACGTTTCTATCTGGTACATCGTCCGTTCCGGCTGGCGGAGATCATGTTTGTGTTGAAACAGTATCAACTGGAACCGAAGAGAATGCAGCTTGTCTATCCGTTTGTGAATAAGGAACCGAATCTGGTGCTGATGGAGGCGGTCCGGGGAGGAAAGCCGAGGATCACAGTGGAAAAGCCGCTGATCGTATATGAGAAACCGGGAGTTTATACGGAGGATATCAGGCTCCTCTATGGCGACGGGAGATAGCAGAAAATCAAAAAACCCGCAGCAAGCCGCGGGGTATCGAACAGGAGGATGTTATGGCGGGAAAATTGTATCTGTGCGCAACACCGATTGGAAATCTGGAGGATATGACGTTTCGGGTGATCAGGATTTTGAAAGAGGCGGATCTGATCGCGGCAGAGGATACGAGGAACAGTATAAAGCTGCTGAATCATTTTGAGATCCATACTCCGATGACCAGTTACCATGAATATAACAAGATCGACAAGGGCAGATTTCTGATCGGGCAGCTGCAGGAGGGAAAGAATATCGCGCTGATCACCGATGCGGGCATGCCGGGAATCTCCGATCCGGGGGAAGAATTGGTGAAGATGGCCTATGAGGCGGGCATTGAAGTGACGGCTCTGCCGGGCGCCTGTGCCTGTGTTACCGCGCTGACATTGTCGGGACTCTCCACCAGGAGATTCTGTTTTGAGGCGTTTCTCCCGTCGGAAAAGAAAGAGAGGCAGCAGATCCTAAAGGAACTTCAGACGGAGACCAGGACGATCCTGATCTACGAAGCGCCCCATCGGCTGGTACGGACATTGGAGGAACTGCTGGAAAATCTCGGAGACCGCAGGCTGACGGTCTGTCGGGAACTGACGAAAAAGCATGAGACGGTGTTTGTGACGACGGTCGGGGAAGCACTGGAATATTACCGGAATTCTGAGCCGAAAGGCGAGTGTGTTCTGGTTCTGGAGGGAAGAAGCCGGAGAGAGATGGAGGAAGAGGAGCAGGCGGCCTGGGAGCAGATTTCCATCGAAGAGCATATGAAACACTATGAGGACCAGGGGATTGACCGGAAAGAAGCGATGAAGCTGGTGGCAAAGGACCGGGGAATGAAAAAGAGGGACATCTACCGATATTTGGTGGAGCAGAGTGACAAAGAGTGAGGACGATGTAAGCGTTTCGTCTTCAGATAAGACAAGAGTTACAAAGGGAATGAGAAAACGCGGAGATTCATAGAATGATAAAAAAGCTGTGTTTTTCTGGAGTGGCACAGGAAAACCGGAGGGATGGATCGATGAATTATCTGTGGGGCGGTATGATGATTATTGGAATTGTCTACGGTGCGTTGACCGGGAATCTGGATCAGGTGACAAACGGAGCTATCAATGCGTCAAAGGAAGCGGTGACGCTGGCGATCGCGTTGCTTGGCGTGACCGCCATGTGGTCAGGATTGATGGAGATCGCGTCGGGCGCCGGGATGATCGACTGGATCACGAAAAAAATCCGGCCTGTGCTGCGGTTTCTGTTTCCCGGTATTCCGGAAGGACATCCGGCGCTGGAGTCGATTTCGGTCAACATGATCGCAAATTTTTTCGGACTTGGCGCGGCGGCGACGCCGGCGGGACTGAAGGCAATGGAAGAACTGAAAAAGCTGGAGGATGACAGAAGAACCGGAAGGGCGGCGAGGCCTGTCCGCGGAAAGGGGATCGCCAGCAATGAAATGTGCACATTTCTTATTGTAAATATTTCGTCGTTGCAGCTGATCCCTGTCAATGTGATCGCTTACCGGGGACAGTACGGGAGCGTAAATCCCGCGGCGATCGTGGGACCGGCGATCGCTGCGACTGCGGCCAGTACGCTGGCAGGAGTTGTGTTCTCCAAGATCATGGATCGTGGGAAACGCTGAGCCGGCAACCGTTCAGCCGGCCAAATGGTTACCTGTATCGCTAATTGTTACGGCTCAGGAAAAACATCTGGTTTTATTGTCTTCGGAGCCGTTGAAATCTTACGGAGAGTGGCATATAATATTAGCTGTATTGGTACACCATTACAGTGACTTTCAGAAAATAAGAAAATTGTACGTGACAGCTCAGCTGAACGATTACATAAATTCACCTGCAGGATATGCGGCTGATGAAATAATAATGAGTTGCCCATTTGTCGGGCAACTCATAACAATAGAAAAGAGGAAGAAATAATGAAGTGGAATAAGGTATCGGTAAAAAATCTGGACAGGAATGTATTTCGTATGATCGGCGATGAGTGGATGCTGATCACGGCGGAAAAGGACGGGAAGGTCAATACTATGACAGCGTCCTGGGGCGCCATGGGCATCATGTGGGGCAAGACGGTGGCTACCGTGTACATCCGTCCGCAGAGATATACAAAAGAGTTTGTCGATGGTTCCGACACATTTACGCTTTCCTTCTTCGGAGGAGAGGAAAAGAAGGCGATGGGACTGTTGGGGTCTGTCTCCGGAAAAGATCAGCCGGACAAGATTGAGAAGTCCGGTCTTCATGTGACAGAAATCGACGGACATCCGGCGTTTGAGGAAGCGTCTCTGGTTCTGGTCTGCAGAAAACTGTACGTTCAGGAAATGAAACCCGAATGTTTCCTGGCACAGGAAGAAATCGACCGGTGGTATCCGGAGAAAGATTTCCACTTTATGTATATGGCAGAGATTGTCGATGCCTATACTGCGGAGAAATAACACTGCGGCGGTTTTAGGCCGTCTGTCAGCCGTGCGCGGCCTGTATATGGGGTGCGGAGGGCTGTAAAATTTAATAACGGGTACAGAGAAGTAACAGGACAGTCGGCTGACCGGTTACGAACTGCTGTACAGAGAGTGATAAAAGGAGAAAAAGAAAATGACATTTGTTTATCCTGCGGTATTCTCTCCAAAAGAAGATGGAAAAGGATATCATGTGACATTTCCCGATCTGGCATGCTGCGAGACGGAGGGCCCGGATCTGGAAGACGCGCTGGAAAATGCTTCCGATGCCGCGTACAACTGGATCTGGTCCGAAATGGAAGAGGACGACTGCGATATTCCGGCGGCAAGCATGGTGGAGGAACTGGAATTGAAAGAAGGAGAGTTTGTCCGCAATATAATGGTCAGAATCAAACTGCTTCCGGATAATGACTGATCACTGGCTGCGCTGAGCGTTTCTGATAGGTACTGCCAGGAAAAACACAAGTCAGATGTCTGAGATCGGAACAAAGTATGGCTGCAGGGGCAATGGTCCTTGCGGTGCAGACCTTCCGCAGTCTGTTGCGGGAGTGAAATCAAAAAAGAGAGCCGGGGATACGATCGCATTCCGTATCCCCGGCTTTTTGAGCGATACACCCGGCAAGCGGATGTTGTGACTTTATCCGGAATATACATTTAAAATAGATTCTGTCATCAGACTGAGGTTTCTCTCCATGGTGTCCAGAGAGAGTATCATGTTTTCGGAAAACCACTTTCCGATATAGTAAATGAAGCCGCCCAAAATGTATTCGAAGATGTATTCCGCCTCTTTTCTGGGGAGATTCGGACAGCGGGAGTTCAGCATATCCAGAAGAAAGTTTTTGTGAAGCAGCATCAGTTTTTCAATAATATGAGAGGTACTGTTGCTGTTCAGGATAAAGCGGATCAGAGAACTGTTTTCCTGAATGGCCAGAAGAATGGAGCGGTAATAGGACGACATGTCCTCTGCGGAGAGCAGTACCTCCTGAAAGCTGGAGATAAATTCGTCTTCGATATGAGAAAAAAGGTCGGGTACATCTTTAAAATAGCGATAAAAGGTCCCTCGGTTTATATCGGCAAGGCGGCAGATATCAGTGACGGTGACTGTGGATAGTTCTTTTCCTTCAAGTAAAGAGAACAAAGCCTTTTTCATCGCATCAATAGAATATCTGGTTCTGCGGTCCATGGTTTTTGAATCCTTCATAAAAAAATCCCCCGTCTCATATTTTATTAGACAGTTAATCTGTCGAGTGTTTAAAAACAGACAAATAAAAGAATATTTAGTTATTGTATTCTGCCTGATTTTATTATAATATACAGGTGTAAGATATTCAACATGTGTTTAATAAAAAACAAATGAATCGATTTTTAATGACTGGTTGACGTAACCGTTCAGCTGGCTGAATGGTTACCGGGATTGGATCCCACGGAGGAATTGTATGGCTGGCTATGTAGAAATGAAGGATGTCACAAAAGTATACCAGATGGGGGAGGTATCCATCAAAGCTGCGGATGGAATTACTTTTGAGATACAAAAAGGTGAATTTGTGGTTATCGTAGGTCCGAGCGGCGCCGGAAAGACGACGGTCCTGAATATTCTGGGAGGCATGGATACTGCGACAGACGGCAAAGTTCTTGTGGACGGACAGGATGTTACGGCACTGAAGGGAAAAAAACTGGTGCAGTACCGCCGGGAGGACATAGGCTTTGTGTTCCAGTTTTACAATCTGATGCAAAACCTGACGGCTCTGGAAAATGTGGAGCTGGCGCTCCAGATCTGTAAAGATCCGCTGGACGCCGGAAAGGTACTGGAGGAAGTCGGACTGAAGGAGCGGATCAACAATTTTCCCGCACAGCTTTCCGGGGGAGAGCAGCAGCGTGTTGCCATTGCAAGGGCATTGGCGAAAAATCCCAAGCTTCTGCTCTGCGATGAGCCGACGGGCGCGTTGGATTATGTGACCGGAAAGGCGATCTTAAAGCTGCTTCAGGATACCTGTCGCAAGAAGAGAATGACCGTGATCGTCATCACTCACAATACAGCGCTGACGCCGATGGCGGACAGAGTGATACATATCAGGAACGGAAAAGTGGCCAGCATGGAATTGAATGAACATCCGACGCCGGTGGAACAGATTGAATGGTAAGGTGAAGAGAATGAAAGCATTTCAACGGGATTTCTTTCGGGAGATCGGCAGAAACAAGGGCCGTTTTCTCTCGGTGTTGTTTATCGTCATGCTGGGGGCGGCGTTTTTCTCCGGAATCCGTTCCAGTAAAAATGATATGCGGCAGTCGGCGGACAGCTATTATGATGATGTGAATTTTATGGATATTAAGGTCATAAGCACTCTGGGATTGACGGAGGATGACCTGGAAGATATGCGGAACACCGAAGGGGTGGAAAACGCCACCGGAGGGTATACGGCGGAAGTCCTCAATGAACAGAACGATATGGAGTTCGCCCTGAAAATCATCGGTCTGGTGGAGAATGTCAACCAGATCAACCTCACGCAGGGCAGACTGCCGGAGAAAGAGAATGAGTGTCTCGCGGATGACCTTTACCTGCAGCAGACCGGATGTGAGATCGGGGATACTGTGACGTTGGAGTCCGGGACGTCCGACGATCTTTCGGAGACATTGAAGGAAGAGACGTATACGATCGTCGGCAGCGGAACGCTTCCCTACTATATGGAGATGGACCGCGGTACCGGAATGGTCGGGGACGGAAGTATCGATGCGTTTCTCGTCGTGCTGCCCGAGGTTTTTGAACAGAGCGATGTCTATACGGAGGCTTATATTCAGGTGAAAGGCGCCAGGGATCTGGACAGCTTCGGCGCGGAATATCAGGAGAAGGTTGCAACGGTTCTCGACCGGCTGGAAGATATCTCCGGCGACGCCTGTGACCGCCGGTATGAGACGATCTATCAGGATGGAAGGAAGGAACTGGAAGACGCCAGACAGGAAGTGGCGGATGCGGAGCAGGAACTTCAGGATGCACGGGATCAGATCGCTGACGGTGAGCAGCAGATTGCCGACGCGAAGGATACGATCGCAGATGGGGAACAGGAGCTTCAGGACGGCCGGGAGGAGATTGCTTCCCGGGAACAGCAGATGGCCGACGCCTGGGAAGAGATAAATGCCAACGAGGCAGATCTGAACAGTGGAAGAACTCAGCTGGAGGACGGTGAGCGACAGATCGCAGACGCGGAAGCTCTGCTCAACGAAAAAGAGCAGGAGTTGAACGCCGGAAAGGCAGAGATGGAGGTCTCTGCTAAGGAGCTGGAAGACGGAAGAAGTCAGCTGGAGGAACAGCAGAAAAACCTTGACAGCGGAAAGGCGCAAATTGAGGAACGGACACAGGAACTGGAAGCAGCCAAAACACAGACGGAGGCTTCCGCGCAGGAATTAGAGGCCTCGAAAGCTCAGCTGGAGGAGAAGGCTCAGGCACTGGAAATTTCGAAAGTTCAGCTGGAGGAGAAAACACAGGAACTGGAAAGTGGAAAAGCGCAGCTGGCGAGCGGACGGGAGCAGCTGGAGACAGAGAACGCTGATCTGGAAAGCTATCGTCAGGCTACGGCCGATGCCCGGGCGGCGCTGGAAGAGAACCGCTCCGGCTACGAAGCTGCGAAGGCAGCGCTTCCGCAGCTGGAGGCAGGGATTGGAGCTTTACAGGGACAGATTGCTGCGTTAGATGAGCAGATCCGGCAGGCGCAAGAGGAACTGGCTCAGGCAAATGCGGAGACTTCTTCCGAGTATGAGGAACTTCTTGCACAGAAAGCTCAGCTGGAAGCACAGCTCGCAGGATTGCAGGAGCAGGCGGAAACCGCCGAAGCAGGGATTTCGGAATTTGAATCCAACGAAAGCCAGATCCAGGCAGCTGAGGCACAGATTGAGTCCGGAGAGCAGCAGATCGCACAGGCGCAGCAGCAGTTGAACGAACTGGAGGCGACACTGGAAAGCGGCGAGACACAGCTGGAGGAAGGCCGCCGGCAGATCGCGGAGGGCGAAGCACAGCTGGAAGCGGCCCGCCAGCAGATCGCAGACGGTGAGGCACAGATTGCAGTGGCCCGCCAGCAGATCACCGACGGCGAGACGCAGCTGGAAGCTGCCCGTCAGCAGACCTCCGACGGCGAGGCACAGATCGAAGCGTACCGCAGGCTGATCACGGAAGGTGAGATGCAGCTGGAAGCGGCCCGCCAGCAGATCACGGACGGCGAGACACAGATCATACAGGGAAGACAGGAACTGGAAGCCCAGAAAGCAGTGCTGGAGCAGTCAAGACAGCAGATCGTCAGCGGAGAAAGTAAGATCGCCGAGGCAAAGAGCCAGCTGGAGGACGGCGAGGTACAGATCGCAGAGGCCAGAAAGACTCTGGAGGATGCCGCTGCGGAGTTGGAAGACGGAAAGGCGGAACTGGCTGATAAGGAGCAGGAACTGGAGGACGCAAAGAAGGAATATGAGGATGCCTACGCGGAGGCTCAGCCGGAACTGGAGGATGCGAGACAGCAGATCGCGGACGGTGAGCAGGAGCTGGCAGACCTGGAAACGCCGGAATGGTATGTGACAGACAGAACGGATGTCACTTCCGCCAAAGGTTTTTCAGATGATTCTCAGAGGATTGACAATCTCGGCCAGGTATTTCCGCTGATGTTTTTCCTTGTGGCCGCATTGATCAGTCTGACGACTATGACGCGGATGGTCGAGGAACAGAGACAACAGATCGGAACGCTGAAAGCGCTTGGCTACCGGGACGGCGCTATTGCGATGAGATATCTGAGCTATGCGATGCTGTCGACAGTGACAGGCGCGGTGATCGGTGTGCTGATCGGAGAAAAGCTGTTTCCGTGGGTGATCATGAACGCTTATGGAATGTTATATCTGGGACTTCCCGAGTATCTGACCCCGCTGAATTATGAACAGGGAGTTCTGGCGATTCTGGCGAGTATGGCATGTACCGGACTGGCGACACTGTTTGCCTGCAAGCGGGAACTGAAGGCAAAGCCGGCGGAACTGATGCGGCCGGAGCCGCCGAAGAACGGACGGAGAGTTCTCCTGGAGCGGGTGACGATCCTGTGGAAACACCTGAATTTTACAGGAAAATCGACGATCCGGAATCTGTTCCGCTATAAGAAACGGTTCTTCATGACGGTCATCGGTATCGGAGGCTGTATGGGCCTGATGCTGGTAGGATTCGGACTCCAGGATTCCATCACAGCGATCGCGAAGAATCAGTTTGTGGAATTGTTTACTTATCAGGCATCCGTCGTTGTCTATACGGATTCGGAGGAGGAGAAAACCTCTGTTCGGGAACATGCACAGGAGTATGACGGAATGAAAAATACCATTGAGATGTATGCGCAGAATGTGGTATTGTCAGCCGGCGATAAGAGTATGGACGCGATCATGGAGGTTCCGGAGGATGCTTCTATTGTGGATGAATTTTTCACATTCCGCGACAGGATTTCAAAAGAAAGTTATGCATTCCCGGAAAATGGAATTGCGATCAGTGAAAAAACGGCAAAGATGCTGGGCGTTTCTGTCGGCGATACGATCAGCGTCGGAGAGAAAAACGAGGAAGGCCGGGAAGTCACAATCTCGATCATCATAGAAAATTATGTGGAACACTATATTTTCATGAGCCCGGATTTCTATGAGACGGTCTGGGGAGAAGCGCCGGATTATAATCAGATTTTGATGAAATATGAGGATACTTCGGATTCCTATGAGGAAGCGTTGGGACAGATGTTAATGGAGCAGAGCGGCGTTGTGGGAGTGACGTTCATCTCGGATCTGGAAGCGGAGATCGACGATATGCTGCAGGCGCTGAACATCGTGATCGTCGTGCTGATCATTTCCGCGGGACTGCTGGCCTTCGTGGTTTTGTATAACCTGAACAATATCAATATCACAGAGCGCAAACGGGAGCTGGCAACGCTGAAAGTGCTGGGGTTCTATGATATGGAAGTCACAGAGTATGTTTACCGTGAGAATGTGATCCTGACGATCCTGGGTGTACTGGCAGGAATGGTGTTCGGACTCGTCCTCCATCAGTATATTATCCAGACGGTGGAAGTCGATATGATGATGTTCGGACGGACGGTTTCCCCGAGAAGTTACCTGTTCAGTGCGCTGCTGACGCTGGTATTCTCAATGTTTGTAAATTATATGATGTACTACCGGTTGAAGAAGATAGATATGATCGAGTCGCTGAAAAGCGTCGAGTAAATTTTCGGTGATCGTTTCATCGCCTGAAATCGGAACCATACGATTTTCGCCACTGTTCCTTCTGCGGACAGTGGCGATTTTCAGGAAGACAGGACCGGATTTTCATAATAGTCTGGCAGACTGAGCGGCTACAGGGTTTCTGCGTGATCGCTGCACCGGATGGAATAGCAGTGCGGTAAATTACATACAATAATAAAAAGGCATGCTCTGAAGTGCAGACGGAGGCGTTGGATTGCGGCTGCTTTATCTTGTCTCGGATCTGATGATCCCGTTACTGATCTTTTATATTGTGGGAATGGGACTCCTGATGAAACGGAATGTCTATGGGGATTTCATCAAGGGTGCGAAAGATGGACTGAGAAGCATTGTTTCGATCCTGCCGACACTGATCGGACTGATGGTCGGTGTGGGTGTGCTGCGATCTTCAGGATTTCTGGATTGGCTCGGAGAACTTCTGGGCAGATGGATGAAGCCGATAGGTTTTCCGCCGGAACTGGTGCCGCTTGGGGTAGTCCGCCTGTTTTCCAACAGTGCGGCTACGGGATTGCTGCTGG
The DNA here is from genome assembly GCA_019115005.1 of Candidatus Fusicatenibacter merdavium. Classification (GTDB taxonomy): domain Bacteria; phylum Bacillota; class Clostridia; order Lachnospirales; family Lachnospiraceae; genus Fusicatenibacter; species Fusicatenibacter merdavium. Next base: position 5,025 of record DXEK01000003.1, on the reverse strand, counting down.
ATCTTTATAAAGAGTATGGGACGGATTCCGTGATCGGAACCGCGGCCTCGCTGATGGCAAGCAGTACGGAGACGGTATTTTACACGATGTCAGTGTATTTTCTGGCGGCGAAGGTGACAAAGACCAGGTACACGCTGGCGGGAGCGCTGACGGCGACACTGGCGGGGATTGCCGCGAGTGTGCTTCTGGCTTTCTGGCTTGTAGGGTGAAACTTTCTGTTTTCGGTTGTGAATAAGAAGGAAGTGACAGATCAGCCGGCCGAACGGTTCCCTTCGCAGCGCTCAAAAAACCGCGGGAATAAATTTTAAAAGAAAGGGCTTGCTTTTTTGTGAGGTATCTGATATGATAGGATAGAAATCAGTAAAAATTATTATTATTAATTTGATATATAATAAAAGAAAGGTGGAAATTCAAATGAAAAAGTATGTTTGTGAGCCATGTGGTTATGTTTATGATCCGGAGGTAGGTGATCCGGATAGCGGGATCGCACCGGGAACCGCTTTTGAGGATCTTCCGGAAGATTGGGTCTGCCCGATCTGCGGAGTAGGAAAAGATATGTTTGTTCCTGAGGAAGACTGATCCGGAAGCATTAGTTTGTGAGAAAGAGATCCGAGCGGTGGAAGAATTTTGCGGAATGTAAATTTCACCTGCATCGGACAGAAAAGCGGCAGGATATAAAATCTGAGGTTTTCAGATTTTATATCCTGCCTTTCTCTGTTATGGATCGAAACAGAACTATGCCGCGACTGCCAAAGTCTTCAGGCTATAAAAATTATTCACTTGTAAAAATGCCGTTGCTTCGCTGCACAACAGGATTACTGCTGCACAGTTTTGCTGCGAATAATCTGAAGTTTTATCACTTAGCTGGCGTGATGATATCTGTGTTTTTTCGTTTCTCTTTTTAATATCGAAATCAGTTTAACGAGAAACAGGATCAGGATGGCCACAAAGAAAACTTGCGCTACCTGTCTACATCTTCTGACGACGTCGGAGGTATGAAGACCGGTGTTTTCCTCTGTCGTCCGTGCGGAGGAGGAGAGGATGGGGGCTGCCGCGGACTCAGGGTCAGCGGTAACCGGCGGGGTATCCGCCTGGGCAACGGTGGAGCCGACGTCTGTAGCTGGTGCATCCTCTGTGATCGGTGTCGTCGTCAGTACTTCAGGGACAGCGTTTTCCACAGGTTCGGTCTGAAGAACCGCAGTGTCTGCCGCTGTGCGTGTTCCGGCGGAAGTGCTTTCTGACGGTGTAGATGTCTGTGCATCTTCGGAAGGAGCCGCCTGTGCAGAAACTTCAGACTGCGCAGGGGTACCTGTCTCAGCGGATGTCTGCGGCTCCGCTGCGGGGTCTGGCTGTACGGAAGTCTCTCCGGAAGTTTCCGCATCCTGCGGCTGCGCAGGAGTTTCTGTTCCGTCCGTAGTTCCGGAGGTTTCCGGGTCCTGCGGCTGTGCCGGGGATTCCGTTTCACCGGACGTCTCCGGACTTGCCGCTTCCTGTTCCTGGCAGGAAACGGAGGAGTTCACGGAAGTGCTCGGGGTGTGGATGGTGACGACAGATCCGTTGCCGTAGGTCTGGCCATTGACTGTAAAGAAAGTGTTATCGGGATCCAGCTGATATCCCGGTTCTGTGATCATCGAGATATTCAAGGTACCTGTCAGCTCTTCCACAGGTGTTTCCAGATCATACAGTGTATATTCGGAAGTGCCGGGAGAGGCGAGCAGGGAGATGGTGATCGGTTTTCCTGTCGCCGGATCCTCACAGTTAAGGGTCACATCCTGGTAAGACAGATGATCACTGTTCAGCTGAAGCGTCAAAGACTGTGCCTGGTAATGTATAATGTCCAGTGAAATACTGCCGCCGTCCGTGTTGTCTCCGGAGGGAGTTTCTTCTGCATAAGCAGACCGCGGAGCAGCGGTGGATACACATACGGAAAAGATCAACAAAAATAGAAAGAAAAATTGACGACTGCGTTTCATAAAACTTCCCTCCTTTAGCGTAAAGAATTTTAAATATTCAGTTAATTATAAAATAATAAAGTGATTATTTGTATATTTATAGTATAACACTCAGAATTGACAAAATCTACAAGGAAGGAGAAATGTTAATAGAAATGTAACACATAGCCGTTTGATCGATTGAACTGTTATATCATCCAGACATGAAAAAACGCTGCAGCGGCATTTGGAACCCGGTGGTTTTAAGATGCTGTGCAGCGTTTCCGGAAATACAGAGTAATCCGTGTCTCATGCCCATGATCGGGCAATTCATCATTTAAATGAGCAGAAAAATTCTCTTAGATTCATCAGCGCTTTGACAAGAACCTGTACCTGATCGTCATTCAGTTCTTTCAGAACGGCTTTCACCATTTTTTTGTGAAATTCTTCGTGATGGAAGTAGGCTCTGCGCCCTTTTTCTGTCAGGGAGATCAGGACGACTCTGCGGTCTTCCACACTTCTGGCACGGGTGACGTACCCTTTTTTGACAAGATTGTTGACCGCAATCGTGAGCGTACCTACGGTCACGGACAGAGTCTTTGCCACGGCGGTCATATTGCGGGGGAGATCGATCCCGATCGCGGCGATGATGTGCATATCGTTGTTTGTGATATCCTGAAATTCCTCCGTGATAATTGCTTTTTCTTCGATATCCATGATCTCGTTGAAAAGGTTTACCAGAAGGTCGGAAATGGTATCGTAACTGTCCATTTTAGACGCTCCTATTCTATCGTTCCATTGACTCTGGTGTAAGACTGCTCCATTTCGGAACGGCCGCTGTGTATATTTTTCGATCGTTTCGCAACAGTTTTTTCGGCGAACGATTCCATGAATAGTATACACGATTCCCTGCTTTTCCACAATGAAATTTTTTTGAATATCAAAGTAAATCGGAAAATCAGGAGAACAGATATTTCCGCACAACAGAAAACGGGGCGGGACCGATCTCCAGGAGCTTCTCATGAAATTCCTTCAGCGAGAAGTCTTCCTGTTCTTTCTGCTGCATTTCCTGTTTCAGATCCTCGAAGTTCAGATAACCCACATAGTATTTCAGATAGTTGGCTGGCGTTTCGACGATATACTGGAAAATTTCATCGGCCAGCGCGGTATCTGTGATCCCGAATGCGGAAAGGAAATGTTCCGTCTGTGCCTGGTTCCATCCGTGATAATGAATACCGATGTCCATCAGAGAGTACAGGCACAGATTGATCGAGCGGTTCAGCCACATCAGCCGGGCGGAATCCGTCTGTTCCGGATTGCTGCGGACCGCATATTCATAAGCATAGGATTCCACATAGGTCGCCCAGCCTTCTATGTAACCGCCGGGAGCGTAGAGATGGCGGATATACGGCGCATCTGTGAGAGAAAAGAAGACGGTCTGGTACAGATGCCCCGGGAATCCTTCGTGTGCCAGGGTGGTGTACAGTTCCAGGGAGGACATCCGGGAACTGTTGTTGATGTAGATCGAATTGGGAGAATTGGTGTCTACCGGAGGCGTCAGATAGAAAGCGGGACTGAGAAAATCCTCCAGCGCTTCGTCCACATATTTGATCTCCCAGGTAACCTGTTCCAGAGGCGGAAAGTCGTCGGTGATCGCTGTTGTCAGATCCTCCAGCATGCTCTCCGGTGAGGAAAAATTCAGCTCAGGGGCGGAAACCGACAGAAGAAAGGAAGGATCCGCAGATACGATCTCGCTGACCTCCTTGGTGTCCTCGTTTAACTGCCGGTAAAGACGCTGTTCGATCTCCTCCGGTGTTGCGTCGGTTCCCACCTGGCTGCGGAGCAGATACAGGTAGTAATCGGTTCCGTGCTCAAATCCTGCCAGTCCGGTCTGGTTGGTCCCGCTGCCCCGGAGCGCCAGGAGACCGTCGGAAAGCTGCCGGTAGGCGGGAAGAACGCAGGATTCCATCAGTTTCGCATGGGCGTCCAGACAGGCGTCCCGTTCTTCCGGGGTCAGATCTTCAAAGGAGGAGAGTTTTTCCTCAAAGACCGTCTGAAGATAATGGGGGTCGGAGGCGTTGACGAAAGAATTGCACTGTTCGACGATCCTGTCCACACAGGCGTCGTTCATAAATACGCCCAGACTTGCCTTCTCCTGTTCGAACGCAAGGATCTCCTGAAAATAGCGGGGGAGATCGCTGTGCAGTTTCAGATAATCTGTGATATCTTGGGAGGTCCGGAAGGTATATTCGGCGAGAAGAACAGGAAGTTGGGCCTGTGTACCCAGGGAGGGTCCGAGGACTTCCTGGAGCGCAAAGCAGGAACAGAGAAGTTTCTGATCTTCCAGATCCTGGCGCAGAATGTCCAGGGTGATCCGGTTTTCTTCGCTGAGGGCGTTCTCGTCAAACTGTTCAAGCGCCGCCTCTTCTTCCTGAAGTGCGGCTTCCTGTTCTTCCGGATCCGGGAGACAGACAGAGCCGAACGTCGCCTGATAGTCGTTGATTCCGGCCAGAGAAGGGTCAGACAGTGTGTAGTGGAGGTTGATGACAGAGGAGCAGGCTTCCTGGCAAAAGCGTTTCTCTGCATATTTCTGAAATCTGCTGTTTTCAAAGATCCCGCCTGCCGGCGTCAGCCAGAGAGTCAGAAAGGTTGCCAGCGGAATGGACAAGAACAGGAGTGAGAGAAGAAGTCGTTTCTTTCTTTTCGGGTTAGGCATTGTGCCGTGATCCCTTTCGGTCTTTTTTCTAGTTTATGAACCAACCGCCGTTCCTATGAAATGAAGCTGAGACGTAACTGTTTAGCCAGGTCTGCGCATCTGCCGCGCAGACCGTATGAAAACGCAGTGCCCGCAGGCATCCAGTTCATCGCGAAACGATTTTTAATGGCTGGATAATTCAGCTGGCTGAAACTGTTGCCAGCCGGCTGAATGGTTCTAAAGATTCACCTGGCTCATGGGAAGGGTTTGTGGTATAATTCTTTAGGAAAGTATCAGATTCAGAGCGAGAAAAAGAGCAGCCCTGAGTAAAAACGGACTGCTCTGAATGTGATTCTTTCCAATTGTACCAATTCGCGGACGGTCAGCCACAGATCTATG
>DXEK01000028.1 GCA_019115005.1 Candidatus Fusicatenibacter merdavium | reverse complement strand
TGTGGAGCGCAAAACACCGAAAAGTAGCCATTTTTCGAAGAAAAATGAGCGGATTTGAGGTGTTTTCAGGATTGCGGGAGCACGAAGTGCGGAGCAATCCGTGTCTCATGCCCATTTGTCGGGCAACTCTTAGTATGATGCCAGGGTCCCAAGGTCATGCTTTTCATGCTTGCATGAAAAAGCATGACCTTGGGACCCGTAAAACATGAGAAAGCAGCCCGAATGGGCGGATTTCGAATGTTTTAGGATTGCGGGAGCATGAAATGCGGAGCAATCCGTGGCATCATTGGGTCCGGGCCATTCCTGCGCCCAGAAAGAAAGAGAAAAAGACCCGAACCGGCAATTCAGGCATGAGGTCGGCAGACGGAGGAAAGCCGCCGCGGGCCTTCTGCTCACCGGTTCGGGTCAGAAGTTTTTCGCTTTATGATACGTGCGCAGGTTTGTGTTGGAAGAAAAGTCCTGCTTTCTGGAGCGCCGGGCGCAGCGCTGTATAGAGCGCAACCGAGACGATCACAGAGAGCACCGCGTTGATGGAGGTGGAAGCCACATTCCAGGTCAGCGCCACCTCGGCTGCCGGCTTTCCAATGATCACCAGCTTATAAAAATAGCCGACCAGCGGATCCATCACCGCATTGAATAACAGACCGCCGGCGGATGCCAGCAGCGTCCACTTGAAGACATGTTTTCTGTCAGTACTGTCGTTGATCTTACCGATCCGATGGGCAATCAAACCGGTGATCAGGCCGATGCAGAGCTTTAAGAGGAATGTCTTTGGTGCGTAAATCACGTAGACCGGATCGAACAGATCTCCGATGGTCATTCCGATGGCACCGCCGACACCTCCCCAGACGCCGCCGAGGATCAACGCACCCAGGACGCAGACTGCATTGCCCAGATGGATTGAAGTGGCGTCTCCGCCCGGCAGCCAGATCTTAATCTGGAGAAACGTAAACACAACGTAAGACAAGGCGGCAAATACGCCTGTCATTGCTATTTTCCACACTCTTTCATTTTTCATAACAGGTCACTCCTTCACTCAGTAGAATCCTCTGCTGTATATTTTTGCATGGAAGCCGGCTGCTGCAGAGCAGAGGTCTTATCGTTGTATGCTATTATAGCAGGAGTGGCATGAATGAAAAGTGCCAATTTCGCGTTTTTTAACCAGTCCAGTTTGCGGACGTTTGCGGTTTCAGGAGATATCCTGCGATCGTCTGTGTTTTACGGCTCCGCAGAAGTGCTGCCGGAATGCATTGCTTCATGTTCGGCTTTCAGTTCTTCATAAAGCTTCAGGGAATCCCAGTGCTGATTCTGGGAAGTGACGACTGCCTTCAGCGGAATCGCGGGAAGCCGGCGGGCCTTCATCTTGCTGAGAAAACGGTCGAGACGCCGGCCGGTAAAACCGCACATAACCAGCATCGGTTCAGAAAATCCCTCCCCGTCGTAGACGGTGCCGTTGCCGGAAAAACCCGGAAGGCCGGCCAGATAGCCGATCGGCTGCCGGTACTCTTCCGGCGTAACGGAGCGGATGCGTATTTTCTCTGACGCGAGGATGACTTTCAGCTGAAAGGCCATAGGGGTATCTGCGAGATTATATAGTAACACTTTTTCCATTGGAAACCTCCTTGTTGAAATAGATTACTTCCACTATAAACTGTCGGGAGAAAATGTGCAAGAGGTCCTTGGGATTCATCGTACTTCCAGCTGAACTGCGGAAAAGAATAGGTCTTCCGGAATCAGGGAAAGTTTGTTATAATTAGGTATTGTGATGCCGGGGCGAAAGGTTTTTGCCCCAGGAATGCTTTGGATCGTGACAGGTCCGGCGAGACAGCCGGAAATATAAGGTGAGATTACAGAAGGGATGGAACTATGTGGATAGCTGATGGATGGAAAGATTATGAAGTACTTGATACATCAAAGGGTGAGAAACTGGAGCGGTGGGGGGATTATCTTCTGGTGCGGCCGGATCCGCAGGTGATCTGGGATACCAAGAGGGTGAACCCCGGTTGGAGAAGGAAAAACGGACATTATCATAGAAGCAGTAAGGGCGGCGGCGAATGGGAGTTTTTTGATCTCCCGCAGCAGTGGAGTATCCGGTATAAGGAACTGACGTTTCATTTAAAACCGTTCAGTTTTAAACATACGGGACTGTTTCCGGAACAGGCGGTAAACTGGGACTGGTTTGGAAAGCTGATCTGCGAAGCCGGACGTCCGGTGAAGGTGCTGAATCTGTTTGCCTATACCGGCGGCGCTACGCTGGCGGCGGCCGCTGCAGGAGCGGCGGTTACCCATGTGGACGCCTCCAAGGGAATGGTCAACTGGGCAAAGGAAAACGCGGTGGCTTCCGGCCTGAAGGATGCGCCGATCCGATGGCTTGTGGACGACTGTGTGAAATTCGTGGAGCGGGAGATCCGCAGAGGAAACCATTACGATGGAATCATTATGGATCCGCCGTCCTATGGAAGAGGGCCGAAGGGAGAGATCTGGAAGATCGAGGAATCCATTCACCCGTTTATCCGTCTGTGCAGCCAGCTCCTCAGCGATGATCCGCTGTTCTTTCTGGTAAATTCTTATACGACTGGGCTGGCTCCGGCGGTTCTCACCTATATGATCTCTCTGGAGTTGAAACGGTTTCACGGAGAAGTGGAATCGCAGGAGATCGGACTGCCGGTGAAGGAGACAGGACTGATCCTTCCCTGTGGAGCTTCCGGAAGATGGACAAGATGAAGGAAGAACGGTGAAAAATTGCATAAAAACTGCGATTTCATGAAAAAATACGTCTGAAATTGAAAGTTTATCTTGACAGAGTATCATTTCATGGCATAGAATAACCATTAGTTGTGAATTTGACAAAAATCGGTAACTGTCCGTCCAGATGGACGTTGCCAAAAAAAGATCTGGGAGGAAAGCGATGAAACCGTATAGCGAGTTGACAAGAGAAGAACTGTTGGCGTTAAAGGAAGAACTGGAGTCTGCTTTTGAGGAGATCAAGGGCAAAGGCCTGAAGCTGGATATGTCCAGAGGAAAACCTGCGACGGCGCAGCTGGATATGGCGGAAGGACTGCTCGGGATTGTAAATACAAACGACGAAGTATATACAGAAGACGGTACCGACTGCCGTAATTACGGACTGCTGACAGGTATTCCCGAGGCGAAGAAACTGTTTGCCGATATCTGTGAGGTAAAACCGGAACAGGTCATTGTTTACGGCAATGCCAGCCTTACCGTGATGTTTGATGCGGTTTCACGTGCCTATACACATGGAGTTGCAGGCTGTACTCCGTGGAGCCAGCTGGAGAGAGTAAAATTTCTTTGCCCGGTTCCGGGATATGACCGCCATTTTGCGATTACCGAATACTTTGGCATTGAGATGATCAACGTGCCGATGACACCGGAAGGCCCGGATATGGATTTGGTAGAGAAGCTGGTATCTGAAGATGAGGCAGTCAAGGGAATCTGGTGTGTGCCCAAGTACTCCAACCCGCAGGGGTACAGCTATTCCGATGAGACGGTGCGCCGTTTCGCGGCTCTGAAGCCGGCAGCGAAGGACTTCCGCATTTACTGGGATAATGCTTACTGCATCCATCATCTGTATGAGGAGGAAGACAGACAGGACCGGATCCTGAACATTCTCGATGAGTGCGAGAAAGCGGGAAATCCGGATATGGTTTACGAGTTTGTGTCTACCTCCAAGGTAAGCTATCCGGGCGCCGGAGTGGCGGCGATGGCTTCTTCGGTGAATAACCTGAAGGAAGCGGAGCGTCATATGAAATTCCAGATCATCAGCCATGACAAACTGAACCAGCTTCGCCATGTCAGATATTTTAAGAATCTGGACGGTGTAAAAGCGCATATGATGAAACATGCGGCGATCATGCGCCCGAAGTTTGAGACCGTGCTCAAGGTTCTCGAGGAAGAATTGGGCGGCCTTGGGATCGGCGAGTGGACGAAGCCGAACGGCGGATATTTTATTTCTTTCGATGCGATGGAAGGATGTGCGAAGAAGATTGTCGCAAAAGCAAAGGAAGCGGGGCTTGTGATGACCGGAGCAGGTGCGACCTATCCGTATGGAAAAGATCCGAAGGATTCCAATATCCGTATTGCGCCTACGTATCCGACGCCGGAGGAACTTGCGGTAGCAGGTAAGATCTTCGTCCTGAGCGTGAAGCTGGTCAGCGTTGAAAAACTGCTGAACGCCTGAAAAGCGCCTGGTCCGCAGCTGTTCAGACGGCTGAACGGTTTCCTTGTCTTCTTTACAGGAGAGACAGAAGTTTTTGAAATACAGAACAGAGTGTGTTTGGAAGGGACTTTGCGACACATTCCAGAAGACTGCCGTACCGGGAGGACATTTCATGTTTCCCCGGTACGGCAGTCTTCGTGGATAGGAACCGTTTCTTTCCGCTGAACATTTACTTAAATCTTTCTTACTGTTTGGAAAACCGCTTTACGGATGTCGGTCATGATGGTATGATAAGCGATGAAAGAATGGGATTTTCAGCATACCCGTATATGTTTTTGTATTTTGGAAAGGAAAGGGGAAGCGCATATGAAGAAAATGAGCAAAAAGAAAAAAGCGGCCGTCGGTATTGCAGGCGCAGTGGTCCTGGCGGCAGCAGGCGCTTATCTGGGCGTCAGTTATTACTACAGTTCGCACTTCTTCCCCAAGACGGTGATCAATGGACTGAACTGCGCCGGTTTGTCAGTAGATCAGGTGAAGGATAAGATCCAGAGCCAGATCCTGAGTTATACACTGACCCTGGAAGAACGGGGCGGGCAGACAGAACAGCTGACCGGAGATCAGCTGCAGTTGAAATACGTAGACGATAAAAAAGTGGAGGCTCTGATGGAGGAGCAAAATCCTTTTACGTGGCCGGTATATATCTTTAAACAGAATAATCATGAAATGGCAGCTAATATTTCCTATTCTGCGGAGACGGTGACCCAGGTATTGGATGGACTTCAGTGTTTTCAGCCGGAAAACGTGACGGCGCCGGAGAATGCAAAGATCACCGACAACGGTACGGCCTTTGAGATCACGCCGGAGGTGGAAGGGAACACCCTGAAGCGGGAAGAAACGGAAACTGCGGTAAAGGAAGCGATCGATACCGGAAAGACGACGCTGAACCTTGAGGAGGCGGAGCTGTATGAGAGTCCGTCGATCCGTTCGGATGATGAGACACTGAACAATCAGATGGATCAGATGAACACGCTGACGGCTGCAAATATTACTTATGATTTTGTAGATCAGCAGTTTGTCGTGAACCGGGATGTGCTCAAAGAGTGGCTGATCCAGGATTCTGATGGAAATTATGTTATTGACGAAACGCAGGCGGCCGCGTGGGTTAAGCACATGGCTTATGAGACGGACACCTTCGGCCTGGCGCATACGTTCCAGACCAGTCTGGGACCGACAATCGAACTGAAAGGCGGCGGTGATTACGGCTGGGTCATCAATAAGGACAAGACGACGGCGGCGCTGATGGAAGCAATTAATGCCGGAACCCAGGGAACTCTGGAACCGGTCTATCTTTACAGTGCCAATGACCGGTCCAGCAATGACATCGGCGGCACCTACGTGGAGATCTGTATTTCACAGCAGAAAATGTGGTGCTATAAGGACGGACAGCTCGTGGTGGAGACGCCGGTAGTGACGGGAAGTCATGCGACAGGTTACGATACGCCGGCGGGCAGTGTGTGGGCGATCGATGCGAAGAAGAGAGATGCGGATTTCACCCTGTACACAGCGCATGTCACATTCTGGCTTCCGTTCAATGATCAGGTAGGGATCCATGATTCCAGCTGGCGGACCGATTACGGCGGAGATATCTATCTGACCAGCGGTTCCCACGGCTGCATCAATACTCCATACGATGCGGCGGAAAAAATTTTTAATACTGTTGGAATTGGGGACCCGGTTATAGTATACTATAGTCTGGACGACGTAGTAGGGCCGCAGCCGACGCAGAAAAATACGCAGGATACGGCGATTGCGAACTGAAAAGGAGATCATTCCTTTTTATTTGGAGGATAAGTTATGAAGATCATAGTATTAGCAGGCGGAACAAGCACAGAACGGGAGGTTTCCATTGTGTCCGGAACGATGGTCTGTAAAGCTCTTCGTGAAAAGGGGCATCAGGCGCTTCTGGTGGATATTTTCTGTGGCGTGGAGGTTCCGCAGGTAGATGAGGAACTGTTCATGGAGGCCTATGACGTGGATCAGGCGGCTGCCTATATGAGAAGCTTTGACAGCCATCTGGAGGAGATCCAGGCGGGACGGAGAGAATTTTTCGGCCCCAATGTGCTGGAACTGTGCCAGTATGCGGACCTGGTATTCCTGGCGCTTCATGGATCCAATGGTGAGGACGGAAAAGTCCAGGCAGCGTTCGACCTGTTCGGGATCCGTTATACGGGAACAGGCTATCTGAGCAGCGCCATCGCAATGGACAAAGCGCTGACGAAGCAGTTTTTCCGGGAACACGGGGTGCCGACACCGGCGGGTATCTCTCTGGTCAAGGGAGAAGGCAGCACGAAGCTTGCGGATTACGGAATGTCGCTTCCGGTTGTGGTGAAGCCGTGCTGCGGCGGTTCCAGCGTCGGAGTTTCCATCGTCTCTACCGAGCAGGAATACCAGGAGGCGCTGGAGCAGGCGTTTTCTTACGAAGAAGAACTGGTTATTGAAGAGTATGTCAGCGGCCGGGAATTTTCCGTGGGCGTTGTGGCCGGAAAGGCATATCCGGTCATCGAGATCGCGCCCATCGAAGGCTTTTACGATTACACCAATAAATATAAGGCCGGTTCCACTGTCGAGACCTGTCCGGCAGAACTGGACGGGGAAAAGACGAGGGAAATGCAGCGGTACGCGGAGGAAGGAGCCGCTGCCCTGAAGATCGAGACATACTGCCGTCTGGATTTCATGATGAACGGGGAAGGGAAGATTTACTGCCTGGAGGCAAATACTCTGCCGGGAATGACTCCGACGAGTCTGCTGCCGCAGGAGGCACAGGTACTCGGAATGAATTTCGCCGATCTGTGTGACCATCTGGTGGAGATCTCTCTGAAAAAATATGAGAATCCCGGTTCCATGGCGGGCGCTGCAAAGGAGAAGAGATGAAGGGACTGACATTAAAAGAGATCACCCGCGTATGCGGCGGTGTTCTGCATAACTGTGGGAAAGAACTGGAAAACAGGGAAGTGTCCGCGGTCACTACGGACAGCCGGAAGGTGGAAAAGGATGCACTGTTTGTGGCGATTCCGGGAGCAAGAGTGGACGGCCACAGTTTTATCCCCCAGGTGATGAAAAACGGCGCGCTGGCAGCTTTGACGGAACGGGAACTGCCGGAACTGGATACTCCCTACATTCAGACTGTCTCTTCGCTGCAGGCGGTCAAGGATCTTGCGGAATTCTATCTTCAGCAGCTTCAGATCCCTGTTGTCGGCATTACGGGAAGCGTTGGAAAGACAAGTACAAAAGAAATGATCGCATCGATCCTCTCTCAGAGATACCGCACGCTGAAAACGGAAGGAAATTTTAACAATGAACTCGGACTTCCCTTGACAGTGTTCCGCCTGCGGGATGACGATGAGATCGCTGTCCTGGAGATGGGGATCAGTGATTTCGGGGAGATGCACCGGCTGGCCAAGATTGCGCGGCCGGACACAGCGGTTCTGACGAACATCGGCTGGTGTCATCTGGAAAATCTGAAGGACCGGGACGGGATCCTACGGGCGAAGACGGAGATCTTTGATTATCTGCGGGAGAATGGTCATATCGTTCTGAACGGGGACGACGATAAGCTGGCTACGGTACAGGAGGTGCGGGGGATCCGCCCCGTCCGGTTCGGGCTGGACAGCGGCAATGAATATTACGCGGATCAGATCGAGCCGCAGGGCTTTCGCGGTATCCGCTGTACACTGCACACGCCGCAGGGGTCGCTTTCCGTTCAGATCCCGATGCCGGGCAGTCATATGGTATACAATGCGCTGGCAGGCGCGGCGGTGGGACAGATTTACGGCCTGACGCTGGAGGAGATCCGGGAGGGAATCGAGAGCCTGGAGCCGGTGGCTGGAAGATTTCATATTATTGAAACAGAAAATTATACGGTGATCGATGACTGCTATAACGCCAATCCCGTTTCCATGAAGGCGTCCCTGAATGTGCTGAAGGACGGACCGGGCAGGAGAGTGGCTGTGCTCGGGGATATGGGTGAACTTGGCACTGAGGAAAGAGAACTTCACCGCCAGGTGGGAAGTTTTGCCGGAGGGTGCGGGATTGACGCGCTGTACTGCGCCGGACCTTTGAGCGAGGCGATGGCAGAGGCGGCCCATGCGGCAAACCCGGAGATGGAAGTGGCACATTTTGCCGACCGGGATGCACTGCTTGAGAAGCTCCCGGGACTTCTGCAGAAAGGCGATACGATTTTGGTCAAGGCGTCCCACTTTATGGAATATGGAAAGATCGTGGAGTGGCTGGAGCATGTTTCCGATCAACAGTAAACAGAATCTCGGAGAAAAGAAAAAACCGTCTGGTTTGGTTGTCAAACCAGCGGTTTATTTTTTTTCAACATTTTTTTCAGCTGTTCCTGGGTGTAGGAACCAATGTTCTTTTTGTCTTCTTTTGAAAGCTCCGAGAGCAGGATCGGTTCTCCGAACTCGATGACCACATGGGTTTTACGGATCTTCGGGAAGTGCGCCTCAAAGATGTTTCTCGTGTTGAGAAGCGCGACCGGGATGATCGGGCAGTTGGCTTTGGAAGCCATTTTCAGCGACCCGTTGTGGAATTCCAGCATGTCCAGTTCATCCTCTCCGTGGCTTCGAGTCCCTTCCGGGAAAATAAAGATCGAGATGCCGTTTTTGATCTTCTCCGCGCCTTCCAGGATCATCTTGAGCCCTTCTTTTATGTTGGTGCGGTCGAGAAACAGGCAGTGGATGTACTTCATCCATACTTTGAATACCGGGAATTTTGACAGTTCCTTTTTGGCGACGAATCCGGTCAGATCGGGAACCAATACATAGGTCAGCAGAATGTCAAAAAAACTGCGGTGATTTCCAATGTATAGGACAGCCTGATCGCGGGGGATCCGTTCACGTCCGATGGCTGTGATTGTAGTGCCGTCGATCTTCAGGATCGTGGAAAAAGCCCAGCGGATCATGATTCTTGCAACCTTGTCGCGGATCTGCGGCTTACGAAGACCGATCAGCCAGATCGCAAAGAGCACCGGTATTGTCACGATCAGATAAAGGATCACGAAACAGACGGTAATGATAAAGCGAATCACAGAAATAATCTCCTTTTCTTATGTAATAATTTGATTTTGGCACGCAGCACCATATTCTTCTAATAGTATATGTAATTTGTCTCCAGGATGCAACATATTTTAAAAATCAGAGCATAAAATAAATAACAAGAGCCAGACGTCTGGCCTGTGCTGCCGGGGACAGAGCCTGCGCCGGCCGGACGTTGTAAAAAAAGACAGGATGACAGGAGTATGAGGCGATGGGCAATCTGTTTACTGGGTTTTTGTATTCTTGTTTCAGCGCTGATCGGATGCAGGATTGTCGATGTGTCGGAAGGCGAGGCAAAAGAGGTGGATTATACCGTGCTCGGGAGCGATGAGATCCCGGAGGAAGTGGAGAAAGTACTGGAGAAACAGGGGCAGGAGCCATTTGCGCTGGCGTATGAGAGCGGCGGGTTTCTGTATCTGATGAAAAGCTACGGGCTTCAGAACAGCGGCGGCTACAGCATCCGCGTAGAAAGCCTGTACGCGACCGGTCAGGTCGTTCATGTGCAGACGACACTGGAGGGACCGGCGACCAGGGAGGAACAGAAGGGGGATAGTTCCTGTCCGACCATTGTTCTGAAGCTGGAGGCCAGGGAAAATGCCAGTGTGGTTTTTGAAGGATAGAAAGGAGCGGAGAGTCATGGAATTAGTGAAGAGAAATCTGCATCAGATGTGCAGGAAAAGCGAAGCGGTTTCCCAGGTGACGTTCGACGAGGATTTCAATGTGCCGGACGCGAAGCCGGATGTGGGACGGATGATCCAGAAGAAAGGCGAGGTAGAGATTTCCGACGTGCAGGTGTCGGAAGGGAAAGCGAGAGTATTCGGAAATCTGATGTTCCATCTGCTGTATGTGGCGGACGATGGCGGCCGGCGGGTCCACAGTCTCGGCGGAGAGCTTCCTATCGATGAGACGATCCATCTGGACGGACTGACAGGCGGGGATAAAGTCTGCCTGAAATGGGATCTTGAGGATCTGACGATCCATAAGATCAATTCCAGAAAGCTGAATATCCGGTCGGTGGTGACTTTCTATACCTCGATCGAGGAGCTGAGGGACATTCCGATTCCGATCGATCTGCGGGACGGAGAAGGCATCTCTATGAAAAAGAAGGAGATCCGGGCGCTGGAACTGGGAGTGCAGAAAAAAGATACTCTGCGGATCAAAGAGACTGTGACATTGGCGTCCAACAAACCCAACATTCACGAGATCCTCTGGAAGGATATAGAGGTGCGAGGTCTGGAACTGCGCCCGGACGAGAATAAGATCGCTGCGAAGGGAGAACTGTTTCTCTTTTGCTTGTATGCGGGAGACGATGGAGAACAGCCGCTGCAGTGGGTGGAGCAGGCGATCCCGTTTTCCGGTGAAGTGGAGTGCTCCGGCTGTACGGCGGATATGATACCGAACATAGAATCCACAATGATTCAGGCGAATGTGGAGATCCAGCCGGATGCGGACGGCGAGGAACGGATGCTCCAGGCAGACGCGGTGCTGGAACTGGATATGAAACTCTACCAGGAGGAGATGCTTTCCCTTCTCCAGGATGTGTACACCCCCAAACTGGACTGTGTGCCCGTCAATCAGGAGGAGATTCTGGAGAGTCTGTTGATCCGCAATTATTCCAAGTGCAGGGTCAGCGATAAGATCGGGATCAGCGCTCCCCAGAACCGTGTGCTTCAGATCTGCCACAGCGACGGCAAGGTACGCCTGGACGAGGTGAAGGTCGTGGAGAACGGGATCCGGGTCCAGGGAATCGTTGAACTGAGGATCCTGTACATAGTCAGCGACGACGACATGCCGTTTTACGCGGCGGAGGCGGCGATCCCGTTTACTCATGAGATCGAGGCGGAAGGGATTCATAAAGAATGCAGATACTATCTGCGCACGGATCTGGAACAGCTCTCGGCCACGATGCTGGACAGCAACGAAATCGAAGTCAAGGCAGTCATCAATCTGAATGCGATCGTCCTGGACCGACAGAGAGAGGATGTGATGCAGTACGTTCAGGAAAATCCGCTGGACCGGGAAAAACTGCAGAATATGCCCGGGATCGTCTGCTATATGGTTCAAAACGGCGATACTCTGTGGGATATCGCAAAGAAATTTTACACGACCACCGATGAGATCCGGGCGCTGAATGAACTGAAATCCGACGATCTCAGGCCGATGCAGTCCCTCTTGCTGGTGAAGAGCATCGAATAATGGTAACAGTTCAGAAGGCCGAACTGTTGCAATAAACGGGGCTGCAGATATGTTCCGCGGCAGTACTTGATGGTTCTTATGCAGCCTGAGTGAAAAACATATTTTATATATTGACAGAAAAATGGAAACCGCAGTCTTTGGACCGGCAGGTTTTCTGATAATGGCTGGGAGAACAGCCCACCTGACGTGTGAAGGTCCGGTTGAAGTTGGAGTAATCGTGAAAACCGGACTGTGTGCAGGCGTCCGTGAGACTGTAATTTTCACGGAGCAGTTTCTTGGCGAGAATGACCCGCTTGCAGATCAGGTACTGACGGAGCGTGATCCCCGTCTCTTCCTTAAACCGCCGGCTGATGTAAGCGCCGTTGCGCCGGAGACAGGCGGAGAGATTCTGAAGATGCAGTTCTTCAGTCAGATGGCTGTCTATGTAGCGCATGGTCTCTTTGATCAGACGCGGCATGAGATCGTCAGGATTTTCGCCTGCAGTCATGAATTTCCGGTTCAGGCGGATCAGGAATTCGGTGAATGCCAGGATCAGGCGGAGGTCATTGCCATAGACGCCGTCCGGTGTGCAGCGGTCGATCCGGAATAGGAGTATGAGAATCTCCCGAAGTTCCCGCTCCTCCAGGTGGAGATAATTCTGTGTGCCCAAGGGTCTGTCAAAAAAACATCGGGCAAGGTCTGTCTGAGCGCTGGAGAGAGAACGGATAAAAGATTCTTTGATATGGAGTGTAAAACGTTCATAGGGAGAGATTGTGTCGGAGATCGGCTGCGCACAGTGCAGTTCATCCGGGCGAAAGATAAAAAGATCTCCGCGCTTCAGGCGGAAGGCTCCGGACTCCGAATAGAGCATGCCGCTGCCGTCAAGA
Organism: Candidatus Fusicatenibacter merdavium; assembly: GCA_019115005.1. Classification (GTDB taxonomy): domain Bacteria; phylum Bacillota; class Clostridia; order Lachnospirales; family Lachnospiraceae; genus Fusicatenibacter; species Fusicatenibacter merdavium. The sequence continues at coordinate 3,991 of DXEK01000028.1, read as the reverse complement.
AAAAGGTAAACTTCACATCCGTCGTGGTAATGGTAGCTGGATAAGGACGGAAGCGAGGAGCATTTGTGCTCCAGACGAAAATTTTCCGTGATAGCGACACATTGCTGAGATTGTGGATCTGAATTCATGATTTCCTCCCGGGCATTATGATTTCTTAATTGTACAGAAGATACAAAAACCTGACGGAACGGGATTTTTCGATTTCTTCCAGTATTATAGAATACCAGAAATCAGGGAAGAATGGAATGTATTTTTTATCATAAAACGTAAAAATGGCAATCGTGCTGTCAAACAAAACAAGGCGTTTGATGGAAAAATCGGTTACAGTTCAGCCAGCTGAACTGTAACCGGCATCCAGCCATTGAGAATCGCTTCGCGATGGGGTGGATGTTCACAGGCACTATGCTTTCACACGGTCTGCGCAGTAAATGCGCAGACTTGACTGAATTGTAACAATTTCTTCTGAAAAATTAACAAAATGCTTGCATTCTTTTTACAGTGGTTTTAATATTGGCGTTAGAGCATATTTGAAATCCATTGGAACAGTTCAGCCGGCTGAGTGATTCCAGGCAATTTTCTAACGCTCCGGGAGAATGGACACGGATGCAGATATAGATATAGGAGATACCCGGACATTTTCGTTGGATGTTACAGACGAGGGGGAAAAAATGAAAACACAAAGTACACAGAAGCAGGGAAATTACCTTTTTTCCAATCAGGATCTGAAGCGTTTGATCCTTCCGCTGCTGGTGGAGCAGCTGCTGGCGATCACGGTAGGTATGGCGGATTCTATTATGGTATCCAGTGTCGGCGAAGCTGCGGTGTCTGGCGTCTCTCTGGTAGATACGATCTTTGTCCTGCTGATCAACATATTTACGGCACTCGCCACCGGCGGCGCGGTGGTCTGCGGGCAGTATCTGGGAAAGAAGCGCCCGGAGCAGGCCTGCAAAGCCGCAGACCAGCTGGTGCTGGCAACTTTCGGGCTGTCTGTGGTAGTCATGATCCTGATGTATCTGCTCCGGACTTTTATTCTGAATGTGGTGTTTGGACACATTGAGCAGGACGTTTGGAATAACTGTAATACATATTTTCTGATCGTATCGGCGTCTATTCCGTTTATTTCTCTGTACAATGCCGGAGCGGCGATTTTCCGGGCGCAGGGAGATTCCAAGACACCAATGAAAATGTCCCTGCTCATGAATGTGATCAATATCATCGGAAATGGCATTCTGCTGTATGGTCTCCATTTCGGTGTGGAAGGCGCAGCGATCCCCACGCTGATCTCGCGGATTTTTGCAGCTGTGGCGATCCTGATCCGGGCGCGAGGAACGGATCACGTGCTCCATCTGTCGCGGCCGATGGTCTGGAAACTGCACTGGCCGACTCTGAAAAAGATCTTGGGGATCGGGGTACCCAACGGGCTGGAAAACAGCATGTTTCAGCTCGGCAAGATTCTGGTGCTCAGCCTTGTCACCCAGTTCGGAACGGCGGCCATCGCAGCGAACGCCGTATCCAATACGATCGCTGTCTTTCAGACACTTCCCGGAACCGCGATGGGCAATGCGATTTTGACCGTATGTGCACAGTGCGTAGGAGCCAATGAATTTCAGCAGGTGCGGTACTATACGAAGAAACTGATGAAAATCATCTATGCCGGACTGGTGGTTTCCTGTATTGCAGTGATCCTTCTCATGCCTTTGGTCCTGGACATCTATAGCCTTTCGGAGGAGGCAACCAAGATGGCGAAACAAATCCTGGCATACCATGGGATCTGTACCATGCTGATCTGGCCGCTTTCATTCTCGCTGCCAAACACACTGCGGGCCTCCAACGATGTGACTTTCTGTATGGTGCTGTCCATCTTCTCCATGTGGGTGTTCCGGATCGGCTTCAGTTATGTGCTGGGACTTGTCTTCCATCTGGGCGTATTTGGCGTGTGGGTGGCCATGACCATCGACTGGGCGGTCCGGGCGGTATGCTTCCTTATAAGATACCTGAGGGGAAAATGGCAGAAGAAAGCATTTGCAGTGTAAAAAGTGTACACACTGGCGGCTGCTGCATATATGACGGATTTGGGATTTGCTTTCGCAGAATCATAAATCATGGAACGTTATTTTTTCGGTTCAGCCGGGCCTGTGCAGGAAAAGCACAGACCCGGCTGAATTGTTACCGGGAATATCATGAAATTTATACAGATACTTGCCAAGGCACGGGAAATCTTTTATAATCGATATGATAGTGAAAACTGCCGTATTTTACAGATCACAGAATTTTATAGCATTTGAAACGGCGGTTGAATAACGTTAAGTAAAAATACAGGAGGAACAAACGTGGAGCGAGAAATGATCATCGTTCTGGACTTCGGCGGTCAGTACAATCAGCTGATTGCGCGCCGTGTCCGTGAATGTAACGTGTATGCGGAAGTACATCCGTACACGCTGCCGCTGGACAAGATCCGCGAGATGAATCCAAAGGGAATCATCTTTACCGGCGGTCCGAACAGCGTATACGGAGAAGATTCTCCGAGATGCAGCGCTGAGATTTTTGACCTGGGCATCCCGATCCTGGGCATTTGCTACGGCTCTCAGTTGATGGCATATCTTCTGGGCGGAAAAGTGGAGACTGCGCCGGTCAGCGAATATGGAAAGACAGAGGTGGACACAGAAGCGTCTTCTGTTCTCTTCCAGAATGTGGAGAGAAAGACCATCTGCTGGATGAGTCACACCGACTATATTTCCCAGGCGCCGGAAGGATTCCGTATCACCGCATCGACTCCGGTATGTCCGGTGGCGGCGATGGAGTGTCCGGAGAGAAAACTGTATGCGACACAGTTCCATCCGGAGGTTATGCATACACAGGAAGGCAAGAAAATGCTTTCCAACTTCGTATACCAGGTGTGCGGCTGCACAGGAAGCTGGCGTATGGATTCTTTCGTGGAGTCCACCATTGCACAGATGCGTGAAAAGATCGGAAACGGAAAAGTGCTGTGTGCGCTTTCCGGCGGAGTAGATTCCTCTGTGGCAGCGGTTCTTCTGGCGAAAGCCATCGGCAAACAGCTGACCTGCGTGTTTGTGGATCACGGTCTGCTGAGAAAAAATGAAGGAGACGAAGTGGAGGCAGTCTTTGGCCCGGAAGGCCCATACGACCTGAACTTTATCCGCGTCAACGCACAGCAGAGATTTTATGACAAGCTGAAAGGCGTTACCGAACCGGAAGAAAAGAGAAAGATCATCGGCGAAGAATTTATCCGCGTCTTCGAGGAAGAGGCGAAGAAGATCGGAGCGGTGGACTTCCTGGTACAGGGAACGATTTATCCGGACGTCATTGAGTCCGGACTTGGAAAGTCTGCGACCATCAAATCCCATCACAACGTGGGAGGTCTGCCGGATTACGTAGATTTCAAAGAGATCGTCGAACCGCTGCGCCTGCTGTTCAAAGACGAAGTCCGCGCCGCAGGCCGGGAGCTCGGCATTCCGGAATATCTGGTGAGCCGTCAGCCGTTCCCGGGTCCGGGACTTGGCATCCGGATCATCGGAGAAGTGACGGAAGAGAAAGTGAAGATCGTTCAGGATGCAGATGCGATCTACCGCGAGGAGATCGCGAAAGCAGGCTGTGACAAAGGACTGGGACAGTATTTTGCAGCGCTGACGAATATGCGTTCCGTCGGCGTTATGGGCGATGAGAGAACCTACGATTACGCCGTTGCGCTTCGGGCAGTTACGACCAGCGACTTTATGACGGCGGAGGCCGCGGAGATCCCGTGGGAGGTGCTTCATAAGGTGACGAACAGGATCGTGAACGAGGTGAAGGGCGTGAATCGCGTAGTGTATGACTGCACGAGTAAGCCGCCGGGGACGATTGAGTTTGAATAGTCGGCGGTGGGCCAGAAAGCCTTTATTTACGGGCTTTTCCGGCACCGGTGCCTCTGGATTGCATTATCATTGCATTTTTACATTTGCCTGTGATAAGAAGCGGTGAACTGATTGTGTGT
>DXEK01000027.1 GCA_019115005.1 Candidatus Fusicatenibacter merdavium | reverse complement strand
GATTGTGCGCACGATATTTTTCAACTGGACATCGCCGTTGCTTCCCAATTCCTGCTTCAGGATCTCGTCATCGATCTTTACGTCGCTCTCAAATTCGTATATCATCTTCCCACCGCGGATCTTATACTGCCATTTGGAGAGAATCTCCCCGTCCATCTGACCGGCAGGCGCCTGATAAGAGGCCGGCCCTTTGTCATAGTCGTAAAACAGACCGCTGACCGGTGCGCGCCAGTCATAGATCATCGGGACCATCCCTGCTTTTTCCGCAAAATTTCCGATCCCGATATAAAATTTCTCAGCTTCCTCCTCCCCCTCGTAGAGAAAGTCTACTCTTCCGAAAAATGGCGCATCCATCATACGTTCCAGCCGCCGTTTCATTTTCAGATTTTCCTGATTGGCATTGACCTGATGGAGCAGGGCCTGCTGATTGTCAAATTCTTCATAACCGTACTGATCCATCTCCGCATAATTTTCCCAGTAGTACTCATGCATGCTCTCGATGTCCTTCTGCCCCTCAGCAATCCGCTGATTCAGTTCCTCCAGCCGGTTTTTCAGCTTTTCTGTCACCAGTTTCAGATATCTCGTTCCCTCTGTGTTTGCTGTCATAATACTCCCACCATTTTCCTTTTCTGACGTCTGTTTGCCGTTGATGGATATTATACCGTATTTCTATCATTTTTCCAATATGTTTTTGCAGATCCTCTTTACGCAAATAACCCCGGAAGACATATCTTCCGGGGTTAAAACTTTTCTCAAACTTTTCAGCAACTATTCGGTCTTTTTGGCAACATTGAATATGGGATGGATCTCCGCTTCTTTTTCCTCGATCGCGCGTTTCAGCATCTCCACCGTTCCATTGATGCCGAAGACACTGCTGTTCAGGCACAGATCATAACTGGCAACATCTCCCCATTTCTTGCTGGTATAGTAATTATAATAGCTGGAACGCTGCTTATCGATTTTCGTGATCTTATCCTTCGCCTTCGCATCTGTCAGATCATACAACCTTGCAATACGACGAACACGGTCTTTCATATTCGCGCGGATAAAAACGCTGAGAACATTCGGGAACTCCTCCAGTGCATAATCTGCACACCGTCCGACGATCACACACGGACCGTCCTGAGCGATCTTTTTGATGCTGTCAAACTGTGCGAGAAACACTTTCTGGTTCAGCGGCATATCCACAACCGTGGAACCGTAGCCGAAGGAATATGTATCCATTACCAAAGAATACAGAAAACTGTTCGTCGGTTTCTCATCATGATTCTCAAACAGTTCTTGACAGAGTCCGCTGTCTTTCGCCGCACGCTCCAGAAGTTCTTTGTCATAGTACGGGATTCCCAAATCATCTGCCAGAATCTTTCCGATGGAGTGTCCTGCACTGCCATACTCACGGCCAATCGTAATAATTGTCTTCATAAATACCGCTCCCTTCTATCTTACTTTGCTGTCGATATAGCGAAAACAACTACGGCTTATTCGACAGATTTTTGTAACTGTTCAGCATTCTAACTGTTACTTTCTTTTGTTATCCATAAGTATACTACAATTTTGGCCAAAAGTACAGAGCAAATTTAGGAATTATGCGACAATTCAGATAAAAGTTTTTCAAAATATTCTGGCAGCGGCGCAGTCGCTTCCAGATACTCTCCGGTCCTTGGATGCTGAAATCCGAGCACCATTGCGTGAAGCGTCTGTCCCTGGAGTCTGGGAAACGGGCATTTCTTCGGACCGTAAACGGTGTCACCGACCAACGGATGCCCGATGGACGCCATATGGACACGGATCTGATGGGTGCGCCCAGTCTCCAGCTCACATTCAATATACGTATAACTTCCAAATCGTTCCAGCACCCGATAATGAGTGACCGCCGGCTTTCCGTTTTTTTCATTGATCGCCATCTTTTTGCGGTCGGTGGGATGGCGGCCGATCGCCCCGGTCACAGTCCCCGTATCTTCTTTAAGATTTCCGTGAACCAGCGCCCGGTATCTTCTTGTAATCGCATGCACCGCAAGCTGCTCCGCGAGTTTCTGATGGCTGGCGTCATTTTTGCACACGACAAGGGCTCCTGTCGTATCCATATCGATCCGGTGAACGATCCCCGGACGGAGAACACCGTTGATCCCGGATAATTGTCCCTGGCAGTGATACAAGACCGCGTTGACCAGCGTATGACTGTAATGGCCGGCGGATGGGTGTACGACCATTCCTTTCGGCTTGTTGACGATCAGAAGATCCTCGTCCTCATACAGAATATCCAGCGGGATATCCTCCGGCAGGATCTCCAGTTCCTCCGGTTCCGGAACCCGGGCTTCGATACGGTCCCCGGGCTGTACTTTATAACTGGCTTTTACAGATTTTCCGGAAATACTGACTTTTCCGTCTTTCAGTAATTTCTGGACGAAGGACCTAGAATTTCCCTCCATCTGTTCCGACAGATAGCGGTCAATCCGACAGTTTCCCTCCCCGTCGCCAACTTCATAAACAAGTAATTCCTCCATATAACTCCTTTTCCGGTATAAGTATTCCAACAGCGTCAAAGACCCCGCAGGGAACTGCAGAACCACTGACCTGCAGCCCGCTGCGGGGCGTCTGGTTTCATTTTTATTTCAGCCAAGTTTTAAAAACTGAAAGTCTTCCTCTTTGTAAAGAATAAGAAAGAACAGCAGGAAAACAAACAGAGAACATGTCACATAAATATCCGCCAGATTGAAAATCGGAAAATCAATCAGACAAAAATAAATAAAATCTACCACGTAATGATTCACGATACGGTCATAAAAGTTTCCGAGAGCGCCGGCAATCAGCACAAAACACAACAGAAATACCGGAAGGTAATGATGCGTTTTCGGCATACGGACGATCACATAGATCACCGCCGCAAGAATAACGACCGTCAGCACAGCGAACAGCCACTGCTGGTTCTGCAGGATCCCGAAAGCAGCTCCATGATTCTCCAGATAATGCAGTTTCAGCGCACCCGGGATCAGAGAAATATCCTCCCGTCCCTTCAGATGAGCCACGGCAAGCTGTTTTGTCCACTGATCCAGCCAAAACAGAAATACCGCAAGCACAACGCCGACAAGATAAAACACACCGGAATTTCTTTTACTCCTCATCGATCCGGTCTCCGTTGATAAAATTGATCGCTTCCAGCATCTCCTGATCTGTCACCGTGTGGTCAACCACCGCGTGGCCAAGAGACTGCAGCAGTACAAACTTCACCGTACCGTTTTCCATCTTTTTATCCGATTTTGTCGCCGCCAGTATCCTTTCCGGATCCAGGCCGGTAAATGTAATCGGCAGATCAAAACCCACATTCATATCACGGATCTCATAAAATTCCTCCGTGGACAGATATCCTCTCCGGAAAGAGATATAGGCAGCCGCCACCGTTCCAAGGGCGACACACTGTCCGTGGCCAAGCTGAAACTCCTTCAGTTTCTCAATTGCATGTCCGATCGTGTGTCCCAGATTGAGCACCGCGCGCTCTCCCTGTTCTTTCGGGTCGTGTTCTACCACGACCCGCTTAATATCGCAACACCTCTGGATCATCTTTGTCAGCACTGCAGGGATGCGATCCATAATCTCTCCCATATGGTTGATGGTCCAGTCGTAAAATTTTTCATCGCGGATCAGACCTGTCTTCAACACCTCGCCCATACCGCAGGCGAACTGGTCGCCTGGAAGCGTTTTCAGCACAGACATATTCATATAGACCAGCCGGGGATGATGAAAAGCTCCGACCATATTTTTATACTGGTCAAAATCCACCCCGGTCTTTCCGCCGATGCTGGAATCTACCTG
>DXEK01000026.1 GCA_019115005.1 Candidatus Fusicatenibacter merdavium | reverse complement strand
CGTCCCTGAACCAGTTCTTTCATAATTCTCTTCTCCTCTCAGTAAATGCTTCTGCCGCTGAAAATCTCGATCATCTCTCGGCGAAGGTTATCCATGATATCCAGCCGCACACGGGGCGGAAGTTCATAGACGTCTGTGTTAAACAGATAATTCTGCAGGTCAATCTCCTTGAGCATCATTTTCGTGTGAAAAAGATTGGCCTCATAGACATTGATATCCACCGCATCATAGCGGAGAAGTGTGTCTTTCGCGATATAATCCTGAATCGATGTCACCGGATGATCCATAAACAGTTTTTTGCCATTGACATCTCTGGTAAAGCCGCGGACCCGGTAATCCATCGTGATGATGTCCGAATCAAAGGAGCCGATCAGATAATCCAGCGTAGACAGCGGCGTGATCTCGCCGCAGGTCGCCACATCGATATCTACACGGAAGGTGGCAAGGCAGGTATCCGGATGGTACTCCGGATACGTGTGTACAGTCACATGACTCTTGTCCAGATGTGCCACCTGCGTCTCCCCCTTTGCGTGTTCCAAAGGACCTTCCGCGATCAGCAGCGTCACCGATGCGCCCTGAGGTTCATAATCCTGACTGGAGATGTTCAGGACCGTCGCCCCGATCATTTCCGTCAGATCCGTCAGGATCTGTGTCAGACGTTCTGAATTATACTGTTCGTCGATATAGGCGATATAATCCTTCTGCTCCCTCGGCGTTTTTGCATAACATACATCGTAAATATTAAAGCTTAAGGCCTTCGTCAGATTATTAAATCCGTACAGTTTCAGCTTCTGCCCCATATCTCTTCCTCCTGCTGCATCGTTTCTTTCCCGTATTCTGAATGCTCCGCACTTTATATTCATCGGCAATCGCTTGCCGGGTGTATCGCACGACCAGCTCACAGCATACGCTGCTCGCTGTCCGTTACCCTGCAAATGCCTGCTCGTGCAAGCACGGCAGCCGCTTGCCGGGTGTATCGCACAAAAAAAGACGCAGGCGATGAAATTTTCCATCACTTGCGTCCTAACATTTCCTGAAATTTTCCGCATACCTCCACGGCATACGGACACTGCATCCCGGCAAAACGTCTTGATCCAGCCAAAACATATTCTGTCTTCTCACAGGAAAATACAATATCAGAGTCTATATAGCAAATATTATTACTTTTACTACTCTTATTGATTATTTCACAAGTTGATGTACGCCTTCCACGCACTGGTTATAAAGTGACCAACTTATAAAAAAGAGAGCACTCCGCTCAATCAATAAGGCAACACAAGTTGCCAGCCGGCTTTACCCGGCAATTCAGCGCCTGAACATCTGCCTTTCTACAATGTTCAGGAATATTTGCATGGAAACTCTGTAAGTACAGTATTCTCCCATACAGATTTAGAATACCTGATAACCCAAAATCTGTCAACAGGTTTTTTCTTTTTTCCGAGCCTTTTGGTTACAGTTCAGCTGTTCGGTCTGTCACTTTCGCGGAACCCGAAACTCAGATAATCTTCCCTCGTAAATCTGTGGTAAAGTATATGACTGCCTTCCTGTTTCAGACAGTAATAATAGCTGTCCGGGACACCGGCGGGAAAATACAGCAGAAGATCAAATTCTTCCTCCATCCGTCGTTCCTCCACATGGTCGGAACTGCTTTGAAAATAAGCCCGCACCTGTTCCAGGGTCGTCCCGTGATCAGAAACCAGATCCAGCAGTCCTCTCAGGAACAGATTCTGCGGAACCTCGCGGTGGACATACTCTGCTCCTTCCGGCGGAACAATGATACAGAACCGTTCCGCCTTTTCCGAAAAACGCAGCGCTCCGAGTTCCGGAGTCTGCTCCCGGAATTTCTTCAGCAGATTTCTCATTTCTTCTCTGCCCTCAGAGACACCCAGAAGATGGTTGAGAGACTCCAGAGGATAGTAAAGACGGACGGTCTCCCGCTGATAGCCAAGTTTTTCCTGCTGCTCCTGCAACATATCAATGACATTCTGTTTAAATCTGATAAAATCAGCCATGATTTTCTTCCCTGCCTTTTCTTTATATAGATGCTATTGAAGCAATTCCATGATCTTTTGATTGATTTCCGACAAAACATCAATCACGGAATCTTCTCCAAAACTGCGGCAATTTTCAAAAGCATAAAAGCCGCCGTATATGGAAAGAGTGAACAGCACATTTGCTGTAATGTTATCCTTGTAATCAGGGCGTAATGAGAAAATGATTTCTTTCAAGCTGTCCTCAATCCGGACTAACAGCATATTCGCTCGACTGCCAGAGAAAAGCGTGTGTATTAAGTTTTCCTGCGCTGTATAAGCGTAAGACAATTCCCTGATAAAAATATCAGGCTTTGAAAACAGGTATTCGGGATGTTGCAAACTGGAAACAACTTCGTTGGCAATCTGCGTTTCCAGATATTCTGATAAATCATAAATATCCTTGAAGTGGGTGTAGAAAGTAGATTTATTGATTTCTGTTTTCTCACATAATTCCTTTACTGTTATTTTTTCAATCGCCTTTTTGGAGCGAAGTTCTAAAAAGGCGTTAATTATGCCCTTTTTGGTTTTCGCAATCCTTATATCCATGATAATTTTCCCCTTATGCCCGACTATTTTCTCGATTTGTCGTTTTTCCAACGCATTGAAAGGATTGACGGTTTCTGCCTTTCTTTAACCCATAGTATAATATAAAAAACAACTGATGTCTATTTTTCAAAGGAGGTACATCGTGGATTTTTACGGATTTTACACAGGGCAAGAATTTGAAGCCTACGTTTATTTAGGAGCGCACTTAGAGGGGAATGGCGTTGTTTTTCGCACATTCGCCCCGAATGCGTTTCAGATTTCGGTCATAGGGGATTTTAACCAATGGCAGGAAACGCCGATGAAAAAGGTATATGACGGAAATTTCTGGGAGTGTCATGTTGAAAATGCCGGTCAAGGCATGAAGTATAAATATCGGATTTACGATAAGAATGGAAATTCTTTAGATCATTGTGACCCTTACGCATTTTACTCTGATTTGCGCCCGGAAACGGCGTCGATTATTTATGATTTATCAAATTACAAATTCTCTGATAAGCCTTATTTAAGACGGCAGCAGAATACAGAACACCGGCCACTTAATATTTACGAAATCCATGCTGGCTCATGGAAGAAGTCGGAAAACGAGGCAGAGCGTTTCTACAACTATCGTGAGCTTGCCAATTTGCTTATACCGTACTTAGTAGAGAATCACTATAACTTCGTAGAACTTATGCCCTTGAACGAGTACCTTCCCGTCCATTTCGCACTAAATGATTTTGCGCTGCTGAAATATGACGGAACTGCGCTCTATGAATATCCGCATAGCGATGTGGGCTTCAATGAATGGGGGAGCTGTAACTTCATGCACTCCAGAGGTGAAGTCAGAAGTTTTTTGCAGTCGTCCGCGTATTACTGGCTGAAAGAATTTCATTTTGACGGGCTGCGGGTTGACGCAGTAAGCAATTTGATTTACTGGCAGGGAATGAAGGAACGTGGTGAAAATCAAGCGGCTATCCGTTTTATCCAAACAATGAACGCCGGTCTGAAGCAAAGATGTCCCAATGCAATCCTGATTGCCGAGGATTCCTCTGTCTATCCCGGTGTCACAGCCTCGGTAAATGACGGAGGATTAGGGTTCGACTATAAATGGGATTTGGGCTGGATGAATGATACATTGTCTTATATGCAGGCTCCGGCGCAGGAAAGGAAAAAGCAATGCGACAAGTTGACTTTTTCCATGATGTACTTCTATCATGAACACTATTTACTTCCATTATCCCACGATGAAGTAGTGCATGGGAAAGCGTCTACTGTTCAAAAAATGAATGGCGATACATACGAAGAAAAATTTGCACAAGCCCGCCTGCTGTATATGTATATGTATGCCCATCCCGGCAAGAAATTGAACTTTATGGGAAATGAAATTGGTATGTTCCGAGAATGGGACGAGAAAAGGTCACTAGATTGGGAACTGCTTGCATATCCGCAGCACGAAAAGTTTTATCGCTTTATGCGCGAATTGAATTATATTTATGCTCAGTATCCGGCATTTTATGAGAAAGACTATGAACAAGGTGGATTCGAGTGGTTGGACTGTCAAAATTCTAAATATGCTGTATATGCCTTTATAAGAAAGACCGCGAATCAAAAAATATTAACTGTGCTTAATTTTGACGAAATGGATTTATATGACTATAACATAGCACTTCCCCAAAATACGCAGGTCACTCTACTGCTGGATAGTGCCAACGAATTATGGGGTGGAAACAGCACAAAAGAAAAAAATTATACTCTAAAAAAGGAAATTCTGCAAATCAATATAAAACACTTCTCAGGACTATATTTTATCCTGGATAGTAAATCCAGCTGAGCCAGTCAACGGTCAAGATGAACTGCTCACCGCAGAATAATCCCTCCGATCTTTCATATACTATAGAAAACTGCACCAAGGAGGCGCTGTAAATGAAAATACAATGGAAACCGCTCCTCATTCAGCTCGCAATCCCTCTCGCTGTCGGCGGACTGGCAGGTTTTCTGATCCGGGACAGCATGGAAACTTATATCGGTCTGGAAAAGCCGCCGTTCTCGCCGCCTCCGGCTGTCTTTCCCATTGCCTGGATCCTTCTCTATCTGCTGATGGGAACGGCCGCTTATCTGATCGTCACAAGTAGTTCCCCGGGCAGGAAGCAGGCCCTTATCCTGTATGGTGTCCAGCTGGCCGTAAACTTTTTCTGGCCGCTGATCTTTTTCAACCTGGGGTATTTCCTGACAGCCTTTTTCTGGCTCCTGCTTCTTCTGGCGCTGGTTCTCCTGACCATTCAGAATTTTGGCAGGATCCGCTCCCTGTCCGCCTGGCTCTTATTGCCCTATGCCGTCTGGCTGATCTACGCGGCTTATCTGAACTTCGGAGTCTTCTGGCTCAACCGATAACAAAAACAGCGCCCGGCAGACCTATGCATCACGCATCGTCCGCCGGGCACTGCATTTCGTTTCGGCCGATACGGACCGTGTGCCGCCGGAAGTCAAAAACCCCGCAGCAAGCTGCGGCGCATCAATAATCTCACCGCAGCACAATGAAATAGAACAGCACCAGAAGTCCCAGAACGATCCGGTACCAGCCGAACACCTTAAAATCGTGCTTTTTTATGTATCCCATCAAGAAACGGATCACAAGAACAGACACAACAAATGCCACAGCCATTCCGACTCCGAGGATCACAAGCTCCGACGAAGTAAAGGAAAAACCAAACTGCATCAGCTTTAACAGAGACGCTCCGAACATCACCGGGATCGCCAGGAAAAACGTAAATTCCGCGGCAGTTACTCTGGATACTCCCAGCAGCAGAGCCCCGACGATCGTAGCGCCGGAGCGGGAGGTGCCCGGAAAAATTGCAGCGATCAGCTGAAAGACGCCGATCAGGAGCGCCGTCCGATACGACAGTTCTTCCAGACTGCACACCTTCGGCGTTTTTCCTTTGCTGTTATCCTCGATCACCAAGAACGCTACGCCAAAGATAATCAGCGCCAGCGCCACACACCAGTAGTTGTAAAACAATGCCTCGAAAGTTTCGTTGAACAATACGCCTACCACTGCAGCCGGGACACAAGCCGCCAGGATTTTTCCCCAGAGATTCAGCCTATCCTTTTTCACCCAGGCTGCAAGTCCTCTGCCACCCAGAGGCTTTGGATTATCCTTTCTTCCAAACGGAAAAAAGTCCTTCCAGAACAGCACGACCACCGCCAGTATCGCACCGAGCTGGATGACCACCTGAAACATACTGTAAAAGCTTTCGCTGACATCCAGTTTCACAAATTCATCCAGCAGGATCATGTGACCTGTGCTGCTGATCGGCAGCCACTCGGTGATCCCCTCCACAATCCCAAACAAAATTGCCTTGATAATTTCCATACTTCCCTGCCGGCAGTTTTCTATGTTCCGCTTCACAGCCTTCGTCGTTCGGCGGACCCTGCCGTTCCTTTCTGTCTTTTTATTTTTTCTGTCTTTTCTCTATCATACGCACAAAGCAGATGTAACATGCGGCTCCTCTGCCGGAATGCTGTCAGGAATTCCATCCTCCGGAGACGTTCTGTTGTTCCTCCTGGAACTGCTGGCGGCACAAGTGATAATAATATCCCTTTTTCTCCAGCAATTCCTCATGTTTTCCCTGCTCGATAATCTTTCCGTCCCGCACAACCAGGATCAGGTCCGCGTGGCGGATCGTGGAGAGCCGATGGGCGATGATAAACGAAGTTCTCCCCTTCAGAAGCTTCTCCGTCGCCTTCTGGATCAGCTTCTCCGTCTGTGTGTCGATGGAGGATGTCGCCTCATCCAGCACAAAAATTCTGGGATCGGCCAGGATCGCTCTTGCAAAGGAGATCAGCTGCTTTTCTCCGGTGGACAGCCTGCTTCCTCCTTCGCCCACGTCCGTCTGATAACCGTGCTCCAGCTTTTCCGCCACCAGGTCCGCCGACACGGCTCTGGCCGCCTCCCGGATTTCCTCCTCTGTGGCGTCCAGACGTCCATAGCGGATATTTTCTTCGATGGTTCCGGAAAACAGATGCGGGCTCTGAAGGACGTAACCGATGCTGCTGTGCAGCCACAGCTGGCTCCGCTCCCGGTAGTCCTTTCCGTCGATCAGGATCTTTCCGCCGGTCGGCTCAAAAAAACGGCAGGCCAGATTGACCAGTGTACTTTTTCCGGCGCCGGTTTCTCCGACAATTGCGATCGTCGTTCCGGCAGGCACTTTCAGATTAAAGTGGCTAAGCACCTCCTCCTTGCCGTCCGGATAACGGAAAGATACGTCCTGAAATTCGATATCTCCGCGGATCGGCTCCCAGTTTTCCTTTTTCGGATGCAGGGTGTCTCCATATTTTTCGACGACCTCCGGCGAATCCGTCACCATCGGCTCCTGATCCAGAAGCGTCATGACCCGCTCTATATTTGCCTGAATAGAAATCAATTCCGCCAGGTTTCTTGCCAGCTGCTGGATCGGTTCAAAAATACCGACCGCATAGGAAGTGAATGCAGACAAGGTTCCGATCATCAACAGATGATCCAGCACCATCTGTCCACCTCTACCCAGCACGATCGCTGTCGCCAGTGAGCCGCAGAACAGGATCAGCGGAACATAGACCGCGCTCAGTCGCGCAGCGCGAACGGCCGCCGTCCTCATCTCCTGGGTCATCTCCTGAAATTCCGCCAGATTCCTGTCCTCGATCACGAGCGTCTTGGACGTCTGCGCTCCCATGATCCCCTCGTTATATCCATTAGTGATCCGGGAATTGATCTTCCGCACCTTCCGGTTCCAGCGCAGGATTTTATTCTGGAAATACCAGGTCAGGACAGCCAGCGCCGGGACGATCATCATGATCACCAACGCCAGTTTCCAGTTCAATGCAAGCATCGCCACGAATACTCCCAGCACATAGACCAGCGCCCACATCATGTCCGTCAGATTCCAGGCGACCATCCCGGCAATCCGGTCGGTATCGCTCATAACCCGCGACAGAATATAGCCCACCGGAGTCACATTGTAGTAAGAAAAGGACAATTCCTGCAGATGTACGAAGCATGCGCGTTTCATCGTCTTTCCCAGATACATTTCCAGCGACGCACTTCCTCTCGTGAACAGAACAACACTCAGAAACTGGAAGGCGACGACCAGAAGATAAACCAGGCCAAACCGCCAGATCCCATCCAGCGTCTGCCGATTGATAAACGTGTTGATCGCATATCTCTGAAACAAAGGCATCGCAATATCCACCAGCGAACAAACCAGGTTGAAGATCAGGATCACCGCCACCGTTTTCCGAAACGGTTTCAGAAATGGCAGCACCCGTTTCCAGATACGAATGTCAAAATTTTTCGTATATTCCTGCTCCTCTATTCGCATACAACCCCTCCTCTCTTTAATGCCTCATCATCCAAATTCATCTGGATATCATATATTTTCCGGTAAATTCCATTCTGTCTCATCAGCTCCTCATGGGTGCCGACCTCCTCGATCCGTCCATGGTCCAACACCATGATACAGTCCGCCTGCATCAGCGTCGTCACCCGGTGGGAGATGAGGATCACCGTGCTCTTTCCCATAGATTCCTTCAGGGCAGCACGGATCTTCACGTCCGTCTCCGCATCCACCGCAGAGAGAGAATCGTCGAACACCATGATCGGCGCCTTCTGCATCAGCATCCGCGCGATCGCCACACGCTGCTTCTGACCGCCGGAAAGAGTCACACCCCGTTCCCCGACCATCGTCTCATATCCCTCGGCAAACTGTTCGATAGCGTCATCCACGCAGGCGATGCTCGCCGCCTCCCGGATTTCTTCCCGCCTGAAGTATTCTCGGGAGATGGAAATGTTCTCGCCGACCGTTCGCGAAAACAGAAACGGCTCCTGGAGCACCATCCCGATATTTTTCCGCAGCCAGCTCCGACGGATATTCCGGATATCCTCGCCGCCGATAGTGATAGAACCGCAGCCCTCCGGAAGATCGTACAGACGGTCCAGCAGGTGGACCAACGTAGACTTTCCGCTCCCGGTGCTCCCGAGGATTGCAAAGGTGCTTCCCGCTGGGATCGTAAAACTGACATCTTCCAGAACCGGCGCATCCTGACCATAGGCGAAATGCACATGGTCAAATCGGATCTCCCGGTCCATCGGTACCTCCTTCTCCCACGGCTCGTCCTTTTCCTCCTCTGCGTCCAAAATATATGTTACGCGGTCGATGGAAACACCCGCCTTACTCATATTGGAGAGGACACGTCCCAGGCTCCGGATCGGCCATGCCAGCGACGCATTGTAGGAGACAAACGCCATCAATTCTCCCAGGGTGATCTGTCCCTGAACCGTAAATATGGTCCCGATGATCAGGATCGTCATCGCCTGCACACCGGTCAGGAAATCTCCTGCGCCCCAGTAAACACTCATCAGGCGACCCACCCGGATCCACAGATCGGCAAAACGGTCGTTTTTCTGATCGAAGCGGTCGATCTCATAACTCTCTCTCCCGAAAGCACGCACCACACGCACACCGGTCAGATTTTCCTGCACTTTTGCGGTCAGTTCCCCCTCCGCCTCGTCCGCTTCCAGGAAACGGCTGGAAATTCTGGAATAAAAATACAGAGAATAGCCGACAACCACTGGGATAAACGCCACCGCGATAGCGCTGAGCCTCATATCCATCGAAAACATAATGGTGATATAAAATATCACCAGAAAAACAATACGGATCACTTCCATCAGCTGGTTGCAGATAAACGCCCGGATGATCTCCACATCGTTGGTGCAGCGCTGGATGATGTCACCTGTCTTGTTCTGTCCGTGCCAGGTGTACGGTAGTCTCTGGATATGGCGGTACAGCTGATCCCTCATGGTTTTCAGAAATCCTTCCGAACCTTTCGCCATACAGACATTGCTGAAATAAGTAAACACCCCGGCACAGGATGCGCTGATCACCACCGCAGCCGCTGCCAGCAGCAGAAAATTTCCTCCCGGCCACTGATCGCCGGTCAGCCGGTCCACCGTATAACGGATGATCTGTGGCGCCAACGCGTTAAACATTGTCGTCAGCATTCCGGCCGCCAGAGCCAGCAGCAGAAAATGGGTGCTGCCTTTGAGAAATCTGGCGATATCCCGGAATTTTTTCAATCGTTTCTGCAATACACTCATAAACTCTAAAATCTCCTCCCTGAATCTCTGAATCCTCGTCCGCTTTCTTTTACCTGCGCATCAAAGACAGTAAAATCGGATAAAAAAAAGCCATCCTCGGGCAATTAACATGCACGAAGATGGCCTGCACTGTCTTTCCTTTCAGATCGCAGAATACCGGGCAGATCAACCCGGAACGTCAGAAAGCTTCTGAGGCAGACAATAATTTCCTGCAGTTTTGTCCCTGTAGTTCCAATCACATGTTCCGTTTAAATCAGTAAAATTACGAATGATCAACATATTGTGTGCCTCCTTTCTGTTATTTTTGCTAAATCTTATTCAGAATACACCTGCATTCTCTGTCTGTCAACTGTTTTTTCTGAATTGTCATGATAATTTAAGATTTATAGAGAACCATCCGCTCTCCAAGCCGCATGATATGGTATTTCCGGTCCGGATACAGGCGTTCCATATAGTCAGCGAACACCAGCGGATTCTCCTCGTTTCCCCCGATCATATCGTAATGCAGTGGGATGATCAGATCCACATCTGTCATGGCGCCGAACCAACATGCTTCCCGGCTGTCCATATTTCCGACGATTCCCCTGGCATGACGTTCCATATCTCTTCCGTTGATGGGAACCATCAGCACATCGATCCCCTGTTCCCGCTTCAGTTCCCCGATCATCTCCTCCGTCACGACCGTGTCGCCGGAATGGAACAGACAAAACGGACCGAAGCGGAACAGATATCCCAGCGTCTCGCTGCATCCATTCTCATCCCATCGATACTCCTCATGTGCCGTCGCTATCCCGCGGACGGAGAATTCTCCGTCCGGAGACAAAGATTCTCCCTGACGGATTCCGAAGACCTGTGACGCGGAAATTCCAAGTTCAAGAAGCCTTCTTACCAGAGAATTCGGAACAAAGATCTTCATGGCAGGATTGTGGACCGCCAGTTTCTTCAGCGTTTCGGCGTGCATATGGTCCGCATGGTCGTGGGTGCAGAAAACATAGTCCACACAGAATTCCTGCGGCTGGAAAGGAGCAGGATAATTTCTCCGGTCTGCTCCCTGCGCATCAGGCATCGCTCCCAGGACTGGGTCCACACAGACAACTTTTCCCTTCCATCCGAACACCATTCCCATCTGTCCGATATACCAGATGCCCACATGTTCCCGTACGTTCCGGAAATCCTCAATTTCTTCCAGCAGCTGTTCTCCTTTTTTATACCAGATCTTACTCATCTTTACCTCTTCCTGATGCAGTCAATGCGTCAATAGTCAATAATGGTAGATTTACCTGTTGCGTCATCAAGGCAGGTTACCTTTTCATAGCCTGATAACGATACATATACAGTTCATGCAGCGCCCTGGTCGCACAGATATACCGTACCTGGCGAAGGAACGGACTCTCTGCATCTTCCGTGATTCCAAACACCTGATCAAATTCCAGACCCTTGGCGAGATAGTACGTCGTCACCGTCAGCCCCCGCGGGAACGTAGAACTGTTTCGATCTACCAATGCCGCCGGAATCTGCAGTTTCCGAAGAATTGCGTATACCCATTCCGCCTCCCGCTCTGTCTGCGTGAGGATCGCGGCAGTCTCAAAAAAGCGCTCCGCAGTCGAAGGATCTTTCGCTGCCTCCCGCCTGCGGGCCTTCGGAATTTCGTGGAGTCTCAGAAATCCGGCCGCACATTTCACAGCGTCCTCCAGCGAGGAAAATGTATTTTCCTCCACCGCTTTTCCATGGCGTTCAAACTGTTCCAGTGGCGGCATATCGACAAGCTTCCGGGCATACTCTGAAATCTCGACGGTATTCCGGTAACTCTTGTTCAGAATGATCTTTTTCATATCCCGCCCCAGAATCCCCGGCAGAAAAGTCAGCACATCCTGTGCCTCGTCGTCCAGCGTCTGGGCGCGGTCGCCAAGGATCGTCATCCGGCAGGAAAACAGATTCTTCAGGATCTCATACTGGAGATACGAATAATCCTGCATCTCATCGATCACCAGATGCTTGATATTTCTGTGCGCCGCTTTGCCCTGAAGGCGGTATTTCAGGTACAGCATAGGGAATACATCTTCATACCGCAGTTTCCGTTTTTCCCACGGGACCGCCGGCAGCGCCGGGCAGCCGCAGTCTTCCAGCAGCCACTGATAAACTTCATAGACGTCCCTGGTCACATACATGGAATCGAACTGCGCCTGGACAGATGCCCGATCCTCCTCCGAGAGATCTTTGTCGTGGAGCGTCTCCCATGCGTCGACAAAGTATTCCATGATCATATTCATACGCGCAAGCAGCGGAGTGTCCTGGAACTTAAAATAAAACATCTGGATGATTTCCTGTTCTGACATCTCCATTCCCCGGAATTTCACCAGGCGGAAATCCACCAGCCGGTCCTCCAGCTGTGCCAGAAATCCTTCCGTCTCTCCGACAAACGCTTCTGACTGCTTCCACCTGTATCTTTTCGTCTCCTCCTCATCCGCGGCTCCCATCTGCCGTTCCAGCCAGTCATACCGGTCCTCGCAGTCCGACACGATCTCCCGCAGTTCCCGGTAAGCAAACAGATCAAAACTCATCTCCTGGATATTCTCTTCCCCCAATTCCGGAAGGATATGAGAAATGTAATCCGAAAACACACTGTTTGGTGACAGCACCAGTACATTGGCGGAGCGCAGATGCTCCCGGTCATGATACAGAAGATAAGCGATCCGGTGAAGGGCGATGGAAGTTTTTCCGCTCCCAGCCGTTCCCTGGATCACCAGGATCCTGTCACCGGTATTCCGGATGATCGCATTCTGTTCCTTCTG
>DXEK01000025.1 GCA_019115005.1 Candidatus Fusicatenibacter merdavium | reverse complement strand
TTTGTGGAGCGCAAAACACCGAAAAGTAGCCATTTTTCGAAGAAAAATGAGCGGATTTGAGGTGTTTTCAGGATTGCGGGAGCACGAAGTGCGGAGCAATCCGTGTCTCATGCCCATTTGTCGGGCAACTCAAAACATGATGCAGGGCCAAAAGGTCACACATCAATCGATCGGAGAGACAGGAGACGAGGAGTTGGAAAAAGGGAATATGAAGAGAAAGAAAATGAATGAAAAAATCGCAGACTGGATGGGACAGGTGGTACGGTGGCTCTCTTTTGTATGCCTTGCCCGGGTGCTTTTGCTGAATCTGTTTTATACCTCCAGCGTCGGGGATCAGGAAATGGTGTCGATCACAGGCAGTTCCTGGCAGTGGATCCCGGCGGCAGCAGCCCTTCTGGTGCTTCTGGTCTTCTGGTGCCGTGTGGCGGACCGGATTCCGGAGAAAAAGCTGTTCGCGGGACTGACTGTTTTTTATGTGATCGCGGGCTGCTATTTTATCTTCAACATTACGCCGACGATCCGCGACGACGCGAAATCGGTCTACGACGCTGCCGCGGCGATGGCTGATGGTGATTTCAGCAGTCTGGACGCGGGAAATTATCTTTATGTCTACCCTTACCAGATCGGGATCGTGACATACGACAGGATTGTCCGGCTTCTGGGAGAAAGCGTGAAATTCCTGGAGGCGCTGAACCTGGCGCAGATCATCGGGATCAATTATTTCAGTTACCGCCTGGCGGATCTGTTCTTCGGCGGAAACCGGAAGATCAATCATCTGACGATCCTCCTGTCGTTTGCGTTTCTCCCCCAGCTTTTCTTCCTCATGTTTAAATATGGGCTGATCCCGGGCTTCTTTTTTATGATCGGCTGTTTTTATTTTCTGATGCGCTGGCTTCGGGACCAGCGGCCGCTGTTTGCGGCGGTTTCCGTTGCGTTCGGCGCTGTGGCGGCCTGTATCAAGATGAATTATCTGATCGGGATCATTGCGGTGGCGGCGATAGTGATCGTCGAGGCGGTCCGCAGAAAACGTTGGAGGTATGGGATCCTTGCCGCGGTCTACCTGCTGGCGTCGGTGGGCGCAGGAAAAGGACTTCAGCTTGCCTGTGAACTGGAAAGCGGCATAAAAATGCCGCAGGGCATGAACACGTTCTTCTGGGTGGTCATGGGAACGGATATTGACAATGAAGTCCGTGGGCCGGGATGGTACAATTCCATCGGTTGGAAGGTGATGGGCGAGCATGATTTTGATATCGAGGAGAGCAATCAGGAGGCAAGCCGCCTGATGGACGAGAATATCCGGAAGATCCTGGCGGATCCGGGCAAGGCGGCGTCATTCTTTGAGCGGAAGACGATATCCCTCTGGTGTGATCCGATCTATCAGTCGCTGTGGAGCGGACTGTCCAAATATGAGGTGGACAGCGGGAGTGTACAGAAAGATTTTTTGAGATCTCTCTATTATAATGAAGCGCCGGAGCAGGCCTGCGAGGTATTTCTGAAAGGGCTTCTTGTGATCCTCACAGCAGGGGCAGTGATTTTTCTCCTGCTCCACTGGAAACAGTATCCGGGGTTGATGTATGCGCCGCTGTATTTTCTAGGCGGTTTTCTGTTTCATAGTTTCTGGGAGGCAAAAAGTCAGTACGTATATACGTATATTTTCATTCTGATCCCGCTGTGTGCGTTTGAGATGTACTGTCTGTCGGAATGGTTCCGTCAGTTTGTCGCGGTGCGGAGAAAACGGTGCAGAGCGGCCGCCAAAGTAAGAAGAAAAAAAGGAGCGGCAGATGACAAGAGAAAGAATACCTTATGAAAAACGACAGGAAAACAGAAGAGCTGTTCCGGGAAGAAATCTGCGGAGGACTGCGCGAAAGAGGGCAGGAGAATACGGGACATGGAGCTATGTTCCGGTTTACACGGTCTGTTTTCTGTTCACAGCAGCGATCGTCTTTTCCGCGTTTTACCTGAATGGAAAGACCTTTGTCTGGGACAGTGACGGTGTGACGCAGCATTTCAATGCTCTGCTGTACTACCGTTCCTGGCTGAGGGAATTCCTCCACAGCCTTTTTGTGGAACACAGACTGGAGATCCCTCTGTGGGATCTGAAGATCGGGTATGGGTCTGATATCCTGACCACACTGCACTATTATGCGTACGGGGATCCGCTGAACCTTCTTTCTGTCTTTGTCCCGAAAGAGGCGTGGATGGATGAGTTTTATACTTTTCTGATTCTGCTCAGGATTTATCTGGCCGGACTGACATTCTCTTATTTCTGTTTTCAGAGGAAAGAGGAGAAAACAGCCATTCTCATGGGCGCGCTGCTGTATGCGTTCTCCTTCTGGACGATCTATGCGGCCGTACGGCATCCGTATTTTATGAATCCTATGATCTATTTTCCGCTGGTGCTGGCGGGGGCGGACAGGATTTTCCGGAAAAAGAGACCGTTCCTTTATATCTTTTCGCTGGCCGCTGCGATCCTGAGCAATTTCTATTTTGGATATATGACCTGTATCCTGGTGATCCTCTACTGCATTTTCCGGTACCGGACATTGTTTGGAAAGTTTCAGTGGAAAAAACTGGCGGTCTGGGCGGGGCGCTTCTTCGGATATTCCATTCCGGCGCTGATGCTCGCCTGCGTATTGCTGGTTCCGGTGGCGCTGTGTGCTGTCTCCTCGGGGAGACTGTCGCAAGACCGGTGGATCCCGCTTTTTTATTCTGCTTCCTATTATAAAAGCTTTCTCTCCGCGTTTCTGTACGGAGAGGCGGGAAACTGGAGTGAAATGGGTTATACGGCCTATGGTCTGCTGGGAATCTTTCTTCTGTTCCTGCAGAAAAAAAAGAACACAGCGCTGAAAATCGGATATCTTTTGCTGACGGTATTTCTTCTGCTGCCGCTCGCCGGCTATGCGATGAACGGATTTTCCTATGCTGCCAACCGGTTTGCGTGGTCCTATGCGATGCTGGTGGCATATATTTTTGTTCATACCTGGAAAGATCTGGTCACTCTTTCGGACCGGCAGAAAAAGCTGCTTCTGATTGCCGGAGCCGTATATCTGGTGCTCTGTCTGGCGTTTGAGGAGAGCAGGACGGAGGCGGTGCTGGGTGCGCTGGTTCTTTTTGCGATTCTTCTGCTGTGGCTTCTGTCTGCCGGGATCCACTGGATCAGGGAAAAGAAAATACGGCTGTTCCGGACCTGCGCGGTTCTGGGGCTGATCGCCTGTCTGGGATTTCAGGGGATTTACCGGTATTCCCCGTCGGAGGAAGGATATGTGGGAGAGTTTACGGAAAATAACGGAGCGTACCTGAATCTGACGGCATATTCGCCCAGCACTGCGGCAGCGGAGACGGGAGATACTTCGTTCTGGCGTTATGATCAGTACGGGACGGAAACCTGGCAGTATCACAATGCAAATGTGGCGCTCGGCCTGAACAGTGTGACTTATTACTGGAGTCTCTCAGATCCTTCGGTGTTTCAGTTTCAGAAGGAAATGTACCTGAATCTGCAGCGGAATTTTCTGTACCAGAATCTGGATGGGAGAAGCTTTCTGGATGCTCTGTCGGGAGTGAAGTATTTCGTCGTGGCTTCCGGAGGGGAATGCTATCTGCCTTATGGATTCTCGCAGAATGCCAACACCGTCTGGGTCGGCGAGGAGGCGCAGACGGCCCTGGAGTATGAAGCTGCGGGAAGAGACACCTCCGGCCTCTCGGCGGTAAAGGCTTCCGTTTACGGCACGGACAACAGTCTTCCGCTGGCTTATACGTATGACCGCTGGATTTTCAGGGAAGAGTATGAGAAGCTCTCTGTGACGGAGAAACAGCAGGCGCTGCTTCAGGGGATCGTGCTGGAGGACAGCACACTGCCGGCGGCCGCGCCGGTATTCGACGATCAGGTTCAGGACTGCCAGGTTCAGTTTTCCGGAAAGATCGAGCAGGAAGACGGAGGACTTCTGGTGCGGGAGGCCGGGGCAAGTATGACCCTGACCTTTGCCGGAATGCCGGAGAGCGAAACCTATCTGATCTTTGAGGGACTGGATTACGAAGGCATCCGGCCTTCTGACTGTTACACACAGGAAGAGTGGGCAAAACTTTCGTCCTATGAAAAAAATCAGGTGAAGCAGCAGGATTCCCGGTGGACGGCGCCGGACGCGACGACGCTGAGTGTGTACGGAAACGGAATCAAGAATCTCAGCTATCTGAACGAGAGAAATAGCTTTTACTCGGGTCTTCATGACTATCTGGTCAATACAGGCTACAGTGATGACGGACTGCAGACGATTACCGTCGTCTTCCAGAAGGAGGGGCATTATTCTTTTGAGGATTATTCGGTGGTCTGCCAGCCGGTGGAAAACCTGGGCGGTTATGTGGAGGAGAGAAATCAGAATGTCCTGGAGCAGGTGGAAGTCGGAACCAACCGGATTTCCGGCGAGATCCGTCTGGATCAGGCGAAAGCTCTCTGCATTACGATCCCTTATAGTGAGGGATGGACCGCCACAGTGGACGGTGTGGAGACGGAACTGAAACGGGCGAATACGATGTTTATGGCGCTTGAGCTGGAACCGGGCAGCCATGAGATCGTGCTGACCTACCGCACACCGGGCCTGACGGCCGGAGCGGCGCTGACTCTGGGCGGATGTGTGGTCTGTGCGGTTCTGTGGCGGCTGGACACCGTACGGCGGAGAAGGAACAGAAACTTAAGGAGACGGAAATGAAACAGAAGAAAGAGAGAACGCGGAGAGGGAAGTATCTGCTCTGCTATACCGGGTGTTTTCTGATCATAGCCCTTTTGATCTATTCATTTTTTTATCTCAACGGAAAAACTTTTGTGTGGGCGTCCGACGGAATCCCGCAGCATTTCAATGCTCTGGTGTATTACAGAAGCTGGCTGAGAGAAATTCTAAGAAACCTGTTCGTGGAACATCGGCTGGAAATTCCCATGTGGAATATGGACATCGGCTATGGAGGAGATGTCATCACGACGATGCACTATTACGTGCTCGGGGATCCGCTGGCGCTTCTGTCAGTCCTGGTGCCAAAGGAAGCCTGGATGGATGAGTTTTATTCACTGCTGATCCTCCTCAGGATCTATCTTGCCGGCCTGGCTTTTTCGTATTACTGTTTTTACCGGAAAAACGAGGAATTCCCGACACTGATGGGCGCCCTGATCTATGCGTTTTGCTTCTGGACGATCCTGGGAGCGGTGCGCCATCCGTATTTTATGAATCCTCTGGTATATTTTCCGCTGATCCTGACCGGGATAGAGAAGATTTTCGAGAAAAAGAAGGCAGGACTGTATATTCTGATGCTGGCGGTATCGGTGATCAGCAACTTTTATTTCGGATATATGATCTGTTTCATGGTGCTCGGGTATTGCGTGGCACGGTATCTGATGATTTACCGCAGGATCCGTATCCGGGAACTGGCTCCGTGGCTCGGAAAATTTCTCGTATCTACGGTTGTGGCGCTGTGCCTGTCGGCGGTGATCCTGCTCCCGGTGGCTCTTTGCCTGTTCTCGGCGGGAAGATTTCAGAGCGGACGGGCGATCCCTCTGTTTTACCCGGCGTCCTATTACAGCTGGCTGATCCCGGCGGTGCTGACCGGCGGAGCCGGATACTGGAATAATATGGGTTATACGGCGCTTGGCGTGACGGCGATCTTTGTGCTGTTTCTCCAGCGGAAAAAACGGACCGTATACAAGATCAGCCTGCTCCTGATGCTGGCCTGTATGCTTCTGCCGTATGCCGGGCATATTCTCAATGGATTTTCCTATGAAACCAACCGCTTTTCCTGGGCGGCTGCGATGATCGTCGCATATCTCGTCGTAAAGATCTGGCCGGAGATCGGAACGCTGACAGGGAAACAGAAAAAGGGACTTGCCGCCGCTGTCATCGTCTACGCCGCTGTCTGCCTGGTCAACGAAAAATGCAGGATGGAGATGGCACTGGCGGCGCTGGTGACGCTCGGACTCCTGGTCTGCGTGATCGTCTGCAGGGAGAAACTGGTGCGGACGGAGAAAGCCTTTCGCGGCCTGATGCTGGGCAGTCTGATCTTCTGCCTTGTGCTTCAGGGGTTTTATCAGTACTCACCGCAGGAAGAAAATTATCTGGCAACTTTTTCCGACAATAACGAGCCGCTGGCTGCTTTGACTGACTGGTCGGCCACCGCCGCGGCTGCGGAGATTACGGACGATACTGTCTGGAGATATGACCAGTATGGGACGACAAAGTGGTACAACGAAGCACTGCAGCTCGGAGTGCACGGGGTGGCTTCTTACTGGAGCCTGTCGGAAAGTTCCTACGGCCAGTTTCAGAGAGAACTGTATCTGAATCAGGACCTGGATTACCGCTATACCAGCCTGGATGGGAGAAGCTTTCTGGACGCTCTCGCGTCGGTCAAATATTTTGGCGTCGTATCCGGTGCGGAGGCTTACCTACCTTACGGATACCGGAACCATGTGATCACCCGCTGGACCGGAAAAGATGCGGAGAAAGCCAGCCAGGCGGAAAGCCAGGGTTTGACAGATCCGACGCTGGAAGCTGCGAAAATCGCAGTCTATGAAAACGATGACGGGCTGCCGCTTGGCTACACCTATGATCGGTGGATTTCCAGAGAAACGTACGAGAATCTGACTGTGACAGAAAAACAGCAGGCCCTGCTTCAGGGAATCGTTCTGGAAGAAAGTGTTCTCCCGGCGGCTGCTCCGATCTACACCGACGAGACTGTGCCATACACAGAGATTCTCGGAGAAGGCATCGAGCAGACGGAAAACGGGATCTTGGTCCGGACGCCGGGCGCTTCCATTACGCTGAATTTCACCGGACTTCCTGAAAGCGAGACCTACTTTATCATCGAAGGCCTGGATTTTCAGGGAATCCGTCCCTCGGAACAATACACGAAGGAAGAATGGAATGCATTGTCCACGTATGAGAAGAATCAGGTGGAACTGGAAAACAAAGACTGGACAAAACCCGAATCGACGACCATTCAGGTCAGCTGTGAAAACGTCGTAAAGAACCTGAACTATCTCAACGAGACCGGAGGATTCTACACGGACAAACACGACTTTCTTGTCAATACCGGTTACCGCACAGGGGCTGCCGGTACGATCACCCTGAGTTTCCTGACGGCAGGCTATTACACCTTTGACAGTTACTCTGTCGTCTGTCAGCCGACGGCGGAACTGGAGGAATACACAGCGCAGAGAAAGCAGGACGTTCTCGAAAATATTACGCTGGATACCAACAGCATTTCAGGAACGATCCATGCGGAAAAGGACGAGGCGCTGCTGCTGGCGATTCCCTACAGCGAGGGATGGTCTGCCTGGGTAGACGGAGAAAAAACAGACCTGAAACAGGCGAACACCATGTACATGGCGCTCGAACTGGAAGCTGGAGACCATGAGATCGTCCTGCGTTACCGCACGCCGGGAATCACCGCCGGTCTTGCTCTTACCCTCGGCGCCTGTGCTGTCTGCGCCATCACCTGGTGCACATCCCTGTATCTGAAGCAGAGACGTAAGGGAAAGGGGCAGAACCGTTCGTTCCGCCGGCTGAACGATTGCTTCCGCCGGCCGGTAACCGCATTTTCCTCTTTCCTTTTGAGATTAAATATGATATGATTACCCTGTTACGGAAAAGAAAAGCCCGAGAGAGGAACATGTAAAATGAAAACAAAAAATCGGGATCAGTACAAAAGAATTCTCAGAGCGCTGGCCGTTCTGGTGATCCTTTTTCTCGAATCCATGGTTTTTTCGGCTGTGTGGCAGCGTTATTACGCGGCGCACCTGTGGATAGAACCATTCTGGTTCTGGGGAGACATTTTCATTGTTTTTGTATATGCGGCATATGAACTGCTGTTTATGTATATCTACGGAGCGCTGAAAATCGGATATCTGAAAGGATCCAACGTGATCTATTCCCAGGCGCTGTCAGGGATGTGCGCCAATGTGGTGATGTATCTGCAGATCCTGCTGTTGTGGCGTCATCTGCCGGATCCGCGTCCGCTGATCGTGATGACAGTGATTGATATTCTGATCGCAGCGGTCTGTTCTTTTTTGTTTGACCGTCTGTTTACCCATCTTTTTCCGCCGAAGCAGCTGCTGCTGATCTACGACGAGTATCCGGTGGAAACACTGTGCGGAAAAATGAACAGCCGGCGGGACAAGTTCCGCATCGTGAAGCGAATCTCTGTGTCCGAAGGCGAGGAAACGGTGCAGAAAGCGATCGAAGAGTGGGGACAGGAAGGTGTCGTCCTCGGAGATCTCCATTCCGAGACTCGCAACCGTCTTCTGAAATTCTGCTACGCCAGGTCTATCCGGGTATACCTGACGCCGAAGGTGTCCGATATTATCCTGAAGAGTTCCGAGACCCTGGACATGTTTGACACACCGCTGTTTCTGGCAAAGAACTACGGACTTACCGTGGAACAGAGACTGGCCAAGCGGATCCTGGATCTCGCAGTTTCCTGTGTACTGCTGATCATTGCGTCGCCGTTTATGTTGATCACGGCGGCTGCCATTCATTTTTATGACAGAGGACCGGTCTTTTTCAAACAGAAACGTCTGACCAAGGATGGAAAAGAATTTGAAATCTATAAATTCCGCAGTATGATCGTGGACGCGGAGAAAGACGGGGTAGCGCGGTTGGCGACCACCGGCGACAGCAGGATCACCCCTGTGGGAAAAGTGATCCGTGCAACGCGGATCGACGAGCTGCCGCAGCTTCTGAACATTCTGA
>DXEK01000024.1 GCA_019115005.1 Candidatus Fusicatenibacter merdavium | reverse complement strand
GCTTTCGGAGCGTTAAGATTTTCTCACATCCCCACAGATGCCCGCCGCACACGCATGCCGCCGGCCCTGGGGGGCTTTCTGGTCTTCGCTTAACCTGTTGTGGGAGAGAGACGGGTGGTGGCATGTCACGTGCCGTATGACGCATGATGTATGCACTACGGCCTGAGAACAGTTGTAATTTTGCTTGCTGCTTTCCATAGATGTTTTCCGTGAGGCGTTTTCGTGTTATGCATAAGAGAATCTCAAGGTGGCATTGTGAAATGATATGACGGATGACGGACATGTGTGCTTTCTGTATTGCGTAAAGCACGTTGGTGTCTATGGATGTGAAGAATCGCAATCCGTTTACGGATAAATTGAATGACGATTCATGAGGAATATGTTTTGAAAGTGGAAAGCAATGCAGCATACAAAGGCAAATTTCAAAATGCGTATCTTTTGCCTAAAGGCGCGCAGCGCCTTCACGCCATTCCCCGCCCAAGAAGGCAAACAGAAAACGGGCCGGCGCACTCCCATGCCGCCTGCGCCGGTCTGTTTTCGTCCGCCATCAAAAAAACCTTGACACTGTTGGAAAAGGATGGTATGTTTTAAATAGTTATACGACTGACGGATTGAAGTGGAATTGACCACGGGAAGTATAATGGATCTATAGCCGACCGTCTGGGCACCTTCAAGCTGTCCGGACCGTCGGCTTTTTCTGTGGGAAAAATTCCGCCGAGGATTCCGGTTCGCGACATTGCTGCACAAGTGACTTTGCCTGCCGGACATGGCAGAGCAGGAAAACAGAGCAAAGGAGAATGAACATGAACATGGTATCACTGGAACAGGAACTGAAGAACAATTCTTATCCCGGAAGAGGAATTGTCATCGGAAGATCTGCGGATGGAACAAAGGCTGTGACCGGATATTTTATCATGGGCCGCAGTGAGAACAGCCGCAATCGTATTTTTGTGGAAGAGGGAGAGGGTATCCGCACGCAGGCGTTCGACCCGTCCAAACTGCAGGATCCGAGCCTGATCATCTACGCGCCGGTACGGGTGCTGAACCATCAGACGATCGTAACCAACGGAGACCAGACAGATACGATTTATGAGGGACTGGAAAAGGGACTTACGTTTGAAGAGTCTTTGCGCAGCCGTGAATTTGAGCCGGATGCACCGAACTATACGCCGAGGATCTCCGGTGTGATGGAGGTGGAAAACGGAACGTTCCGTTATGCGATGTCGATCCTGAAGAGCAACAACGGAAATCCGGAACAGTGTAACCGTTATACCTTCGATTATGGAACCTGTGTGGCCGGAGAGGGGCATTTTATTCATACTTATATGCATGACGGAAATCCGCTGCCGAGTTTCGAGGGAGAGCCGAATCTGGTGGCGATTCCGGACGGCATCGACGAGTTTACAGACCTTCTCTGGAACAGCCTGAATGAGGACAACAAAGTTTCTCTGTTTGTGCGCTATATTGATATCGCCACAGGAACCTATGAGACGAGAATCGTAAATAAGAATCAGAAATAAGGAGGAAATGACCGATGAAAGAATTACAGTTAAAATATGGATGTAACCCGAATCAGAAACCGTCCAGGATCTATCTGGCGAACGGCGAAGACCTTCCCATCGAGGTGCTGAGCGGCCGTCCGGGATATATCAATTTTCTGGATGCCTTCAATGGCTGGCAGCTGGTGCGTGAACTGAAAAAAGAGACAGGTCTTCCGGCGGCGACCTCCTTCAAGCATGTGTCGCCGGCAGGCGCGGCGGTAGGCCTTCCGCTGTCCGACACGCTGAAGAAGATCTACTGGGTGGACGATATGGGAGATCTGTCTCCGCTGGCATGCGCTTATGCCCGCGCCCGCGGCGCTGACCGTATGTCTTCCTTTGGCGATTTCATCGCGCTGTCCGACGTCTGCGATAGGGACACTGCTTCTCTGATCAAGCGAGAAGTCTCCGACGGAATCATCGCACCGGGTTATACCGATGAAGCTCTGGAGATTCTGAAAGAGAAGAAAAAGGGCAATTACTGTGTGATCAAGATTGATGAAAACTATGTGCCGGCTCCCCTGGAGCACAAGGAAGTCTTCGGCGTGACGTTTGAGCAGGGCCGCCAGGAACTGCCGATCAACGATGAACTTCTTTCCAACGTTGTCACCGAAAACAAGAACATTCCGCCGGAAGCGCTGAGAGATCTGAAGATTGCGCTGATCACGCTGAAATATACTCAGTCTAACTCCGTTTGCTTCGTAAAAGACGGACAGGCGATCGGTGTAGGCGCCGGACAGCAGTCCCGTGTACACTGCACCAGACTTGCCGGACAGAAAGCGGACAACTGGTTCCTTCGTCAGTGCCCGAAGGTGCTGGATCTGCAGTTTGTGGACGGTATCCGCCGCGCGGACAGAGACAATGCCATCGACGTATATATCGGCGAGGAATACATGGATGTTCTTGCAGACGGAGCATGGGAGAAAATCTTCAAGGTAAAACCGGAAGTATTTACCAGAGAAGAAAAACGTGCATGGTTGGATCAGATGACCGGCGTAAGCCTCGGTTCTGACGCATTCTTCCCGTTCAGCGACAACATCGAGCGTGCGAAGAAGAGCGGCGTGCAGTATGTGGCAGAACCCGGCGGTTCTGTGCGTGACGACGCTGTTATCGAGTGCTGCAACAAGTACAACATGGCTATGGCGTTCACCGGTATCCGCCTGTTCCATCATTAAAAAATAT
>DXEK01000023.1 GCA_019115005.1 Candidatus Fusicatenibacter merdavium | reverse complement strand
ATCCTGAAAACACCTCAAATCCGCTCATTTTTCTTCGAAAAATGGCTACTTTTCGGTGTTTTGCGCTCCACAAAGTCATAAATTTTCATGCAAGCATGAAATTTATGACCTTTTGTCGCTTGTCTCATGTTATGATGTTTGGGGCAAAAAGCATTTTGATCCAAAGTTTCTGAACCACCCAAACGCTGCAGGAGGTGAGCAAAAATGGCAGCACAAACGGAAGAAGAACTGCCGGCCTGCCCGGTAGAGACGACACTGACCCTGATCGGCGATAAATGGAAGGTTTTGATCCTGCGCGACCTGATGCCCGGGACAAAACGTTTCGGAGAGTTGAAAAAATCCATCGGCGGCGTATCCCAAAAGGTACTGACCGCGCAGCTTCGTGCTATGGAAAAAAGCGGACTGGTCACACGCACCGTATACCCGGAAGTTCCACCGAGAGTGGAATACTCTCTGACAGAACTGGGAAGAAGTCTGAAACCGATCCTCGACGCCATGCAAAGCTGGGGAGAAGGGTACAAGGAGGAGAAAAGACGCAGCAGCTGAATCCGCCCATAAAAACACTGCCGCATTCGAACGGCATGCAGAAGCATTCCGCGCGAATGCGGCAGTATTCTTATTCCGGAAACCGTTCTCTCATTGAAAGGAATCCGTGCCTGGATCTCACATCTTCTCTCACGGTTTCCGTGCAGTCACAGACACCCATTCCCCCTGGCGGGTCACTTCCACCACTTCAAGACCTGCCGCCGTCACTGCCTCCCGGACAACCTCTTCTTTCACATCTAGGATCCCGGACGTAATATAAATCCCGCCGCTCTTCAGCTGATTTACGATCACTGGAGTCAGCGGCACCAGCACATCTGCCAGGATATTGGCTGTCACAATGTCATATTTCTCATATCCTACCGTATCCTGCACCTTTTTGTCGTCGATGATATTTCCGATCATCATATCGAACGCCTCCGCCGGAATTCCGTTGGCCTCCTTGTTTTCCTCGACTGCCGGGACCGCGCAGGGATCCAGATCCGTTCCCACCGCATGCTTTGCTCCCAGCTTCAGGGCGATGATCGACAGAATACCGCTGCCCGTTCCCACATCCAGAAGCTCTGTCTCCGGCGTCACATACTTTTTCAGCTGGCGGATGCACAGCTGCGTCGTCTCATGCATACCGGTCCCGAAGGCAGTGCCCGGATCAATGTGAATGATCATTTTATCCCTGTCCTCTTCTTTTACCTCTTCCCAGGACGGAATGATCAGAATGTCGTCCACGTAGAACTGTTTAAAGTAGGTCTTCCAGTTATTGATCCAGTCCTTATCTTCCGTCTCCGACTCGCTGATCGTACACTCCCCGATGTCCATAAACTCCCGCAGTTCGTCCAACGCTTTTCTCACATCCCCAAGAATCTTTTCTTTGTCGTCATCCGGCTCCAGATAAAAATTCAGATAGGCAATCCCGTCGTCGTCCGGCATATCCGGCAGAATATCCACAAACATCTGCTGTTTGTCATACTCTGTCAGCGGCTGTTTGTCCTCGATCTCCACGCCCTGCACACCGACGTCCGCCAGCGCCGCAATGACGATATCCTCCGCCTCTGCCCGTGTTTTCAATGTAAATTTGTTCCATTTCATAGACTTTAAACTCCTTTTCTTTTACCTAAATCCGCCCCGCAATTTCTCTGCTTATCATACACGAAACCGCCCGGGTTGTAAAGCATCCGGCATTGAAAATCGCTTGGCGGCGTCCGACCGTTGTACGTGAAATCCGGCCTTGTAATTTACTCTGGTATCTCATATACTGATGTTATCATAGAAACCGGCCGCCAGGTTTCCCGCCTTCGGAGCGGCTGCAGGCGTCCGGTTCGCGAAAAAAGGAGATACGATATGATTTCACAGGAATTGAAAGATCAGTTTCGCAGAGAAATTGACCTGTACGAAAAAAATGCCCTCGCCTTCGAGGCGGGAGAACTGGACCGCGGAACTTTCAAAGGGATTTCCGGAGGATTCGGAAGCTACGCCCAGAGAGATTCCAGGCTGATGCTCCGCCTTCGGATCCCGGGAGGCTGTCTCACGAAGGAACTTCTGAAATTTCTTGCGGACGAGATCGCGGACAAAAAGGCAACGCTTCTCAAGCTCACGACCTGCCAGACAGTCCAGGTCCACAATCTCTCCGCGGCATCTGCCGCCTCGATGATGAGGAATGCTCTGGAAGCCGGTATCATCACCCGCGGAGGCGGCGGAGACAATCCCCGGAATGTCATGGCCAGTCCTCTCTCGGGTGTGGAAAAGGGAGAAACTTTTAACGTAATGCCTTATGTACAGACGGTGGGCGATTATCTGCTCACCCAGATCCCCTCGCTCCATATGCCTCGCAAACTGAAGGTCGGATTTTCCAACACCCCGGCCAACGAGGCCCATGCCACCTTCCGCGATCTCGGCTTCATCGCCAGGGAGGACGGCACCTTCTCCGTCTACTGCGCCGGCGGTCTCGGCCCGAATCCGCTGCTCGGCGTCCACATCGTAGACGGAGCGGATCCTGAGGAGGTCACTTTGTATGTCAGCGCGATGATCCGTCTGTTCACCGCTTACGGAAACTATGACTCCCGCGCCAAGGCCCGCACCCGTTATCTTCAGAAAGCACTGGGAGAAGACGGCATCCGCACACATTTTCTGGAATTTCTCGCCCAGGCCCGCGAGGAGGAAACGCCATGGCCGATCCCATGGGAAGATGAATATCTCAAAGAGGGCGACGGCGTTGTCTCCGGAAAAAGGATCATAGAGCAAAAGCAGCCCGGCCTGTATACGGTCTCTTACCACCCCATCGGCGGATGCCTCCCGCCGGAAAAACCTGCGGCATTGTATGAAACCATCAAAGACATGACGGATACCGAAGTACGCCTGTCTCCGGACGGAACCCTCTACATCATCAACCTGAAAGCGAGCGAGGTGCCCGCTGTTCTCGCAGTCACCGACGACGGAGCCGGATCCCTTTTCGAGACCAGCGTCAGCTGCATCGGCGCATCCATCTGCCAGCACGGCATCCAGGATTCCCAGGAACTGCTGCGAGTATGTGTGGAACGGATCCGGAAAGAAAACTTTGCGGACGGGGTTCTTCCAAAGATTCATATCTCCGGCTGTCCGTCCAGCTGCGGAAGCCATCAGGTCAGCGCGATCGGTTTTATGGGACAGGCAAAGAAAGTGGACAGCGAGAGCAAACCTGCCTTCCGCCTATTCTTCAACGGCTGCGATACGGATCCCGGCGCCCGGATCGGCGAAGCCGGAGCCGTCCTTCTGGCGGACCGGATCCCGGAATTTCTGGCGGAACTGGGACGGATGATTCAGTCGGCTTCCGCCACCTTTGAAACCTGGTATCCGGAGCACCGGCAGGATCTGGCCGACCTGGCTTCCAGATACGCCTGCTGATCCGGCAGTCTCCCCGTACAGATCCCTTATAGTTCCGCCAACACCGGCATAAGCTTCGGCGCCGGGAACCTTACCGGTTCCCGGCGCCGAAATTTTTATCCGTCCATGTTCCGAATCCTGAAACACTGCCTGCACTCTCTTCTATCCCTGCCGCATCATCCGGTATCCCACGCCAATATGCGTCTTGATATATTTCGGATGTGCCGGCTCCGCCTCGATCTTCTTGCGCAGTGTCGCCATAAACACCCACAGCGACGAAGTGTCTGACGCAGAGTACCCGCTGCCCCAAATCTCCCGGATAATAAAATTATGAGTCAGGACCTTTCCCGTATTCTTGGCCAGAAGGCAGAGCAGTTTATATTCGATCGGCGTCAGGTGCACTTCTTTCTCTCCCACAAACACGCACCCTGCCGCGTAATCGATCTTCAACTCTCCGTTCGCATAAACGCTGGACTCTTCCGTGACCTTCCGGCTGTCGCAGCGCACTCGCCGCAGCGCCACTCGCAGCCGCGCCAGCAGTTCATCGACAGAAAACGGTTTGGTAAGATAATCATCCGCGCCTGCATCCAGCGCCTCGACTTTATCCGTATCCTCGCTGCGGGCGGACACAACAATGATCGGCATATTGCTCCAGGAACGGATCTTCCGGATGATCTCCACGCCATCCGCATCCGGCAGTCCCAGATCCAACAGCATGACGTCCGGACGGTAAGACAGCGCCTCCATCACTGCCGCCGCGCCGTTGGGAGCTTTCCGGAACTGATAATTCTGAAGTTCCAGCGTCGTCGCGATCAGATTGCTGACCGCCGCGTCATCCTCTACAATCAATATCTGTGGTTTATTCATATGCCGCTACCTCCGAAGCATGTAATGTAAATAAAAAGCAGGTTCCGTGGGGGCTGCACTCCTCTGCCGTGATCGTTCCGCCGTGTGCGGTCACAATGGACCTGCACAGCGCAAGTCCCAGCCCTAATCCTCTGCGACCATCCGCCTGGCGGTCCTTCGCCGTATAAAACATATCAAAAACTCTTTCCCGGTCCTCCGCCGCGATCCCGGGACCGTCATCGGAAATCCTCACTGCGAGCAATGCCCCTTCTCTCTGCGCCTCGATCCGGATTTCCGATCCGGCAGGCGTATATTTCACAGCATTGTTGACAATATTGACCACTACCTGAACGATCAGCGCCGCGTCCATATCCGCCACCAGGATTTCCTCCGGAAAGTGAACGGATATCTTATGTTCCGACGCTTTGCGGTCCAGGTGCTCCAGCGCCTCATAGATCACTTCCTCCAGCACTGCGGGCTGCAGATTGAGGCGCATACTGCCGTTTTCAATTCTGGTGATGGACAGAAGATTTTCCACAAGCCGCATGAGCCACATCGCATCGTCATAAATCGCCAGGTAAAGCGCCTGCTTCTTTTCTTCCTCCAGTTTTCCGCTGTTCTTCATCAGGATACCGGCATTTCCGGAAATGCCGGTCAGAGGCGTGCGCAGATCATGGGAGATCCCTCGCAGGAGATTGGCCCGCAGCGCCTCCTGGCGCGCCGTCTCCTCCAGTTCCTGATTGTCTCTGCGGATCTTTTCCCGTTCCAGCGCCAGACCGCACTCATCCAGGATCGCGACCATCAGTTCCTTCTCAAAATCCGCCGGCGGCTCGGAATTTTTCAGAAAAACCCCCACAACCGCCAACGCCTGCTCTCCGCTTCGGACCGCCAGATACAGGCAGACGGCATCAGAGAATGTCTGGGTCAACGCTCCCGCGTGTCTGTTGTTGCGGAACACCCATTCCGCGACCTCCTTTTCGGCAAGGAATTCCTCCTTGGTCCAGTTTCGTCTGTCTTTTCCCGGAAATATTTCCATCTGTCCCAGCATCCCTTTCCCGTCTGCCGGGTAGATCACGACTGTGCGCTCCAGAAGTTTTCCCATCTGTGCCGCCGCGACCTCCAGGATCTCTTTCTCATTTCCCGCTCCCTGAAGTTTCCGGCTCGTCTCCAGGAGCACGCCGGTACGGTATGCCTTCTGTGCGCTGAGAACCGCCTGCCGTTTCAACCGCCCTGTCAATGTACTGCACACGATCGCTGACGCGAGCATGATCAGAAACGTCACCACATATCCCGAAACGCTGGACAGAGCAAAATACGGCTCCGTAAAAAAGAAATTAAACATCAGCGCCGCGAGCAATGAGACGGCCAAGCTGTACAGTTTTCCGCCCGTGATCACCGCCACACTCAGCACGCCCAGAATATAGATCAGCTCCATATTCGCCTCTTTCAGGCTCAGTACATGAAACAGGAAACTAACAGCCGTACACGCCGCCATGATCCCCAGCGCCAGCAGCAGATCCCTGCCTGTGATCTTCTCTCTCCGGGGGCTGAAAGTTTTCTTTTTTTCCTTCCCACGATTCTGATCCGGAATAATATAGATATCGATATCCGGCGCCAGCTGGCTCAAGCGCTCCACCATCTGTCTGGAAGGCCCGCGGCGCGTACTCCGCCCGAGCACGATCTTCGTCACACCGCTGATTTGGGCGTATTCAGCGATCTGGAGTGCCGTGTCCTCCCCGTAAACCGTCGCGATCCGCGCTCCCAGTTTTCTCGCAAGTCTCAGATTCTCCATGACCTCTTTTCCTCTGGCCTGAGTATTGTCCACAAACAGCGCGGTCAGCTGTCCGTGAAACGCCTCCGCCATGCGGGCCGCAGTCCGTATCACTCTCGCGTTGGACGGAGCCCCGGACAGACAAATCAGCAGATGTTCCCGGATTCTTTTCTTTTCCCCCGTCCTTTTCCCGATACGGTCCGCCGCACGGCGCAGAGCGATCTCCCGCAGTGCCGCAAGCTTTTCCAGGGTAAAGGCAGGCGTCTCCCCCGGATCTCTTCCCTGCCCGTCCTTTTCCATCCGCTCAAGCAGCTCCTCCGGTTCCATATCCACAAATTCCACCTGATCCGCCTGGTCAAAAAGAGTATCCGGGATCCGCTCTTTTACCGGATTTCTCGTGGCGGAAACCACAAGATCCTCCAGGCTCTCCAGGTTCTGTACATTCAGCGTTGTGTACACGCAGATCCCCGCCCGAAGCAGCTCTCCGATATCCTGGTAACGTCTGGCATGCCGGCTTCCCTCACGATTGATGTGCGCCATATCATCCAGCAGAAGAATCTGCGGCTTTCTCTCGAGGGCTCGGTCCGGATCGAACTCCTGACAGTCTTTCCCCTGGTACCGGATCTGTCTCGGCGGAAGCCATTCCAGTCCGCAGTATTCCGGTTTCGCCCCGGCGGCGGATGGATCTGCCGACAGACCGCACATCTCCGGGATTTCCTTCAGACAGCCGGTCACAACATCCACTCCCCGCTCTTTTTCCTTCCGGGCAGCCGCCAGCATAGCCTGTGTTTTCCCCGTTCCGGGGGCGTAGCTGAAAAAAATCTTCAGCCTGCCGCTCCCCGTCTGTTCCTCCTGCATAAAAACATCCTCCCTGTGGCATAATCTTTAGTCGATCTTAAGGTGAAGAAACAAATCTTAATTCTGTACTTACTGAACTCATGATATACTGATACATCATCAATGTCAAATACAACAGAAGAGGTGAATACTGTCATGTTATGGAGAAACAAACAAATTACTCCCGCCAGGATCATCATTACCGGTTTTGCGCTGCTGATCCTGACGGGAGCCCTACTGCTGATGCTGCCGTTTTCCACGAAGGGACCGGGCGGCGCTTCTTTTCTGGACGCACTCTTCACTGCGACCTCGGCCACCTGCGTGACCGGATTGATCGTACAGGACACGGCTCTCTACTGGACGGAATTCGGCCAGCTGATCATCCTGCTCCTGATCCAGATCGGCGGCATGGGCGTCGTGACCGTGGCCGTCGCCGTCACTATTTTTTCCGGAAAGAAGATCGGCCTGAAACAGAGATGGGTCATGCAGGAATCCATCTCCGCTCCGCAGGTGGGCGGGATTGTCCGGATGACCGGATTTATCCTCAAATCCCTGTTCCTGATGGAGGGGATCGGCGCAGCGCTTCTTGCGACCCGGTTTATTCCGGAATTCGGTCTCGTCAAAGGACTATGGTACTCTGTCTTCCATTCCATCTCCGCATTCTGCAATGCAGGTTTTGATCTGATGGGGATCAAGAGTCCGTTTTCGTCCCTGACAGACTATACCGGAGATCCGGTCGTATCGCTGACCATCGCCTTTCTGATCATTATCGGCGGTATCGGATTTATGACTTGGAAGGATGTGCGCCAGCATGGTCTTCATCTCAGGGCGTTTTCTCTTCAGAGCAAACTGATCCTGACAACGACCGCCGGTCTGATCCTGATCCCAACGCTGATCTTTTTCTTCTTTGAGTTCAGCCGTCCGGTCTGGGATTCGCTTTCCACCGGCGACCGCATTCTAGCTTCCTTTTTCCAGGCAGTCACACCGCGTACCGCCGGCTTTAACTCTGTGGATCTCACAGCCTTAAGCGAACCCTCCCAGGCGGTCACCATCCTCCTGATGCTGGTCGGCGGCGCGCCGGGTTCCACCGCCGGCGGTTTTAAGGTGACAACACTCGCTGTCCTGCTGGTGACCGCATCGGCCGTTCTCCGCCGCCAGGCTTCTCCGGAATGTTTCAAACGCCGCCTGATGCCGGAGGCGCTGACCAACGCCGCAACCATCGTCGTCCTGTACTTTACCTTATTCTTTGTCGGCGGCGCGGTGATCTGCGGACTGGAGGATATTTCCCTGATGGAAGCTCTGTTCGAAACCGCCTCCGCCATCGGAACCGTCGGACTGACCCTGGGGGCTACACCCACACTGGGTACAGCTTCCAAGCTGATCCTGATCTTCCTGATGTATTTCGGCCGCGTCGGCGGGCTGACCCTGATCTATGCGATGCTGTCCGGAAAAAATCACCCTTCCGCAATGATGCCGCAGGAAAAAGTCACGGTAAGCTGAACATACCACGAGGCTGCAGGTAAAGAATGCTTCATCCTCAATGACGCTGCGGATCGCCCCGCATTTTGCGCTTCCGCAATTTCGAAAACATAAAACCGTCCGGCTGCCGCCGGCGGTAAAAAGAAAGGAACGTATGATTATGAAATCTGTATTACTGATCGGACTTGGCCGTTTTGGCCGCCATATGGCTCAAAAACTGCAGAATCTGGACCACGAGGTCCTGGCCGTCGACTCCAACGAGCAGCGCGTCAACGAGGCGCTGGACCTTGTCACAAACGCACAGATTGGAGACAGCACCAGCGAAGCGTTCATCGAATCGCTGGGTGTGCGCAATTTTGATCTTTGTGTCGTCGCCATCGGCGATAACTTTCTGAGCGCCCTGGAGACGACTTCCCTGCTGAAAGA
Source organism: Candidatus Fusicatenibacter merdavium (assembly GCA_019115005.1). Classification (GTDB taxonomy): domain Bacteria; phylum Bacillota; class Clostridia; order Lachnospirales; family Lachnospiraceae; genus Fusicatenibacter; species Fusicatenibacter merdavium. The sequence goes on along the minus strand of DXEK01000023.1, from coordinate 26,735 downwards.
ACACGGCGCGCACTTTATTCTCTCCCGGGCGTCCCGGGAGGTACATGCAAAATTTCTTCTGATGGCCGGGGCTGACGACGTGGTGTACCCCGAAAAACAGATGGCCTCCTGGGCGGCGGTCCGCTACAGCTCCGAGCACATCTTTGATTACATCGAGCTGACCGACGATTACTCCATCTACGAGATGGAGGTGCCGGCTTCCTGGGTGGGCAGCAGTATCGTCCAGGTAAGTTCCCGCCTGAAATGCCGGTTCAACATTCTCGCCATTAAGCGGGGCGGCCAGCTGGAACCGCTGCCGGAACCAGGGTACCGCTTCTCCGCGGATGAGAGTATTTTTGTGATGGGGGATAACCGAACCCTTCAGAAACTGATCCATCTGTGACAGGATTTTTAAGAGCGTATCGCAGGAAAATTTCTCTGCGATACGCCCGTTTTATTCCCGCGGGGGGGCAGATATCCCACAGTTTGCCGCGAAGTTTTTTGCTTTCAAAAAAAGGAGCATGCCGCACCGCTGCTGCACACTCCCGAATCTTATCATTCACAACAGTTCGGCTATCCGAACTGTTTTTATTATTATTTATCTGTATCTTCGAAGGCTTCTTTGACACGGTCCATAAAGCCTTTTTTCTTTTTGCCGCCTTCTTTTCCGCCGGTTTCTTTTCTGTTCTCTTCATAAGTGTCGGATGCGGATTCCTGCGGGCGGTTGCCGCAGGCTTCGTCAAATTTGCGGAGGGCTTCTTTCGCCTTTTCGTTCAGTCTGGTCGGCGTCTGAACGACCAACGTTACGTACTGATCACCGCGGACCGCTTTATTTCGAAGAGAGGGAACGCCTTTTCCTTTCAGACGGATCTTCGTGTTGGTCTGCGTTCCGGCTTTCACATTGTATAAGACATCGCCGTCAACCGTTTTGATCCTTACATCTCCGCCAAGCGCTGCCTGCGCAAAAGTTATATAGACAGTAGAGAAGATATTCATATCCTGTCTCTGGAATTCCGGATGGCGGGCTACCTGCACTTCCACAAGAAGATCTCCTCTCGGTCCGCCGTTGATGCCCGGCTCGCCCTTTTCGCGGATCCGGATGCTCTGGCCGTCATCGATACCTGCCGGAACGGATACCTGGATCTTCTTCCGGCTGCTGGTGTAACCGGTTCCGTGACAGTGCGTACATTTTTCGCGGATAATCTTTCCGGTACCGCCACAGTCCGGACAGGTCTGCACGTTTCGAATGGAACCGAAGATGGACTGCTGAGTGTAAGTTACCTGACCGGTTCCTTTACATTTCGGACAGGTCTCCGGGGAAGTGCCCGGCTTTGCCCCTGTTCCGTTACATGTCGTACAGGTATCCTTCAGGGTAAGCTCCAGTTCTTTCTCACAGCCAAACACGGCTTCCTCAAAGGTAATGTGAATCACCGCGCGCAGATTCGCGCCTTTCATCGGCCCGTTGTTGGCACGTCTTCTGCCACCGCCGCCGAACAGGTCGCCAAAAATATCGCCGAAGATATCCCCCATATCTCCATTGAAATCGAATCCGCCGAAACCGCCGGCTCCGCCGCCTGCGCCTCCATCAAAGGCCGCATGGCCGAACTGGTCGTACTGACGACGTTTTTCCGGATCGCTGAGTACGCTATATGCTTCCGTCGCTTCCTTGAATTTTGCCTCTGCATCTTTGTCGCCGGGATTCATATCGGGATGATATTTCTTTGCAAGCTGTCTGTATGCTTTTTTCAATGTGGCATCATCGGCGCCCCGGTCTACACCGAGGACCTCATAGTAATCTCTCTTTTCTGCCATATCTTTCACCTTTCCATACAAAAATCCCAGCGCCGCCGCCCGTGACTCATCCATCGCCTCCGGCAGCCCTCTGGGCTTTCCTTCTTTCGTTATATTACGGTTTTCCGGCCGCCCGGAACTCTCCCGGCGGCCGGCCCCGTACTTTTTCTTCCGCGGCGGCGCCGCCCGGGCGCGCCGCTTCGGATCTTATTCTTTAAACCTCTTTATAATCAGCGTCTACAACATCATCGTCAGCGCTTCCTGTACCGGAATTGCCTGCTCCGCTGTTCATATCCGGGCCTGCGCCTGCTGCACCGCCCTGTGCTCCGCCTGCATTCTGCTCGTACAGTTTTGCAAACAACTTCTGAGAACTGTTCATCAGCTTCTCCTGAGCAGCCTTCAGGTCTGTCACCTGGCTGTCGGTCATCTCTTCCGGATTGCACTTGGAGATGATATCCTTCAGCGCGTTCAGGTCTGCTTCTACTGCAGTCTTATCGTTGCTGTCCAGCTTGTCGCCGGCCTCTTCCAGAGCTTTCTCTACCTGGAATACGATGGAATCTGCGTCGTTTCTCGCATCGATCGCTTCTTTCCGTTTCTTGTCCTGAGCCTCGAACTCTGCAGCCTCTTTGACTGCACGGTTGATCTCATCCTCAGACATATTGGATCCTGCAGTGATGGTGATATGCTGCTCTTTTCCTGTTCCCAGGTCTTTTGCTGATACATTTACGATACCGTTGGCATCAATATCAAAGGTTACCTCGATCTGCGGAACGCCACGTCTTGCCGGCGGGATTCCGTCCAGACGGAACTGTCCGAGGGATTTGTTGTCTTTCGCGAACTGACGCTCGCCCTGTACGACATTGATATCTACTGCGGTCTGATTGTCTGCCGCGGTGGAGAAGATCTGACTCTTCTTGGTCGGGATCGTTGTATTTCTCTCGATCAGACGGGTTGCGATACCTCCCATAGTCTCGATGGACAGAGACAACGGAGTAACATCCAGCAGAAGGATGTCGCCTGCACCCTCGTCGCCTGCCAGTTTACCGCCCTGTACGGAAGCGCCCAGCGCTACGCACTCATCCGGGTTCAGGCTCTTGCTCGGCTCATGTCCGGTCAGCTGTTTTACTTTTTCCTGAACTGCCGGGATACGGGTGGATCCGCCTACCAGCAGAACTTTTCCTAATTCGGAAGCGGTCAGTCCTGCATCGGACAGCGCTCTCTTTACCGGCTCTGCAGTCATCTCTACCAGATCGCGGGTCAGCTCGTCGAATTTTGCTTTCGACAGGTTCATATCCAGATGCTTCGGTCCGTCTGCTGTCGCAGTGATAAACGGAAGGTTGATGTTTGTGGTTGTCGCGCTGGAAAGCTCTTTCTTCGCTTTCTCGGCAGCCTCACGGATACGCTGCATAGCCATCTTGTCGTTAGACAGATCGACGCCTTCCTGTTTCTTGAACTCGGACAGGATATACTCTGTTACCTTCTGGTCGAAATCATCACCGCCCAGACGGTTGTTTCCAGCGGTAGCCAGAACCTCGATGACACCGTCGCCGATCTCGATGATAGAAACATCGAAGGTACCGCCGCCCAGGTCGTATACCATGATCTTCTGCTCTTTCTCGTTATCAAGGCCGTACGCCAGAGCTGCGGCTGTCGGCTCGTTGATGATACGTTTTACATCCAGGCCTGCAATCTTTCCTGCATCCTTGGTTGCCTGACGCTGCGCGTCATTGAAGTATGCCGGAACAGTGATGACCGCCTCTGTCACTTTCTCGCCCAGATAATTCTCTGCATCACCTTTCAGCTTCTGCAGGATCATTGCGGAAATCTCCTGCGGAGAATATTTCTTTCCGTCGATATCTACTTTATAATCGGTACCCATCTCACGTTTGATGGAGCGGATGGTTCTCTCAGCGTTGGTAACTGCCTGACGTTTTGCCGGCTCGCCTACCAGACGCTCGCCGTTCTTGGAGAATGCCACAATAGACGGTGTGGTTCTCTCGCCTTCTGCATTTGTGATAACGGTCGGTTTTCCACCTTCCATAACAGCTACACAGCTGTTCGTAGTTCCCAAGTCAATACCAATAATCTTGCTCATGATTTTTTCCTCCTGATTGATTTATTTGTTTAACTGATCTGCTGTTTCATCGCAACCCTTCCGCGTAGGGAACGGTCACATTTAATTGGCTACCTTTACCATGCTGTGGCGTACTACGATGTCTTTGTATTTGTAGCCTTTCTGAAATTCCTCAACAACAATGTTCTCGCCGACGTTTTCATCTTCCACGTGCATCACTGCATTGTGAAGGTTCGGATCGAATTCTTTTCCTACCGCCTCAATGACCGTAACTCCCATGTCTTCCAGAGTTTTGGTCAGCTGCTTGTAGACTTTGTTCATTCCGTCGGCAAACGGATCATCCTCCGGATGCTCCACGGTCGCAAGACCGCGTTCGAAATTATCGACGATCGGAAGAATCTTTTCCACAATGTCCTTCGCACCGATCACATACATACTTGCTTTTTCTTTTTCTGTACGTTTCCGGTAATTATCGAATTCTGCAAGCTGACGGGTCAGGCGATCGGTCAGCTCTTCAATCTTCTCATCTTTCTTGTCTTTCTTTTCTTTTTTCTTGAAGAATCTCTTTTCTTTGGCCTGAGACTCTTTTTCCGCCTCCTGGCCGGAAGCGTTTTCCTTCGACTCATCCTCGGACGTCTGCTTCTCTTCCGCCTTTTTCTCTGCGGCGGCTTCGGCGTCCGCCTCGTCTGCTTCCTTCATAATTTCTTCGGCAGGGATCTCACGCTCTGTATCTTCTACAGCTGCATTGTTTTCTTCTGCCGTCTCGTTTGCTGTTTCATTGAAATTTTTGTTTTCTTCTGCCAACGCCTTATTCCACCTTTCTATGTGTCTGTATCCGGCTTTTTGAAGACATTGTCAAGCTGTGTCTTGAGTATCTTCAGATTATCCACGACGTTCTCGTAATCCATTCGCTTTGGTCCTACGATCCCGATCGTTCCTCTCATTCCGTCGCCCATATCATAAGTGGCGGTCACTACGCTGCAGTCCCGCAGCGGTTCCAGAGAGTTTTCATTTCCAATATATACCTGAATGCCGGTATTCTCACCCTCCTCGTCGGAAGCCGTGTCCTTCAGAAGGTTTACCAGACTGTCTTTTTCCTCGAACGTGGAAATCAACCCGCTCGCACTCTTGCTATCACTCAGTTCCGGATACTTAAAGATGTTCGTCGTTCCACTGGTGTAGACCGGCACATCCTCATCGCTGACCGCGATCGCATCGGCAACTGCGTCGACAACTTTGTTGATCACGCCTGAATGAATACCTGCCTGTTCTTTCATTTTCTGGATAATGCCAAGATTGATCTCCTCGATGGTCAGTCCGTTCAGCTGCGTATTCAGCAGCAAATTCAATTTGAGAAGCCGCTCGTCGTCAATCTCTTCGTCCAGGTCTATCATCTGGTTCTTCACCAGATTTCCCTCCACTACGATGACTGCCAGCAGCTGTTCTTCGTTGACTTTCGACAGCTGGATGAATTTGACTTTCGTGTGGTGTATCGCCGGCCCGGTAATCAGTGTCGCGTAGTTTGTCTTGGAGGCCAGGAGCCGCACAACCTGCTGCAGCGTCTTTTCCATGTGATTCGTTTTTTCGATCACCATTTTTTTGATATCTGCAATCTCCTGCTCTTTTTCCTTCATCAGCTCATCGACGTACAGCCGGTAACCTTCATCCGAAGGAATCCGCCCCGCGGACGTGTGGGGCTGCAGGATATATCCCATCTCTTCCAGGTCTGACATTTCGTTGCGGATCGTCGCGGAGCTCAGGTTCAGATCAGTGTATTTGGATATGGTCCTTGAACCTACCGGCTCGCCGGTTTCCAGATACGTTTGGATGATAGCTTTTAGTATCTTCCGTTTTCTTTCATCCAATTCCATACCGTTCGCTCCTTTCTTTTGGGTTGTTAGCACTCGTTTGAGTGGAGTGCTAACATCTATGCTCTTACGATAGCACTCGACGTCTGTTTTGTCAACACCTTTTCTGTGTTTTTTTTATGAAATGTACGGAAAAGGACCGCGCCGGAGCCGGGAGGGAAGCGTCGGGAGTGCAGCGTGGACCGCGGGCAGGGGCAGCAGGCGGCGGGGAAATGTGAAATGCGTGCTCACTCCGACATTCGGACAACCCGGGGCAGTCTGTTCGCCGCTTTTAGGGTGTGTCGTTTTGGCTTCGGCTCTGCGGCGGACATCCTGCCCCGGGTTGTCCGCCTGTAGTCGCAAGCACTGCATTTTCACATTTCTCCGCTGCCTGCCGCCCCTTGCTCCGCCCGGTCCGCGCTGTGCTCCCGACGCTTCCCTCCCGGCTCCGGCGCGGTCCTTTTCCTGGGTGTGGCGGCGGTAGGGTGAGAGCGGCAGGAGTTGGGGATGTTGCGGACAATATAGTAGGGCTTGACTGGGTGGGAACGGACGCAGGCAGCAGGTATTGAATGACCGGGTATCAAGAGGGGATATTGCTGGGATGACGGGAAATGAGGAGAGGAAACATGGCAGATTGGCAGTGTTTCTGATTTGGGGTATGTGATTAGTGTTCTTTTCCGGTAATGCCGTTTGGTCTTGTTTTCGGCCTTTTTATACGGCTGTTTAGTAGTATGGTCTTGGGTGGTGGTGTTATGAAGTTTCAGAGAATTGAAGATCTTCGGGTGGATCATGACCTGACGATCCGGCAGGTCGCTGAGGTGCTGGGATGCCACAGGGACGTGTATTCCCGTTATGAGAAGGGGATCCGGCAGATTCCGCTGGATCTGGCGATCCGACTGGCGGAGTTTTATGACTGCAGTCTTGATTATCTGCTGGGGATCACGAATGTGAAGAGACGATTTGGAAACTGATCCGGAATGGCTTATTTCAGGCTTTCAGGTATTCCCAGGCCCAGTAGGGATTCAGATACCATATGCCGTCGATGTTCAGACACTGAAAGGTGACTGGCCATGCGCTGCAGAGTGTTCTTTTTTCTGTAACGGACCAGTATACGGACGCGTCGACGACAGCTATTACTGGTATCTGGCTTTCTTCGTACCAGTTTCTTCCATAGTAGTCTTCTGCTTCACAAATATTTTCAATTTCATAAGGCAGTATAAATCCGTAAGGTTCGATCTCGGACAGGGCATCCCTGAGCTGCCGGGCGGTCGGAAGCGCTGGTTCCCCTGTCTCTTTCTGCCATTCTTTTTTCTGTACCGGGTACAGGAGCCGGGAGAATGTCTCTTCGTCTTCCTCCTGTATCGCTTCCATCGTCTGCAGTACGATCATTTCGCATTCTTTTGTGTTTCTTTTGTCCATATTCTGTACCTTGCTTTTTTACGGCCGTATGACCGTATTTCCGTTATCAGATAGCGCCAGTTGGTAGTATTGAGTTACAGTCCTGACCCGTACAGCTGCAGGTCCGTATAACCGTTCAGCCGGCTGAATTGCTGCTGACCTGCCGCCTGCGGGAATATTTTTCCCCACCGATGTTCAGACTGAATTGTAACCGTAGACCGATGGAATCCAGAACAGGACATTTAAATATGAAGTATCAGCGATTAGAAGACATGCGTATCGACAGTGATCTGACGATCAAGGAGATCTCTGCCGTTCTCGAATGCCACAGAGACGTCTATTCCCGTTATGAGAAAGGGATCCGGGAAATTCCGGTGGACTTTCTAATCCGGCTGGCAAAATATTATGACTGCAGCACGGATTATCTTCTGGGAATCAGTAACGATAGAAAACGTAAATTCGGAGAGTAATTTTTTCAGGAGAACAGTCGGCTGTTCGGGCTGCGCCGGCTGTTTTCCCGCTCTTCTGTATCCTGTTCTATTGTGGAAATGACATCCATTTATGATTGTCATGTTTTTAAGACTGTTCGGCCGTATTTTTATTATACCTTTCGTATTTGGACTTTACAAGTTTTATTTTCAGAGAATCTCAAGAGATCATTTTCCTTCGAAGCGGCTTTCAACGCCGCTTTTATCATATGATGCCAGAGTCCCAAAGTCATGTATTTATTGTATGAAATTCATGACCTTTTATCGCTTGCCCCATAATGTTTCGCCAAATAAGTCCGCCTGACCCGCTGTAAATAAAAAAACCGTGTCATACAGGGAAATCAGATATTCCCTGCGACACGGTTTTTTCAGATCAGCTACAGCAGATCCTCTCTCGGAGCTACCGCGGTCAATTTACCTGATAGACATCCACATATTGCGATCCGAACGCAAGCGCTTCGGAATGGCTTCCGAAGAACATGTCCACATGGCCATATGCGGTTCCACGGTCTTCTACAGTATAAATCTGTCCGTTGATCATCAGCTTGGTTCCAAACGGAACACCGCCCATGGCCACGGTCCTTCCCGGCGTCGGGGTGGTTCCGCTGGCTGTGGTTCCGCCTGCCCAGTCGCCGCAGCATATCGAACATGCACAATATCCGGTGATACGGAATTTACCTAAATAGGTTCCGCTGGAAGAACTTTCGCTCTCTGTGCTCTCTTCTGCAGCTGTACTGTCATTCCCACTGGAGGAACCGGACGTCGTTGTAGCCGTCTGGCTGCTGCCGGTTGATGCAGATTGAGCAGCCTGCTGTTTTGCCGCCTGCTCCGCAGCCGCTTTGGCTGCCGCAGCTGCCGCTTCCTCCTCGGCTTTCTTCTGAGCCGCGATTTCCTCGTCTTTGGCCTGTTTGATCAGGCTGTTAAGGTTTTCCTGCTGCGCCTCGATCTCTGCCAGAAGTTCACTCTGGCTGGACTCTGCGCTTGCGATCTGCTCGCTGTATGTACGGACTTCCTGGTAGGTCGCAGCGTACATTTCCTGTACTGCTTCCTGTTTTTTATCGCTTTCTTCCTGGAGAACAAGGATCTCTTCCTGCTCCTGCTGTACCTGTGTTTCTTTCGCTTCTACCGTCTCAACGGTGGTCATGTACTCTTCCAGCATTTCCCTGTCATAGGAGGACACCTGCTGGATGTATTCTGCACGGTTAAGGAATTCGGAAAGATCTCCGGATGTCAGCAGCATCGCCAGATAACTGTTGTTACTGGAGTTTTCATACATATACTGTATTCTCTCCTTCATCGCATCGTACTGCTCTGCCTGCTGCTCCTTCGCCTGTTCCAGTTCCTGCTGTACCTGCTCCAGTTCCTGCTGTTTCGCATTGTACTGTTCCTGAAGCTGTTCCATCTCTTTTGTCAAATCTTCCAACTGCTGATTCAGATCTGTCAGATATGCCTGCGACTGACCTTTTTTCGAATTCAGCTCGTCAATCTGTTCCTGTACACTCTCAAGCTCGGACTGGGTCTGTGCCTGTTCATTCTGAGCGTTGGTGATTTTTTCCTGTGTAGTCGCTCCGTAACACGGAAGCACGCTCGCTGCCGTAAGGATCACTGAAAGGATCAGACTGAACTTTTTCTTGTTTCGCATGTCATACACCTCATGAATCTCAAATCACTTCTGAAGAGTTCGGCTTCAAAAGTACTGCCGGTCACTGTCCTGTCCGGAACGGTAACCCCTGTCTTTCACAACTTCGCACCCATTATAGCATAGTCTGCTTCAAAAAGAAAGCTTTTTTTAACTTCCCGTAACATTTCCGTAATATTTCGTCTAACTTTGTTATTAATTTCAGCTACTTTCCACGAATATCTGAAAACTTTTCTTTCCGCTGCCAAAAGCACCTGGACGTCTGACAATTCCAGGCGTTTTCTCCGTTGCCGGTCACGTATGTGTCAGGGATTTTCGGGCAGCAGTTCAGCCGCCTGAACTGTTACACTTTTCTCCAGCTGCTCTGATATTTATTTTTCAGCACACCTTTCACCAGCTTCCCCCAGCCCAGCGGATAATCCCCAACGCAGACAAGTTTCCAGCCCGCCGGACTCTCCGTCTCGCCCGGAAGAATATTCAGAGTTTCTCCGCGCAGGTAACGCTCCACCCGCTCATCCTCCAGTTTCAGGCAGATCCTCTCCCGGAACTCATCCGCCCGCAGGGTCATCGCCAGCTGCTGGGACGGCTCAAACCGATCTTTGCGGATTTCTCCCATATATAAACCGTTGCGCAGGAATTTCAGTCCCCGGACATTCTCCGGCAATTCCGGAACCAAATAGACTTTCTGCCCCCGCTGTTCCAGCCGGTCCGTCGGAAAGTTTCTGGCACATGGTTCCAGGAACTCCTCAAGGATTTGCAGCTCCTTCCTGGTCAGCCCCGGACCGGAATTGTTTCCGGGAGCGCTGCCTGCCCCTTTCCTCTTCTTTTTCTCTTTCTTTCCGGCTGTCTTGCCCGTATTTCCTTCTCTCTCCGGCACACGGTTTTCTGCCTGTCCCTGTCCATCCTTTTCCAGGAGCGCAAGGAAATGGCCCTCTCCATGCATCTTATGGGGCCAGAGACGGACACAGTATTTCAGTGTTTCCTCTCCGTTCCCCCACCGGGGACATCCCCCGGAAAAGCCCTCATACTCCGGAAGAGGAACCAGATGCATCTCCGGAAACTGTTCCAGGACCCAGGAGATGGTCTGCTCATCCTCACAGGGCGCAAACGTACAGGTAGAATACAGAAGCATTCCGCCCGGACGAAGCATCCGTACCGCCCGGCTGACGATCTCGCGCTGCTGGCCGGAAAAATATTCCGACTTTTCCGGCGTCCAGTCCCTGGCAACAGCTTCCTCCTTGCGGAACATTCCCTCCCCGGAGCAGGGTGCATCCACCAGGATTTTATCAAAGAACCCCTCAAAGACGCCGGCCAGCGCAGCCGGCGTCTCGTTGGTCACAAACGCATTGTCGATGCCGAACACCTCGAGGTTATAGAGAAGCGCTCTGGCCCGGGATGCGCTGATGTCATTGGCCACCAGAAGCCCCCGCCCTTTCAGCTTTGCGCCAAGCTCCGTCGCTTTTCCGCCGGGGGCAGCGCAAAGATCCAGCACCCGCTCTCCCGGCTGCACCGGAAGACACGCGGCCGGTGTCATAGCGCTTGGTTCCTGCAGGTAATAAACTCCCGCCGCGTACAGCGGATGCCGGGCCGGACGGACATCTTCGTCATAAAAAAATCCATTTTTCACCCAGGGGATCCTTCTGACTGAAAACACATTCAGTTTCTCAAATTCTTCCGGTGTGATCTTCCGGGTATTTACCCTCAGGCCATAAGTACGCGGTTCCTCATAGGCCGCAAGAAAATCTTCGTATTCCTCCCCGAGCATCTCCTGCATGCGGTTTAAAAATGCTTCCGGCAGATATGCCATACCCTTATGTTCTCCTTTCCGTCATAATGTGAGACAAGCGGCAAAAGATCACGGATCTGATGCCTGCATGAAAAAATATAACTTTTGGCCCGTAAAATCAGCGGTTTCGGAGCCATTCACTCATATCCGGCAATTATACACGATATTCTTCGAAATGGGAAGAGGCTTTTTCTATAGGAAAAGCCCCTCCGATCACCGACCGGAGGGGCCATTGCCCGCTCAGATTTTACAATTATTATGCTTCCGCCTCCGCTACGGCCGCTTCCTCCGCTGCGGTCTGCTCGTATTTTTCCAGAATGATATTCTGAATCCTCTCTCTTGTCTGAGAGTTGATCGGATGCGCGATATCGCGGTACTCTCCGTCGGTTGCCTTACGGCTCGGCATCGCGATAAACATTCCTTTTTCACCCTCGATCACTTTAATGTCATGTACCACAAACTCGTCGTCGATAGTGATTGAAACCACTGCTTTCATTTTTCCTTCTTTTGCTACTTTGCGTACTCTCACATCTGTAATGTTCATAAATAGCTTCCCCTTTCACCTCGTAATTTAAATGGCATATCTTTCGTTTTTCTCTACGACTATCTTGATCCCATCTTCTCCGCAGTGATAAGAGTTTGCCCGAATCGTATCGCGACTCTCCACAATACAGTTCTCGATGTGTGTGTTGTCTCCAAGATAAACATCATTCAAAATGATTGAGTTTTTGATCACGCAGTTATTTCCGACGTACGCCCCTTTAAACAGAATCGAATTCTCCACCTGTCCGTTGATGATACATCCGCTCGCAACCAGGGAATTTTTCACACAGCTTCCCGGATTGTATTTCGCCGGAGGAAGATCGTCGATCTTCGAATAAACACCCGGATACTCTCCGAAGAAGTATTCGCGGACCTCCGGTTTCAGGAAATCCATGTTGGTCCTGTAGTAATCTTCTACAGACGCGATATTGCTCCAATAGGTATCGATCTTGTATCCGTAGATCCGTTTCAGATTTTTATAACGGATCAGTACGTCGTTAACGAAATCGTAGCGTCCTTCCTGTGCGCAGCGCTCGATCATCTCGATCAGCTGTCTTCTGCGGATCACATAGATTCCGGTGGAGATCACATTGGATCTGGCCATCATTGGCTTCTCTTCAAATTCCTCGATCCGGCAGTCCTCATTCATCTTCAGTACGCCGAAACGGCTGATATCATCCACCTGATTTCCCTCCGTGCAGACAACCGTCACATCCGCACGCTTGGAAATATGGTATTCCAGAACTTTATTAAAATCCAGCTTGTAAATACCGTCACCGGAAGCAATGACCACATAGGGCTCGTGGCTGTTTTTCAGCCAGGAAAGGTTCTGATAAATCGCATCTGCTGTTCCACGGTACCACCAGCTGTTTCCGACAGTCACAGTCGGGGAGAAGACAAACAGGCCTCCCTGCTTCCGTCCGAAATCCCACCACTTGGAAGAGTTCAGATGTTCATTCAGCGAACGTGCATTGTACTGTGTCAGGACCGCTACTTTCTGAATATGAGAGTTTGTCATGCTGCTCAGCGCGAAATCGATACTCCGATAGCTTCCCGCTACCGGCATAGCCGCAACGGCTCTCTTGTTGGATAACTCTCTCATCCTGTTGCTGTTTCCACCTGCCAGAATTATTCCCAATGCTCTCATATCATTCACCATCCTTCTCTACGATTGCCCCGCCGCTTGGCAGTTCACCATTTGGATAATCTTCTGCCGTGGTCACACCGGAAATGCAGACATTCTTACCGATCCTTACATTATCCGGGATCACCGCGTTTTCTCCGACGGTCACCAGTCCGAAGGAATAAATCTTCGGTTTCAGAACGTTCGGCGCCTCTTCGCCTACGCCCATCACCACGTTGTTTCCTACTTTGACGTTCTCTGCAATGATTGCCTTATCGATGGTTGTCCCCGCTCCGATATGGCTGTGACGCATGATAATCGAATCACGGATCACCGCGCCTTTTTCGATCCTTACATCCGCTCCGATCACTGAGTTATGTATTTCACCGTAAATTTCGGCGCCCTCTCCCACGATGCTCCGTTCTACCGTCGCTTCCGCGGAAATATACTGAGGACGGATCACATCGCCTTTCGTATAGATCTTCCAGAATTCCTCGTACAGATTAAACTCCGGAATAATATCGATCAGTTCCATATTTGCTTCCCAGTAGCTGCCGAGCGTTCCCACGTCTTTCCAGTATCCGTTAAACTCGTACGCAAACAGCCGTTTGCCGTTGTCCTTACAGTACGGAAGAATATGTTTTCCAAAATCACAGCCCGGCTGATCCTTCAAAGCATTTAAAGACTCCTTCAGCACCGGCCAACTGAAAATATAAATACCCATAGAAGCGAGATTGCTCCTCGGGTGTTCCGGTTTCTCTTCAAAATCGGTAATCTTTCCGTTTCCATCCGTGATCATAACGCCGAAACGGCTTGCCTCCTCAATCGGCACCGGCATACATGCGATCGTCACATCCGCATTGTTTGCCTTGTGGTAATCCAGCATGACCTCATAATCCATCTTGTAAATGTGATCTCCGGAGAGAATCAGCACGTAATCCGGATTGTAGGTCTCCATGTACGCCATGTTCTGGTAAATGGCGTTTGCTGTACCGCTGTACCACTCACTGCTTGTACTTTTCTCGTATGGAGGCAGCACTGTCACTCCACCAACGTTTCTATCCAAATCCCACGGAATACCGATTCCAATATGGGTATTGAGTCGTAATGGCTGGTATTGTGTCAAAACACCTACCGTATCAATGCCCGAATTGATACAGTTACTGAGCGGAAAATCGATGATCCGATATTTACCACCGAATGCTACCGCCGGCTTTGCAACTTTTTCTGTCAGTACTCCAAGTCGGCTGCCCTGGCCGCCAGCTAACAGCATCGCTATCATTTCTTTCTTAATCATGCAATCACCTCTTGTCGTATATCTAGGATGGTTTGATTATAGCACAAACCTCCGGAATTGTGAACATTTTTTATATATTTTATAAGTTTTTTTCCTCCATTTTATGACTTTTGCCCTATTATTTTTTGGCTCTCAAAATTAACTTTTCACGTTTTTTACAATTTTCGATAAAATACCAGGGATTTTATTTTCGTTTTCATCAATTTTTAACAGTTTTCTTTTGTGTTTTAACGCAAATTTATATATTGCATTTCACCTTAAATATATTGCGCTCTCTGACGCTTTTCTCCATAATTTTCCATTTTTCTGCTGCTTTTTGATCTTATTTTACCCTAATCGCAGATAATCCTGCGCTGCACCGAAAGAATTTCCTCATAGCGAAACCGCGTTCGGATGTATGAATCTCTTCATATCTAAAAGGTTTCATACGGCCCGCGCAGCTGGTGCGCGGGCCTGTTGGAACATTACCGAATATGTAACAGTTCAGCAAGCTGAACTGTTACGGCATCCGGCAATTTTAAATCGCTTCGCGATGGCCGTATGCCTGCTGCCTCTGCGGTTTCATACGGCCCGCGCAACTGGTGCGCGGGCCTGTTGGAACATTACCGAATATTTACTTTTTGTGAAAATCTGTGTATAATCAGAGAGGAACAATAAACATTCAGAAAAACTGCTGCCCTGCGACGCACATTCTGCCAAAATTTCTGCACATCTTCTGATCGCGTGTTTCGCAGCAGCGAATGATCGAGGAGAAATCATGTATATTGTAGACTTTACCAAACCTATTCATATCCATTTTATCGGGATCGGCGGCATCAGTATGAGCGGTCTGGCCGAGATCCTGCTGAAAGAAGGCTTTCGGATCTCCGGTTCCGACGCAAAGGAGAACGCTCTGACCGATCATCTGACCGGGCTTGGCGCCGATATCCGCTACGGACAGAGATCTTCCAATATAACAGACGACATTGATCTTGTCGTATATACCGCCGCAATCCACCCGGACAATCCCGAATATCAGGCCGCGGTCAGCAGACAGCTGCCCATGCTGACCCGGGCGGAGCTTCTCGGACAGATCATGAAAAACTACGACACCCCTGTCGCTGTCTCCGGGACACATGGAAAAACCACGACGACTTCTCTGATCTCTCATATTCTTCTGGCCGGCGGCTGCGATCCCACGATCAGCGTAGGCGGGATCTTACCTTCCATCGGCGGAAATATACGCGTGGGAAATTCGGAAACATTCCTGACGGAAGCATGCGAGTATACCAACAGCTTCTTAAGCCTGTTTCCGAAGATCGGTGTGATCCTGAATATGGACGCCGATCACCTGGACTTTTTCAAAGACATTGACGACATCCGTTACTCCTTCCGGAAATTCGCAGAGCTGATCCCCGCTGACGGAGCGCTGGTCATCAACGCAGACACCCCTGAGTATCAGAAGATCATCGACGGACTGGACTGCAAAGTCCTGACATACGCACTGGAAAATACCGCTGCCGCCGATTACACGGCAGAAAATATCGTGTTTGACGAGTACGCGCGCCCCTCCTTCGACTGTATCTGCCGCGGGAAAAATCTGGGACGTTACTCTCTGAAGGTGCCGGGGATCCACAACGTGTCCAACGCGCTGGCATCCATCGCAGTTGCCCGGGAGCTGCACCTTTCCGACGAGGCCATTCACGGAGGATTCGCTTCCTTCACAGGAACCGACCGGCGTTTCCAGTACAAAGGAACGGTCGGTGATGTGACCATCATCGATGATTACGCTCACCATCCGACGGAAATCAGGGCCACACTGAAGGCCGCTGAGGAATGCCCGCACAAAACTCTCTGGTGCGTTTTTCAGCCCCATACTTACACCAGAACGAAAGCGCTGATGGATGAATTCGCCGGGGCTCTCGCGATGGCAGACCATGTCGTCCTGGCGAAAATTTATCCCGCCAGAGAGACGGACAGCCTGGGAATCTCCTCCGCAGACCTTCAGCAGAAGATTCAGGAGCTCGGAACTCCCTGTGAATATTTTGAGACGTTCGATGAGATTGAAAACTATCTGCTGGAATCCATCACTCCGGGCGATCTTCTGATCACGATGGGCGCCGGAGACATCGTCAAAGTCGGGGAAAATCTTCTGGGACAGTGAGTCCGGGAAAATATTTAGCAGAGCGGCCCAAACGGCTGTATTGAAAGCAGTGGGAACGAAAAAGCATTTGACTTCCGCTTTTTCGTTCCCACTGCTTTTTTCAGATTTCCGCGCCATAGATCCCCCAAAGTTTCAACAGACTTATCCACATTATCCACAAGTTTATACACAATTTTTCTGTCACAGCGATGTGGATTACCTGTGCAAACCCACGTTTACATAACTCAAACGACATCTTTCGTAAAAATCCTGTAAAATACGGCACTTTTCACCATTTTCCCCAAAAACAGGTTGATAATAATAAAACGGAAAAAGTTTTCCTCCCCATTATCCACATTATCCACATTAAGCATTTCTGCGATCTCAGGAGTATATTTCCGGATTTCCCACAGATATTTCCTCAGCGCCGCGTCCGTTTCACCGCTTTCCGCTTTCACTTTCCATTACCGTTCAGCCAGTTGAACGGTAACCGGCATCCAGCCATTGAAAATCGCTTTGCGATGGGCTGGATGCCCACAGGCACTATGTTTTCACACGTTCTGCGCAGTAAATGCGCAGAACTGGCTGAACGGTAACCATTTTCCCCCTGAAAAAGGTATTCACTTGTTAAAAATTCTGTGTTATACTGGCATTACAACAAGCTCTGCGCCGATGTGAAAGTTCTGTGCGCAGGAGCGACGGATACCTGCAGTTTCTGACTCCGGAGCGTGTTTGAAAAAACAGGTATTTTTCATTTTCAGGCACTATTACCATTCAGCCAGCTGAACGGTTACGGTATCCGTCCATTACCGGACACTGCTTTCACTACATAATACAGGATGGTGTTTTCATGCATACATTTACCTTACAGGACGAACGATCTTCCCAGGCCACGGCGGTTCCCGACGTATTTTTGGATTATTATATGCCTTCTGCCAACGGGGAGTTTGTCAAAGTATATCTCTACCTGTTACGGGCTGCCGGCTGCCGCGAGGTCAACGTCAGCCTTTCTTCGATTGCAGATTTCTTCTTCTGTACGGAGACAGATGTGATCCGTGCGCTGAAATACTGGGAAAAGGCAGGTATCCTCGCTTTGTCTCTGAACGGCAGCGGTATCATCACCAATATCCGTCTGCTTCCCCTGACGGTTTCCGGCCGTACGGAAACCCCACAGGAAAATGCATCTGCAAGAACCGCCTCCCGGACAGTTACAGCCGGGCCCAACGGCTTAGCCGACGCCGATCCCGCACTGAAGACTGCGGCGGCAACGTCGGAGACTGCATCCGGACAGACCGCATCCGGCGGCGGATCCGGAAAATCCACAAAGCCCAGACAGCTTTCCACCAGCCGGGTACAGGCGCTGAAGCAAAACGAAGACATTCGTCAGCTCCTGTTTCTCTCCGAGCAGTATCTCGGCCGGACGTTAAGTCCCGCGGATATCAACCGGCTTCTCTATTTTTATGACGAGCTTCACTTTTCCGCAGAGCTTCTGGAATATCTGGTGGAATACTGTGTGTCAAAGGGCAGTACCAGCCTGCATTACATCGAAAAGGTAGGCCTTGCATGGCATGAGGCCGGTATCACGACTGTGGAAATGGCCAAGCAGGAGACCACCACCTACAACCGGAAATACTTTCCGATCCTGAAAGCCTTCGGCATCCGCAACCGGAATCCGATCCCGCGGGAGATCGCCGACATGGACCGGTGGCTGAACGAATACGGATTCAGCCAGGAGCTGATCGCCGAGGCCTGTGCGCGGACTGTGGCGCAGACCGGCCAGGCAAGCTTCAGTTACGCCGAAGGGATCCTGTCTAAATGGAAAGCACAGAATGTGCGGACGCTCCAGGACATTCAGGCGCTGGATGAACAGCATCGGAAAAACCAGAAAACGGCTGCCAGAGATTCTTCTGCGCAGAAATCCTCCGCCAACCGTTTCAACAATTTTCATCAGAGAGACTATGATTATGACAAGCTGGAACAACAGCTTTTGAATCAATAAACCAGAAAAGGAAACACTATGCCACTTACCAACCCACAATATGATTCCATCATGCGTATGTATAACCGCCGGCAGCTCCGGCACCGCCATGAACAGGAAGAGCACCGCAAAACCGCATACGCAAAAATTCCAAGGCTTTCGGAGATCGACGCAGACATCGCTTCGATCTCTGTACGGAAAGCCCGCGATATGTTAAACGGAGGCCCCACCGCAACTCTGGATCTCCGCGCTGCTATCGCTGAACTGGCCGAAGAGCGCACTGCTCTGCTGGTGTCCAACGGTTTCCCGGCAGACTATCTGGAGCCCACTTACGACTGCCCTTATTGTCATGATACGGGGTATATCGACGGCCAAAAATGTACATGCTTTAAAAAAGCGGAAGCGTCACTGCTTTACACACAGTCGCGGCTGGACGAGGTGCTGGAAAGAGAAAATTTCGATACATTTTCTCTGGACTATTATTCCGACGATCTCAAAAACAACGCTACCGGACTTACCTCCAGACAGACCGCCCAGGCTGCCCTGCAGCGGTGCCGTTCCTTTGTGGACAATTTCTCTGACAGATTCGATAATCTGTTTTTCTACGGAGATACCGGTGTTGGGAAGACGTTTCTCTCCCACTGCATTGCCAGGGAACTTCTGGACCGCTCCTTCTGCGTCATTTATTTTACTGCATTTGATCTGTTCGATCTGTTTGCACGCCATACCTTTTCCGATTCCGGGGACACCGGCGACGTACACAGCAGCGTTTTTAACTGTGACCTTCTGATCATAGATGATTTAGGTACAGAACTGACCAACAGCTTTGTCTCTTCCCAGCTGTTCCTCTGCATCAACGAGCGCATCCTGAGGAAGAAATCCACAATCATTTCCACGAACCTGACACTGGACCGGTTTGCGGAAACTTATTCAGAGCGTACCTTTTCAAGGATATCCAGCAACTATACGATTATCAAGCTGTTTGGCAACGATATTCGTATCCAGAAAAAACTTTTGGGAGGAAAAAAACCATGAGTCAGAAAACCGAAGGAACTTTCAACACATTGCCGGTCGGCCGGCTGGGCATCATCGCGCATGCGAGCTGTCTCACACTCGGACAGAAGGTCGACAATTACCTGGTACAATGGAGGACCGGACGCGGCAATGCGGAAAACGAAAAGTACATCGCAGAGTATGAAGGTTATGAGCGCAGCAGCTACATCCTCAAATCCCAGACCCCACGCTTCGGCTCCGGCGAAGGAAAAGGCGTGATCAACGAATCCGTCCGCGGAGACGACATTTACATCCTGGTGGACGTCTGCAATTACAGTCTTACCTATTCCCTGTTCGGTCATGAGAATCATATGTCGCCGGACGATCACTATCAGGATCTGAAGCGGATCATCGCCGCCATCGGCGGAAAAGCGCGCCGGATCAATGTCATCATGCCGTTCCTCTATGAAAGCCGCCAGCACAGACGTTCCGGACGGGAATCTCTGGACTGTGCGCTGGCCCTTCAGGAACTGGTAAACATGGGAGTGGAAAACATCATCACCTTTGACGCCCACGACCCGAGAGTTCAGAACGCCATCCCGCTGCACGGTTTCGAGACGATCCAGCCCGCTTATCAGTTTATCAAAAATATCCTCCGCAACGCGCCCGATATGCAGATTGACAGCAAACATCTGATGGTCATCAGCCCGGACGAAGGCGGTATGAGCCGTGCGATCTACATGGCGAACAACCTGGGCATTGATATCGGTATGTTCTACAAACGCCGCGACTATTCCACGATCGTAGACGGGCGCAATCCGATCGTGGAACATGAATTTCTCGGCTCCTCTGTGGAAGGAAAAGATATGATCATCATCGACGACATGATCTCTTCCGGCGACAGTATGATCGAGGTCGCAAAGCTGCTGAAGGAGCGAAAAGCGCGCAATATTTACATGTGCGCAACCTTCGGATTGTTCACCGGCGGCCTGGAACGTTTCGACAAGGCCTACGAGGAGGGACTATTCACCAAACTGCTGACCACCAATCTGGTTTACCAGACGCCGGAACTGCTGAAGCGTCCGTATTATGTCAGCTGTGACCTGAGCAAGTATATCGCGCTGATCATCGATACGCTGAACCATGACGCCTCCATCAGCGGACTGCTGAATCCTGCGGAGCGCATCCAGAAAGTTCTGACCAAATTCCGGAATCACGAAAAGATTTGAGAAGCGGACGAAAAGGGACGGCGGGAAACGTGTTGGCATAGAACAGTGCTGCCGCTGTGCAGGCATACCGCATCCGGAAAACTGCGGGGCCGGGCCGTGCGGAACACAGACGGGCGCAGCGGGCGGCTGTGGCTGATGTGGAAAATCTAAACGGTTCGAAGCCGCTCCGGCCGGGTACCGGAGCAATTCACCGGGAACGCCTGATGCGTTCCCGGTTCAATGCTCCTCAGGCTCCGGGCTTGAAGCCCTGCGCCTGCCCCGGCCGGAGCGGCTTCGAACCGTAAGATTTTCTCACATCGCCGCAGATGCCCGCCGCGCCCGTCTGTGTTCCGCACGGCCCGGCCCCGCAGTTTCCCGCACGCGGTATGCCTGCGCAGCGGCGGCGCTGTCCGCGCCAACTCGTTTCCCGCCGTCCCGTTTCTGACGTTCTCAGGCGGTAGAAAAAAGCGGCCAGCTTCCATGCGTATTCTCTCACCGGATATTGTTCCCGGCAGTCCACGGCCGGACGCTGGGTCTGCCTTCCTCACTCCCCGAACGTCTGTAACAGCCGTTCGTATTCCTGTGCTTCCAGTGGCAGGATGCCGCCATGGCGTTTTTTATTTTTCCCAAGATCGTATGCATCCTCCGGCAGGATCTCCAGCTTTCCGCCAGACAGATCCCGGGTGAGCATCGGAAGATATCCCTTTCCCTCCGCAAAGCGGTCCGCGATCACGCACCAGGTTTCTCCATCCGGCAGCAGATAAGCCTCCGGGCCTTCTACGCCTTTCAGTTCTTCCAGCGTCTCGGAGGGAACCGTCTGAAATTCCCCGGTCAGCGTTCTGCTCTTTTCAAGGATCAGGCACTTATTGCTCTCGTCCTTTGAGATCCTGTAATACCATCCCTGATCTTCCACGATTGTCGTGTCGATCACATTCACATCCCGCTCCAGATACAGAAACGGATCGGAGTATTCTCTGAAATCTGCCGTCCATGAAGCATAAATCCTCTGTTTGCTCTCCGGTTCGTCTTCTTTCCGGGCCATGGAAGCCCAGAACACAAGGAACTCTTCTTTCTCCCTGTCATAGACCGCCTCCGGCGCCCAGACACATCCCGCGCCCGGGATCCCCACAGTACACGCACGCTCCTCCGACCAGTGGATCAAATCCCTGGATTCCCAGACGATCAGATCCCGGCTTCCCTCATACTGTGCCGCATCCCAGCCCTTTCCGGCTTCAATACGGAGATCGGTCGCGATCAGATATACTTTTCCACGCTTCGGATCGCGGACCGGAAACGGATCTCTGACGCCCCGCATCCCGATCCGAGACCGCAGCACGGGCTCTCCGTGGTTCAGATCTGTCCAGTGAAGTCCGTCTCTGCTGACAGAAAAGTAAATCTGTTCCCCGTCCCTCTCTTCTCCTGTGAAATGCACAAATAAATATCCTTCCATGTTCTTTCCCCTCTCTTTTGGTAACCGTTCAGCCAGCCGAACGGTTACCTCTTTTGTTCTTTAGGGCATCTGACTGTTTGCCGTCTTTGCATAATTGAGCGGCGAGATTCCCGTGTGCCGCTTAAATACCTTGCTGAAATAGCTCTCATCGGAAAATCCGACTTTTTCGCTGATCTGAGAGACCTTCATGGAGGAAGTGGCCAGCAGCTCCCGGGCATGGGCGATGCGGATCTCGCTCAGATACTGGAACACTGTTTTTCCGATGCTCTGACGAAACAGACGGTTCATATAATCAAAATTGCAGTCGAATTTTTCTTCCAGACTGTCGCCGCTGATCGGCTCATAATAGAACATATTCAGATAATCCAGAAGCTCCCATACCTTTCGGCTGCCCCGCCCGTACCTGTCGTTTTCTCTCAGTCCGGCTGAGAGAAACTGGCGGGAAACGTTGATCAGCGCTTCCAGGATCCGTGAAGCGCACAAAGCCTCGCCGCCCTCCATCGGACTGTTGTGAAACGCAATGCCGTCATTCAGCAGCTGTGTCAGTCCGCGATATCCGGCGTCTGACGCCAGATGGATATACTTGGGCAGCAGCAGAATCTCCTGTTTTTCGCGGCTTCTCTTCCCGGAGTCCATACGCAGGGTCTTCTCCCTCTGGGTTTCCAGCGCCTCTCTGAGCGCGTCGTCGGTCAATTCCACCGGCTTCAGAGATTCATACTGAAAATGGACGTAATAATATTCACAGCAAGTCGCTTTCCGCCCCACATGCGTCCGGTCGGGATCAAGGATCAGAAGATCTCCCGGAAGCAGATGATACAGAATCTCATTTTCCGACAGATACATCTCTCCGCGCCGGATCAGATAAAAAATATATTCGCCCGGAGTTCTCTTTTTATGCAGATATGGCGGCTCAATAGCCGCCGTATCTGCAAGTCTTATTTCCGGAAGCAGTCTGCAGTTATACTGATAATATCTGTTTACCGCACTTACCATGTCTTTCTGATCCTTCTCATCCAAGATCCGGTTCGTCGCAGAGTTCCACTACTCCCGTCGCTTTTCCTTCCGTCTCAAAGACAAGAATTGTATTTTTGCCCTTTTTCAGCAGCGGAGCCGGAATGTACAGTCTCTTCTGCGGACCGATTTCCCAGAATCTTCCTATATTAAATCCATTTACCAGAACGCATCCTTTTCCCCAGCCGTCCAGTTCCAGAAACGTATCGCCCGTCTCCTCTGCATCAAAAGTAAATTCATAAAATCCCGGCGCATCCTTCTGTACGGGAACGCTAAAATCCAGACCTGACAGATCCTCCATCGGGAGATTATAAATCTTCCAGTGATAATGATTATGGCCATTCAGCTGTACACTTCCATCGATCCCTTTTCTCTGGCGTTCCAGATTCGGACCAAAGTTTACCCTCCCCATATTCTCAACGAGGATGGACATTTTCTCCCCTTTTACGCGGGGCTCGTCCAGCGTATGCTCTGTCAGAAGCTCCCTGTCATACAGCGTAAGCAGCGGCTTTTCATCCACAAAAATGTTTGCCCTGTCGTTGGCTCCCCAGAGACGCACGGTCTCCAGCGGTCCCTCGCAGCGAAGCGCGCTCTCATACAGGATATAGCCATATCCCTGATCCAGTTTTTCCATGGACTGCGGGAAGACGCTTTCCACCGGCTTCGCCAGATTCTCCAGATTGCCAAACAGGGACGCGCTGCGATCCGCCTGCAGTTTTCCATAAGCTTTCCTCCGGATCGGTGTGGTAAATTTCACTTCCGGAAGCGGCGCGTATTTCCCGATGACTTCGCGGAACGCCTCATATTTCGGTGTGATCTGACCATCCTCGGTCAACAGCGCATCGTAATCATAGGAAGTCACATCAGGAGTAAGCTCGTCATAGTAGTTCGAGCCGTTGGTAAACCCGAAGTTTGTTCCGCCCTCAAACATATAAATATTGACATGTCCCTCAGAGAGGATCTCATCCAGCGCCTGAACATGTTCCGCAGTGTCGCCGGTCTGATGGCATTCCACGCCCCAGTTGTCGAACCAGCCAACCCAGAATTCCATACACATCAGCGGCCGGTCGCCGATCTTCTGGCGCATGACCGCAAACTGTTCTTTTCCTTTGGAGCCGAAGTTCCCGGTCTGGAGCACGCCGTCGATCTTTCCGCAGTCAAAAGCATCTCCCCATGGTCCGTCAGAAGTCACCATCGGCACCTCGCAGCCGCAGTCGATCATAAGCTGTTTCATATATTCCAGATATCCGGTGTCATCACCGAAGTAACCGTACTCATTTTCCACCTGCATCAGGATCACCGGGCCGCCCCTTGTGATCTGCAGCGGGGCGATGACTTCAAACAGTTTTTCATAATAACTCTTTACATGTTCCAGATAAGGAGGATACATACATCTCAGGCGCATGCCGTCCTCCTTCAGCAGCCAGTAGGGCAGTCCTCCGAATTCCCACTCCGCACAAATGTATGGCGATGGCCGCAGGATCACCATCAGGCCCAGTTCCTGCGCCAACCGCACAAATCTGGCGATATCCAGCATTCCGCTGAAATCAAACTGCCCCTTTTCTTTCTCATGCAGATTCCACGGAATGTATGTTTCTACCGTATTGCATCCCAATGCTTTCAGTTTTTCCAGACGATCCCTCCAGTATTCCGGAACGATCCTGAAATAATGGATACCGCCGGATATGATCTGGATCTTCTTTCCATCCAAGTAAAAGTCATCCCGAATTTCAAATTGATGCATGCTTAACCTCCTTCTCCGGCGTGTACATCCGCCTCTCTTTTCGTGTTGAAAAAATGAGGGATACCTGTTTCCATAGACTTTTTGTTTTCTGCGGACAGGTATCCCCCATATCTTACTTTTTATCTGTCTAAGCTATATCGTTCGCGTTACTCTGCCGCTGAACTGCTACTAGTAGAAGCCGCGCTTGCAGAAGAAGCGCTTGCAGAAGAAGCTGTGGTCGTATCTGCGGCTGAAGAACCACCATCTCTTACAAACTGTACATCACCATGCTCTTCTACAAAAGCATCCAGATCTGCCTGAATAGATGCTTTTACATCATCATATCCTGCTGCCTTCAACTCTTCTCTCATTTCATCGATTGCTGCATGCGGATCGTCGAATTTACCGTAAGCCAACTGCGGAAGATACTCGGAAAGTACATTTGCCAGCGCTGCCTGCTGAGAAGAAATTGCTGCAGTGTCAATGATGAAGTTTTCAAATGGATAGTCGTAAGCGATGCTGTTCAGGTTTGCGATGAAATCCTGAGTCCCATCCCACCATGTGGAATCCTGAAGTTCAAGATCATCATTACGTCCCAGCCAGAAGTTGGAATCCAGGGCGTCTGTACTCTGATCCCATCCATCCGGACGAGCCAGCTTGCCATCGTCAGTAACCAGATAATCTTCGCCTTCAATACCGTAGTTCAGAAGACGGTAGCACTCTTCATCGTTTCTGAGCAGATCATAAACCATCAGCGCACGCTCCGGATGCTGGGAGTTTGCACTGATTGCACAAGCCTGATGCAGCTTCAGAGGATGAGAAACATTCTGATTTTCCATGCCCCAGTAGTAGAACTTCGGATCAGATCCCGGCTGCTTTGCTTCCATGTTCGGAACGATGGTGCTGTAGTAAGTCTGTGCATGATGCTGATCTGCGCCGCTGGTACCCGCATACATCTCTTCACGGGAATCACCGTCGAAGTTCAAAACATCTTCACGCCATACGCCCATGTCGTTCCACTCTTTCATCAAATCCGCTGCTTCGTACAGAGCATCACTCTCCATATACGGAGATGTTACAGTGTTTCCGTCGCTCTGCATTACTCCCCAGAAGTCTGTGAAGTTACCAACACCAACTCCGTTGAAGCACACATAATCTGTCTTGGAAGAAATATAGCCACCAAGTACACCGCCCATCAGGTTCTTTCCTGCAACATCCCACGGGATACAGTCAGGCTTATTGTCCTTGATCCACTGGAAATACTGAGTCAGCTGTTCAAACTCTGTAATTGTTCCATCCGGAATGCCTGCCTCTGCAGCCCAGTCACCACGGTAGAACATACCCTGGTTAGTATACTGGATATAATTGTCTTCCGGAATGAAATAGATTTCATCCTCATACTTACAGATATCCCAATCACCATCTTCAGTAACTTGTGCGTAAGTTTCCGGTGCATAAGTCTGCAGCATTTCCTCAGACAGCGGCATAAACGCACCTTTGATTACGTTCTCCCAGCCATACAGCCAATCGGTAGCGGTAGTGATCAGATCCAGGGAAGTATCGCCGCTCAGCAGCTGCAGATTATACTGAGTCTGCCAATCAGTCCACTCTACATAAGTGTACTCCAGTTCTGCGTTTACTTTTTCTGTCAGGATGGCATTCAGCTGTTCCAGCATGGCCTCCAGTCTTCCATTGGTCGGACGATTGCCCAATACCAGCATATTGATGACTTCATGGGATGAAGTATCAATTTCAGATGCCGTCGATCCGGATGCTGTACTGTTTCCACTTGTGCTACTTCCGCCACCATTGTTTCCGCCGCATCCTGCGAGACTGGCTGCCAGCATAGATGCCATGATCAGCGCGATCGCACGTTTACGAGTGTTGTTCTTTCTCATTGTGTTCCTCCTTTTCTTCTTTTAAATTAAATTTTATGTGAATCCCCGGAATGCTTCCCAGAACCGGAAAACGGCTCCGGGAAAATCTCTTTCTGACAAAACGGGGCATTCATCATCCTTTTACTGCACCGACGGTAATACCGGAAATAAAGTATTTCTGTACAAACGGATACAGGAAAACGATCGGTCCGGTTGCCACAACCGCGGTTGCCATTTTCAAGGTATTGGTCGGAAGATCCGTGATGGTAACATTTGCTCCAGCCACAGAACTCTTCAGAGCGTTTGCCTGATTGATGATGCCGTACAGATAATACTGCAGCGGTTTGTATTTTACAGAACTTCCCAGATACAGAGAAGACTGATACCATTCATTCCAGTAACCAAGAG
>DXEK01000022.1 GCA_019115005.1 Candidatus Fusicatenibacter merdavium | reverse complement strand
GTACCATAGTTTGGGGCGGGATGTTTTACTTTTTCCTTACCATTCAATAAAGGTTAGGAGGGGGGGGCTGCGGACGAAGATGTGAAAAGGGGCGTGCCGGACGGTGCGCCTCTTTTCGCAGCTTCTGTTGGCTGGCCGCCGGAGGGAGTGTGCGTGGAGACAAAATCTGTGGATTTTGTCAAATTAGATTTTTTATAAGTTAAGAGCCCTGAGTATTAATTTATTTTGTGATAAGTTGAATGTCTATGGGGATCATGGTTACAGTTCAGCCAGAAATCGATCTTTATTGGGAGACATACTGGTATTTGGGGATGATTTCTGGTATGATTGTGATGTGTCATGACCGCGGATCGTGCAGAATCAGCGGGAAGGTCTCGTATGAGAGGAATGCGGGAAAGGTCTGACAAACATAAGGGGATGGTGCAATGAATGGTATAAATATTTTTTTGTGTTATTTGCTAGCGGTCAATCTGGCGGGGTTTCTGTTGTTTGGAATGGATAAATCCAGGGCAAGGCGGCACAGGTGGAGGATTCCGGAAAAGACGTTGTTTGCAGTGGCTTTGCTGGGAGGTTCCTTGGGGTGTCTGGCCGGGATGTATGGGTTCCGTCACAAGACCCGCCACCGGTCTTTTGTCCTCGGGATCCCGGTGATCCTTGTTCTTCAGTGTGTTCTTGTTTTGTTTCTGTTCCGGCAGGGGCTTCTCTGATTTCTTGATTTCCGGCAGGCTTCTGAGACGGTCCGGTTTCCGGCAGGGCAGAAATTTGTCTTTTTTTATGGCGGCGGAAATGTCTTAAATTTTAATCAAAAAAGCCTCCGGTCAGGCCGGGCGAAGCGTTTTTTGCTTCCCCGGACCCACCCAGAGGCTTTTGAAATGTCTGGATATTTTTTTCTTTTCAGCCGGCCGGAACAGACCGCGGTCTCGTCTGCCCGATTACGGCTGCTCTGTCTCGATCTTCAGGCCGAGTTCTTCCAGCTGAGCCGGATCTACCGGGCTCGGCGCTTCGGTCATCAGGCAGGAGGCGTCTTTTACCTTCGGGAACGCGATGACGTCGCGGATGTTGTCGATCTTAGCCATCTCCATGATCAGGCGGTCCAGACCGTAGGCAAGTCCTGCGTGCGGCGGAACGCCGTACTTGAATGCCTCCAGCAGGAAGCCGAACTGGCTGTGTGCCTGCTCTTTCGTGAATCCCAGCATCTCAAACATTTTTTCCTGAATGTCGTTCTGATGGATTCTGACGCTTCCTCCTCCGATCTCGCTTCCGTTCAGGACGATGTCGTAGGCTTTCGCGCGGACTGCGCCCGGATCGGTATCCAGAAACGGAATGTCCTCATCCATCGGCATGGTGAACGGGTGATGCATTGCAGTGTATCTGTTTTCCTCGTCAGACCATTCCAGAAGCGGAAACTCTGTGATCCACACGAAGCGATACTCATTTTTATCCATCAGGCCCATCTGCTCGCCCAGTTCCAGACGAAGCGCGCCCAGAACGTTCCAGACCAATTTGGTCTTATCGGCCGCGAACAGCAGCAGGTCTCCCGGCTCGCCTTCCATCGCGTTTACCAGATTCTTCATCTGCTCTTCGGTCATGAATTTTGCGAACGAGGACTTGAGAGATCCATCCTCCTGGATCGCGATATATGCCAGGCCTTTGGCACCGTATCCTTTTGCAAACTCCACCAGTTTGTCAATCTTTTTGCGCGGCATACCGCCTTGTCCTTTTGCGTTGATTCCGCGCACGGAACCGCCTGCTTCCAGAGCGTTCTTGAAAACTGCAAACTCGCAGTCGCGGACAACATCGGAAACATTCTTCAGTTCCATTCCGAAACGAAGATCCGGCTTGTCGGATCCGAACCGGTCCATCGCCTCCTGCCAGGTCATTCTCTGGATCGGCAGAGACACTTCGACGCCGAGAACCTCATGGAACAGATACGCCAGCAGACGCTCGTTGACGTCGATGACATCATCCACATCCACAAATGCCAGCTCCATGTCCACCTGTGTGAATTCCGGCTGGCGGTCCGCACGCAGATCCTCATCACGGAAGCATCGCGCGATCTGCATATACCGGTCATAACCGGAACACATCAGCAGCTGTTTGAAAAGCTGCGGGGACTGCGGCAGAGCGTAAAAGCTGCCCGGATGTACACGGCTGGGAACCAGATAATCCCTCGCGCCCTCCGGCGTGGATTTCGTCAGCATCGGAGTCTCGATCTCCAGAAAGCCCTCTTTTTCCATAAACCGGCGGATCAGCATGGTCACCTTGGAGCGCATGATCAGATTTCTCTGAAGATCCGGACGGCGAAGATCCAGGGAGCGGTATTTCAGACGTACTTCCTCTCTTGTCTTGGAATTCTCCTCGATAGGAAACGGCGGCGTCTCGGACTCGGAGAGGATTCTCAGATCCTCCGCCACGACCTCCAGCTCTCCGGTCGCAAGATTCTCATTGACTGCGCCGGAACGGAGCTGTACGGTGCCGACGACAGCGATGACAAATTCACTGCGGAGTTTTCCCGCTTTTGCGAACACCTCGTCGCTGCACTGTCCGTTCTCGAAGATGATCTGCATGATCCCGGAACGGTCGCGCAGATCCACAAAGATCAGACCGCCCTTGTTTCTGTTTTTCTGCACCCATCCCATCAGGGTTACTTTTTCTCCTACGTTGGCCTTCGTCACCTCGGCGCAGCGGCAGGTGCGTTTCAGACCTTTCATTGATTCAGCCATTTTCTGTTTCTTTCCTCCAGTTACCTGTATTCCGGTCATGCCCGTCTTCGACGGTTCGCCGGTATTCTCTTTTTTTGATTTCATCGCCGTATCAGCTGCAGCACAGCAAGCGTTCCTCTGACGGAACGTTTCCCTTGCAATGCTCGCCGTCCGGTCTTTTACATCCTGTCGGCAAAAAATTCCTCGATCACATCGTAGCCTTCCTGGGCCAACTGCTCTTTCTGAAATTTCTTGTTTTTCTTCATCACAGAGAGATTGACGCAGACGCCGGACTTCCGCTCTTCCATCGCACGGGCAAAAATCTGCTGCATCTTGTCTGCCGGCATGTTTTTCTCCACCAGGTATGCCTTTTTCTGCTGTGCTCCCGGAATCTGGTAATCCCTTTCCAGAAGCAGCATGACGATACGCTCGAATCCAATGGAAAATCCGCAGGCGCAAGTTTGATTTCCGGTAAATTTGCCGATCATCTCATCGTAACGGCCGCCGCCGCCGACGCTTCCGCCGAATTCATCCATCGCGATCTCAAAGATCGTTCCCGTATAATAAGACATTCCCCGCACCAGCGTCGGATCAAAGGCGATCTTGAAATCCGCATTTTTCACTGCTTCCACAGTATTCATAATATCGATCAGTCCGTCAGCGTACTCCGCTTTCAGGAAGTCTCCCAATTTCTCCTTGCAGAACTCTACGCCCTTTGTATCCGGCGTCACCTGTTCGAACAGCGCCAGATACTGGTCGATGGTCTCCTGTGCAAATCCGGCTTCCGCCAGTTCCTTTGCCACACCGTCCAGTCCAATCTTGTCCATCTTGTCGAGAGTGATAAAGACAGCGTCCCAGGATTCCTCCGGAAAACCGCTGTAAGCTGCCATCGCCTTCAGGATCCGGCGGTCATTGATCCGGATTGTAAAGTTTTTGAAATCCAGTTTTCCAAGGAGCGTCGTCGTTGCCAGGATCAGTTCGATCTCCGCCAGGTTGGATGGCTCGCCGAGGATATCGATATCGCACTGCATAAACTGGCGGAATCGTCCTCGCTGGGGACGGTCCGCACGCCATACATTCCCCATCTGAAGAGCCTTGAACGGCGCCGGAAGATCGTTGGCATTGTTGGAATAGTAGCGGCACAGAGGAACGGTCAGATCATAACGGAGCCCGCTGTCCACAAGGTCGGCTTCCTCTTTCGCAGTTTCCAGTTTCAGCTTCTCTCCGCGCTTCAGGATCTTAAAGATCAGCTTCTCATTGTCTCCGCCCT
This sequence comes from Candidatus Fusicatenibacter merdavium, assembly GCA_019115005.1. Classification (GTDB taxonomy): domain Bacteria; phylum Bacillota; class Clostridia; order Lachnospirales; family Lachnospiraceae; genus Fusicatenibacter; species Fusicatenibacter merdavium. The sequence continues at coordinate 718 of DXEK01000022.1, read as the reverse complement.
GTTTGCTGCACAGATTTTCGATGTGCTCCACACAGGGAGTCTCCATGGATGTGAAGCCGAAAGAAGCGTACGTCTCCTTGATCAGCCGGATCACATAATCACGGATCGCCATCTCTCTTGGCAGAATGTCCTTCATTCCTGTTACCGGTTTCTTTTTCAGTGTCATTGTTTCAGTTCTCCTTCTATGATTCCTTCGATACTTTCCAGATGGATCACCCGCTGAGGATGATCGTGTACTACCCTCAGAAAGGCGATAAAAATTTCCATATCAAAATTTTTGATTTCGTCAATCATCAGTTCGATCGCTGTATCTCTGTCGAACGCCCTGCGGTACGGGCGGTTCGAAGTCAGCGCACTGTAAACGTCGCAGATACGCAGGATCCTTGCTCCGTAAGGGATTTTCTCCCCGGAGAGATTGTCCGGATATCCGCTTCCGTCCATATTTTCGTGATGGTAGAGAATCGCATCCAGGATAAAACTGGAATACCCCCGGTCTTTCAGCAGTTCATAACTGAGCTGGGCGTGCATTCTCACAAACCGCATTTCCTCCACCACCAGCGTGTCATCCCCCTCCACATATCCGCTGAGAGGGATCTTTCCGATATCGTGAACGATCCCCGCAACCGCCAGTTCATGGCACAGTTCCACGGGCAGACCCAGTTCTTTTCCCACATCGTAGGCGAGATTGCTGACTTCCATCCCGTGAATGATCTGCTCC
>DXEK01000198.1 GCA_019115005.1 Candidatus Fusicatenibacter merdavium | reverse complement strand
TCTGATTTCTTCTGGTGAAATACTGGCGGCCCATCTCACCCAGGACAAACAGATAATTATCACAGTCGCGCGCTGCCATCTGATCCTCTGCGATCTTTTCCACATTATGGTTGTAAGCGCCTGCCATGCCTTTGTCGCCGGTGACCACCACATATCCGACTTTCCGGTCTTTTCCCTGAATATTTTCCCGTTCATCGAAATAGCGGTGTTCAAGATCCGGCACATGGCGCAGAGTACGGGAAATCGCACTCTGAAGAGCATAAAAGTACGGTTCGGTATCCTCAAGGGCTTTCTTCGCTCTTTTCAGCTTGGAAGAGGAAATCGTATACATCGCGTTCGTGATCTTCATCGTATCCTGAACGCTTCGGATCCTGTCCTGGATTTCCTTCATATTTGCCATAGATTAACACCTGCTCTTATCTTTAAATTCCTCTGCTGCACTCTCAATTTTTGCGATCAGTTCATCGGTGAGCACTTTCTTCTCCTCGATCTCCTGTCCAATCTCCGGATGGCTCCGGTCAAAGAACTCCAGCATTTCCATCTGATAAGCCTTCATCTTCCGCGGTTCCACATGCATCATCTTCTTGTGGGTCGCCGCAACCAGTGTGATGACCTGCTGAGACATGCTCAGCGGATGGCACAGCGGCTGTTTCAGAAGTTCCATCAGTCCTTTTCCATACTGCAGCTGCTCCTTTGTCGCATCATCCAGATCGGAGGAGAACTGTGTAAACACTTCCATCTCACGGTACTGGGCAAGATCGATACGGATGGAACCTGCCGCTTTCTTCATAGCTTTCGTCTGAGCCGCACCTCCGACACGGGATACGGAAAGACCGACATTGACCGCCGGACGCATACCGGAATTAAACAGATCACTTTCCAGGAAAATCTGTCCGTCGGTAATGGAGATTACGTTTGTCGGAATATAAGCGGAAACATCCCCTGCCTGTGTCTCAATGATCGGAAGCGCTGTAATCGATCCGCCGCCCAGAGCATCAGAAAGACGGCTGGAACGCTCCAGCAGTCTCGAATGCAGATAAAAAACGTCGCCCGGATATGCCTCACGTCCCGGAGAACGCTCCAGCAGCAGGGAAAGCGCACGGTATGCAACCGCATGTTTGGACAGATCGTCGTAGACGATCAGCACATCCTTGCCCTGATGCATAAAGTACTCTGCCATCGAAGTTCCCGCATACGGTACAATATACTGCAGCGGCGCACAGTCGCTGGCGGTCGCTGCCATGACGATAGAATAGTCCATCGCCCCGTGCTTCTCCAGGCTGGAAACAACCTGTGCGATCGTGGATGCTTTCTGGCCGATGGCCACATAAATACAGATCACACCTTTGCCCTTCTGGTTGATCATCGTGTCTGTAGCAATGGACGTCTTTCCTGTCTGACGGTCTCCGATGATCAGCTCACGCTGTCCGCGTCCGATCGGGACCATGGAGTCGATCGCCAGAATACCTGTCTCCATCGGAGTGTCTACAGATTTACGGTCGATAATACCGGGAGCCTCCTGCTCGATCGCACGGTAATCATCCGCCTCGATGGGCCCCTTGCCGTCGATCGGCTCTCCGAGCGCATTGATCACACGCCCGATAAACTTTTCGCCTACCGGAACGCCGGCTTTTTTCTGGGTACGGGCCACTTTGGTTCCCTCTTTGATCCCCGTATCCTTTCCAAACAGGATAACACCGATCTGGTTTTTTCGGATATCCTGTACCATACCCTTCAGACCATTCTCGAAAGTGACAATCTCGCCGTACATCGCATGATCGATGCCGTATACATTGGCGATTCCGTCACCGACAGAGATGACAGTTCCTGTCTCCTGGTCCCGGGCGATGGCGTCATAGTTCTCTATTTCTTCTTTCAGAATCGAAATGATTTCTTCTGAATTGATTGAACTCAACTCATTCACCTCCGGATTATTTTATGTGTCAACTGTTGTAAACGTCCTTTCAGACTCCAGTCATACTCGCTGCTGCCCACCTTCAGGATGAAGCCGCCGATCAGTTCCGGACTCTCAACCAGATCGATTTTCACATCTCTGCACTGATATTTTCTGCCAAGAAACTGTCTGATTTTTTTCATCTGCTCTTCCTTTGGCAAAGTTACGTAATACAACGTCGCTTTCAGGACTCTCTCCTGCTTATCCGCATATTCCCGGTAAGCCTGAAAAATCTCCTGCGCTTTTGCGGCCTGCTGATGGTCGCACAAATTTTTCAAAAAGTTCTGCATCTCCTTCGGGAAGATCCTCTCCACAAGACGATGCTTCGTCTCTCTGGAAACCGTCGGATTTTCGAGCGCCTTCTGGACCTGCGGCACCTCCTCCAGAATCTGCCTGGTCTGCGACACCGCCTCCCGGTCAATCTTCAGGTCATACAGAACCACCGCATAACTAATTGAGGTCTGTGTCATTACTATCACCTGCTTTGTCCAGGAACTGGTCATAAAGTAACTGGTCGCTCTCCGCGCCGCTCTTATCCCGAAGAATCTTCTCGGCAGCAGTCATTGCCAGTCCGGCAACCTCCGCCTCCATTTCACGCATTGCTTTCTCCCGTTCCAGCGCTACGGTCTCCCGTGCCTTTCCGACGATGGATTTTGCCTCGTCGTTCGCCTGATTCAGGATCTTATCGCGTTCAAACTGCGCATCCTTCTTCGCCTGTTCCACCATCTGGTCGGATTCGGTCTGAACGGCAGCGATCTGATTCTCATACTTTTCCTTCAGCTGTATGGCCTCGGACTCTTTGGTGCTGGCATTGTTCAACATCCCGTCCACCTTCGCCTGACGTTTCGCCAGAATATTGTCCAGCGGCTTGATCAGGAATTTCTTCAGAAGGAAGTAAAGGATCAGTATATTGATGATAATATATACCAGATTGATATCGATTCTTAACACCTGTCGCACCTGCCTTTTCTTGATTTCGTGTAACTGTTCCGCGCGCTCACGCACGGAATCCGTGAATTTCTTTTCACAGTAAATGCTGAAATTAAAGTACGAAAATCAGCAGCAGGCCGATAACAAAACCGTAAATAGCAGTTGCCTCTGCCAGAGCTGCACCAAGCAGCAGTGTCTTACTGATCTTACCCTCTGCTTCCGGCTGTCTTGCTACGGCTTCTGTTGCTTTGCCGGTTGCCAGACCGATACCTACACCTGCTCCGATACCTGTTAAAGCTGCGATTGCTGCTCCGATTGCTACTAAATATTCCATGATTTTTTTCTCCTTCTTCTTTTTACTTTTTCATTTGCTGTAACGCTTCCGGAACTGCATCTGTCCCTTTCTGAACTTTCGAACCGATGCCCGGACTTTCTGTTACATATTGCTCACTTTCCGGCAGATTGTGTCACCTGGAAACGGAATTTTTTTTTTTGCCGGACCCGTTTCCTTTCCTCGTCAGTCCTCTACCTGTTCCTTGATAAACAGAGAGGTCAGGAAAACAAAAACATATGCCTGGATCAGGCCGTCAAATACGTCAAAGTACAGACTGAACGGAATCGGTACGATCACCGGGATCACACCCTTGATCAGTTCCATGACTACGAACCCTCCGAGGATATTTCCAAACAATCGCATACACAATGAGACGGGGCGGATAAAAATCTCCATCACATTGATCGGCGCGATCATCGGCATAGGCTCCGCGAAGGATTTCACCCATCCTTTGACACCACGGGAATGAATACCGGAGTATTCAATCAGAATAATGCTCATGAGCGCCAGGGCGATCGTTACATTCATGTCCTTGGTCGGCGGTTTGAAGCCGATCAGGCCAATCATGTTGGAAACTCCGAGATACAGGATCACAGTGATCATATAATTGGTATACCGTTTTCCTTTGTCGCCCAGAATGTCCTCAAAGAATCCTTTGATCCAACAGTAAAAGGATTCCAGTGCCAGCTGTTTTTTGCTCGGGTGATCCACACTGAGATCGTGGGTCAGCCAGATCGATACCAGCACCAGGGCCGCCATAATAATCCACGTCACGACGACCGATTCATCAATGTCCCCCAGGATCGGAAGACGAAAGGCCGTCTGACAGGTCAGCTGCTCAATTAAATCATCTTTAAACTCTGCCGTGTTGCTCCCTCCCTTCTGAGATTTTCTTTTTGAAAGTATCGGAAATTCCATATGCCAAAACAGGATGCCGAAAATACTTTGAATTCCCAATTACTTTCTACTTATTTAATATAAGTTTAATATAAGTTACTGCGAATTTTAGATTTTGTCAATTCCTGAAACTTCTTTTTTTCCTGCACAAAGATTTCCGTTTTTTTTGTGCGGTTTTGATATGAAACGTTTACAAATCAACTTTATTTTAGTCGGATTATCCATTGATAATTTTGAAATTTTATCGGTTTTTCCGGTTTTGGTATTTTTACGAATGAAAGAAATTTTCAAAATCAGACAAAAATTTGTGAAAAAGTCATTGGGGCGGGGGGACGAAAGAAAGCCGTGCCCCATGGCAAGTGTGTCCGGCGGGCACGGCCTTCTTTCTGGTATTGAGGTGCGGAGGGGAGAGGACGCCAGGTGGATTTTTCTCCCGGCGGATGTATCGGCTTCGAAAGTGCTGTCGTTAGTTACCGTTCAGCCAGGTCTGCGCATTTACTGCGCAGACCGTGTGAAAACATAATGCCTGTGGGCATTCGGCCCATCGCGAAGCGATTCTCAATGGCTGGATGCTGGTTACAGTTCAGCTGGCTGAAATGTAAGAAGGGATCAGCTGATTTTCCTGATTTTGTGTTTTTTTGGAGGGGTTTGTGTTATAATTGGCATACTTAATTGAAGAGAGGAGGTCGAGACTGGATGTGCGACTGTTGTTTTACAAAAGATACTAATTGGTTTCGTTATCGGGCGGCGGCGATCATTGTGGAGGACGGATATGTGTTGTTCGCCGGGAATGAACTTGACGATTATTTTTATTCTGTTGGCGGTGGTGTGCATGTGGGGGAGACTGCCGAGGAGGCTGTAGTACGGGAGGTTTTGGAGGAAACGGGGGTCCGGTATGAGATCGACCGGCTTGCTGTGATCCATGAGAATTTTTTCCGTCAGGAAACTGGTACGCTGCAGGGGCTGAATTGTCATGAAATCTGCCTGTATTTTCTGATGAAGCCCCGGGGAACGCGGGAGCTTCACAGCAACAGTTATTCGTGTGGGGTGAAAGAAGAAATGCCCTGGATCCGGTTGGAAGACCTTGACAAATATAAGGCTTTTCCTTCGTTTATGAAAGAATATCTGATCAGAAAGCCTCAGGGAATCGAGCATATTGTGACCGGACGGCCAGACGATATCTGAATATTATGAGACAAGCGACAAAAGGTCATGCTTTTCATGCTTGCATGAAAAACCATAACTTTGGAATCTGTAAAAACATGAGAAAGCAGCCCGATCGGGCGGATTTCGAATTTTTTAGGAGTTCGGGAGTATGAAATGCGAAGCAATCCGCAGCATCATTGGGGTCAAAATACCTTTTTGACCTCACCATTTTTTTTGAGAAACGGAGGGATGGTATGAAGTCAAAGGGAAAAGATGTTCTTCTGAATCCGGCGGCCATGTTCTTGGTCGGACTGGTCACGGGGTTTCTTGTAAAGGAGATTGACCTGTATTTCTATGCCCAGACTTTTGGTATCTCGCTGAGCGATATTTTTTCAAAAGTCGGTATATAGGTTGTGATCGGGGTGGCTGTCAGCCTGTACAGTAAAACCACGAAATATGCGATGCTGAATATTTTTACCTTCTGTATCGGAATGATCATAACCTACTACCTGACTGCCCATCTGACAAATGCGGTCTACGGATGGGTTTACATAAAAGCTTGGACTCTGTTTGCCTGTTTTTCTCCTTTTATGGCATACCTGGTAACGCGGGCAAAAAAGCCGGGGATTCTGTCCCTGTTCATCAAGCTGGGAGTTTTTGCCGGTTATCTCGTCATCAATCTTCTTCTGGGCGGATTTATCCAGCTTTATGACATCCTGTTCTTTCTTATCCTGATCTATCTGTTATTCCTGAAAAAATATCCGGATCCCGGCAAATGATCCCGGCTATTATGACAGATCCGCCGGGACTGCACAGTAAATATGCAGTCCCGGCGGATCTGTCATTTTTCCGAACATTTCTGGCATCTCTGCCATACTGTCTTTCTATGGAAGCGATGAATCCGAACAGAATTCCACCGGACTCATCGCTTTTATTCTTCCATGAGATATCCCCGCTCTGCCAGCGCTTGCCGGATCTGATCCAATGTCTCTTCTGAAGCTGCGCTGACTGTATGGAAATGGACGCCGCTGGTGATGTTTTTCAGCGGACTGGACTTTCCTTCACGGATCTCCCGGCAGAAAGTCTCTGCCCTTCGCGGGGAATTCACATTCAGCTCTGCCCAGATCCTTCCGTACACTTCATGCCGGACAAAGACATCCACCACAATTCCTCCAAGATCCACAATGAGTTTCAGTTCATCTTCAATCTGCTGATCGGAATGACACACCTGGAACACCCGCTGTACCTGGAGGAGATATCCCCGGTTTGTGGAGATGATCCCGTAACCTTCCTCCCGCAGAGCTGCGATATCCTGTACGATCACCTGACGGCTCACTTCGCATTTTCCCGCAAGCAGTGCGCCTGACAAAGGTTTCCGGCTCGCCCGGATCGTTTCCAGAAGTTCTCTTCTTCTCTTTTCCTGTCCCATCACTCTCTCCTAAAATATAGCCGTTCCGCCGGCCGGGTTGTCTCTAAAACAGGCTTCCGATCTGGAAGATCAGGACAGACGCGATCCAGGCAATTCCGAACTGGAACACGATGCAGAGTCCTGTCCATTTCCAACTGTTGGATTCTCTGCGGATCGTCGACAGTGCAGCGATACAGGGCGTGTACAGCAGAGCGAACACCATCAGGCAGTACGCATTCAAACTGCCAAATCCGACATCGCCCAGCATCGCTCCCAGCGCAGCCATGCCTTCTCCGGATGTGATATTTCCGATCCCGAACAGTACAGAGCAGCTGGAAACCACCACTTCTTTTGCGGATATTCCGGCGATCAGCGCTACGACGATCTGCCAGTAACCAAGGCCCGCCGGCACAAACAACGGCACGATAACCTTACCGATCGCGGCTCCGAAACTCTGCTGAATCTCTGTCGTATAACCGCCGGTTCCGAAATTCAGAAGGAACCACATGATAATAGAAGCGATAAAGATCGTCGTTCCTGCTTTTGTCAGATAATCC
>DXEK01000021.1 GCA_019115005.1 Candidatus Fusicatenibacter merdavium | reverse complement strand
GCGAACGAGGTTGATATTCAGGATACCCTGGAACTGGCAAATGATTATGTGAATCTGGAATGGGATGAGTTCTCTGCAAAACACAAAGACGAACTCCTTCCGGAAGTTTATGAATATCTCGGATCCCATCTGGAACACAGAGAACTGTGGAAGGGTGTGGAACTCACCGGAGACGGAAAAGTCCAGCTGAGAGACGGACGTACCGGCGAGTACTTTGACAGCAAGACAACCATCGGACACATGCATTATCTGAAGCTGCATCATCTGGTAGACGACAAGATCCATGCACGTTCTACCGGTCCTTACTCTCTGGTAACGCAGCAGCCACTGGGCGGTAAAGCTCAGTTCGGCGGCCAGCGATTCGGAGAGATGGAGGTCTGGGCTCTGGAGGCGTATGGCGCATCCTACACGCTTCAGGAAATCCTGACCGTGAAATCCGACGATGTTGTGGGACGTGTGAAGACTTATGAGGCGATCATCAAGGGGGATAATATTCCTGAACCGGGAATTCCGGAATCCTTCAAGGTTCTGCTCAAAGAACTTCAGTCTCTGGCGCTGGATGTGCGTGTGCTGCGCGATGACAATACGGAGGTGGAGATTATGGAATCCTCCGATTATGGCGATACCAATCTGAACCACATTATTGAGGGAGACCGTTATTCCAACCGTGAGGAAGATTTCGGCGAGTACGGATACTCCAAACAGGAATTCCAGGGAGAAGAACTGGTGGATGTGGAAGAGGATGAAGAGGAAGATGCTTTCCTCGGAATGGATGAGAATCTCAATGATGAAGAATAAGGGGTAACCGTTCAGCCAGCTGAACGGTTACGGACAAAGAAACTCTTCGCAATGTGACGAAAGGGGTAATCAAATGCCAGAAACAGCAAATAAAGAGAACTATCAGATGAGCTTCGATGCCATTAAGATCGGTCTGGCCTCCCCGGAGAAGATCCGGGAGTGGTCTCACGGCGAGGTGAAAAAGCCGGAGACGATCAACTACAGAACGCTGAAGCCGGAGAAAGACGGCCTGTTCTGCGAGAGAATTTTCGGACCGAGCAAGGACTGGGAGTGTCATTGTGGAAAATATAAGAAAATCCGTTATAAAGGCGTTGTCTGCGACCGATGCGGCGTAGAAGTTACCAAGTCCAGTGTGCGCCGTGAGCGTATGGGCCACATCGAACTGGCCGCTCCGGTTTCTCATATCTGGTACTTTAAGGGAATCCCGTCCCGGATGGGACTGATCCTGGACCTTTCCCCGAGAACACTGGAAAAGGTTCTGTACTTTGCCAATTATATCGTGCTGGATGCAGGAGATACAAAACTGCAGTATAAACAGGTCCTGACAGAGAAAGAGTATCAGGAGGCCCGGGAACAGTACGGAAACGGGTTCCGTGCCGGAATGGGTGCAGAGTCCATCAAGGAACTGCTGATGGCCATTGACCTGGACAAAGAATCCGAGGAACTGAAAGAGGGCCTGAAGAATTCCACCGGTCAGAAGCGTGCCCGTATTATTAAACGTCTGGAGGTTGTGGAGGCTTTCCGTGAGTCAGGCAACCGTCCGGAATGGATGATCCTGGATGCGATTCCTGTGATCCCGCCGGATCTTCGCCCGATGGTACAGCTGGACGGCGGCCGTTTTGCGACCTCCGATCTGAACGATCTGTATCGCCGGATCATTAACAGAAACAACCGTCTGCAGCGTCTGCTGGAATTGGGCGCTCCGGATATTATCGTGCGCAACGAGAAGCGTATGCTGCAGGAAGCCGTGGATGCGCTGATCGACAATGGACGCCGCGGCCGTCCGGTTACAGGACCGGGGAACCGTGCGCTGAAATCTCTGTCCGATATGCTGAAAGGAAAATCCGGACGTTTCCGTCAGAATCTTCTGGGGAAACGTGTCGACTACTCCGGACGTTCCGTTATCGTTGTCGGACCGGAACTGAAGATTTACCAGTGCGGTCTGCCGAAAGAGATGGCGATTGAACTGTTCAAGCCGTTTGTTATGAAAGAGCTGGTTTCCAACGGAACGGCACACAATATCAAGAATGCCAAAAAGATGGTAGAAAAACTGGAGCCGGCGGTATGGGATGTTCTGGAAGATGTGATCAAAGAGCATCCGGTTATGCTGAACCGTGCGCCTACTCTGCACCGTCTGGGTATCCAGGCGTTCGAGCCGATTCTGGTAGAAGGTAAGGCGATCAAGTTGCATCCGCTGGTTTGTACCGCGTTCAATGCGGACTTCGACGGTGACCAGATGGCGGTTCACCTTCCGCTTTCTGTGGAAGCGCAGGCAGAGTGCCGCTTTATGCTGCTGTCCCCGAACAACCTGCTGAAGCCGTCCGACGGAGGCCCGGTGGCCGTTCCGTCACAGGATATGGTCCTCGGTATCTACTATCTGACCCAGGAGCGCCCCGGCAGCAAGGGAGAGGGAAGTTTCTTCAAGAATGTCAACGAAGCGATCCTGGCATATGAAAACGGGTACATTACACTGCAGACCAAGATTCATGTGCGCTGCAGCAAGGAAATGCCGGATGGAACGACGTTGACCCAGAACGTAACATCCACGCTGGGCCGTTTTCTGTTCAATGAGATCCTGCCGCAGGATCTGGGCTATGTAGACCGTACCATCCCGGGCAATGAGCTTGCTCTGGAGGTAGATTTCCTGGTAGCAAAGAAACAGCTGAAACAGATCCTGGAAAAAGTCATCAATACACACGGTGCGACCAAGACTGCAGAGGTTCTGGATGACATCAAGTCCACCGGTTACAAGTATTCTACCCGTGCGGCGATGACCGTATCCATTTCCGATATGACCGTTCCGCCTCAGAAGCCGGAGATGATCGCGAAGGCACAAGAGACGGTAGACAAGATTACGAAGAACTTCAAACGTGGTCTGATCACAGACGAAGAGCGTTACAAAGAGGTCGTTGACACCTGGAAGAAGACCGACGATGAACTGACCCATGCACTGCTCTCCGGACTGGATAAATATAACAACATCTTCATGATGGCCGATTCCGGAGCCCGTGGTTCCGACAAACAGATCAAGCAGCTGGCCGGTATGCGTGGTCTGATGGCCGATACGACCGGTCACACCATCGAACTTCCGATCAAGTCCAACTTCCGTGAAGGTCTGGACGTACTGGAGTACTTTATGTCCGCGCACGGTGCCCGTAAAGGTCTGTCCGATACCGCGCTTCGTACCGCCGATTCCGGTTACCTGACCAGACGTCTGGTAGACGTTTCTCAGGAGCTGATCATCCGTGAGGTAGACTGTGCGGAAGGAAAAGACGAAATCCCGGGTATGTGGGTACAGGCGTTTGCCGACGGAAAAGAGGAGATCGAGAGCCTGCAGGATCGTATCACAGGACGTTTTTCCTGCTATACACTGAAGGACAAAGACGGAAATGTGATCGTAAAGGCAAACCATATGATCACGCCGAAGCGTGCAGCCCGCATTATCAGCGACGGTGTGGATGAAAACGGTAAGCCGTTTGAGCGGATCAAGATCCGTACGATCCTCACCTGCCGTTCCCGCAACGGTATCTGTGCAAGATGCTATGGCGCGAACATGGCGACAGGCGAAGCAGTACAGGTCGGCGAATCTGTCGGAATCATCGCGGCGCAGTCCATCGGTGAGCCGGGTACACAGCTGACCATGCGTACCTTCCATACCGGCGGTGTTGCCGGCGGTGATATCACACAGGGTCTTCCCCGTGTCGAGGAGCTTTTCGAGGCAAGAAAGCCGAAGGGACTTGCAATCATCACCGAGCTCAAAGGTGTCGCAACGATCAAGGATACCAAGAAGAAACGCGAGATTATTGTGACAGATCCGGAGGAAGGCGTGTCCAAAACTTACCTGATCCCGTATGGATCCCGTATCAAGATCAGTGACGGAGCGGTTCTGGAGGCAGGCGATGTCCTGACCGAAGGTTCTGTAAACCCGCACGATATCCTGAAAATCAAAGGTGTCCGCGCAGTACAGGATTACATGCTGCACGAGGTTCAGCGTGTATACCGTCTGCAGGGTGTTGAGATCAACGATAAGCATATCGAAGTGATTGTGCGCCAGATGCTGAAGAAGGTTCGCATTGAGGAAAACGGAGACACCGAATTCCTTCCGGGGGATATGGTGGATGTTCTCGAGTATGAGGAGAGAAACCGTCAGATCGAGGAAGAAGGAAAAGAGCCGGCAGTCGGAAAACAGGTGCTGCTCGGTATCACGAAAGCTTCCCTGGCATCGGATTCCTTCCTGTCAGCGGCATCCTTCCAGGAGACCACCAAAGTTCTGACCGACGCTGCGATCAAAGGAAAAGTGGACCATCTGGTAGGCGTCAAAGAAAACGTTATCATCGGTAAGCCGATCCCGGCTGGTACCGGTATGAAATATTACAGCAATATCCGACTGAACACAGATGCAATGCTGGCTCAGGAGGATGAGGAAGAAGAGGAAGTGTCAGAGGAACTGACCGATCAGGAGACTGTTCAGGAAGCGGCTCCGGAGACGGAAGAACTTCTGCTGGAAGAAGAGATTCCGGAGGAAGAGCAGACCGTGACGGAGGAGCAGCCTGAGACAGAGGAGACTCTGGAACTGGAGGAGGAGCCGGAAGAGGATCCGGCGGACGATTCCGAACCGGAGGATGAGACTTCCACAGAAGAATGATCCGGATGTGGCATTTTGCCGCAGGTACGGAGAAAGGAATAGACGTAATTGTTCAGTCTGCTGAGCAGTTACAGATCATCAGCAGTGGTGAAAATAATGCAGGGGGCTGTCGTTGAGAGTACGGCAGTCCCCTGTTGTATCTTTCGGCGGTGTCTGATAAAATGAGACAAGCGACAAAAGGTCATAAATTTCATGCTTGCATGAAAATTTATGACTTTGTGGAGCGCAAAACACCGAAAAGTAGCCATTTTTCGAAGAAAAATGAGCGGATTTGAGGTGCTTTCAGGATTGC
>DXEK01000197.1 GCA_019115005.1 Candidatus Fusicatenibacter merdavium | reverse complement strand
GTTTTCGTCCCCCTACATAATCTGCAGCTGGTAGAGTTTTTTGTAGATTCCGTTCTGTTCCAGCAGTTCCTGATGCGTCCCGCTCTCGCGGATCCTGCCTTTATGCATGACGATGATCTTGTCCGCATGCTGGATCGTAGAGAGACGGTGTGCTACCATGATCGTCGTCCGGCCGGTCATCAGTTTCTCCAGGGCTTCCTGGATCCACTGCTCTGTCTCCGTGTCGATGTTGGCCGTCGCCTCGTCCAGGATCAGGATTGTCGGATCGAACGCCAGCGTTCGGGCAAAGGACAACAGCTGTCTCTGTCCGGCGGAGAAGGTAGCGCCCCGCTCGGAAACGTGTTCATGATATTTTCCGGGCAGCCGCTGAATGAAACGGTCCGCGTTGACCTCATGGGCGGCTTCCATTACCGTCTCGTCGCTGATCTCCTCATTGCGCAGGCGGATATTGCTGGAAATATCGCCGGTAAACAGGAACACATCCTGCTGCACCTGACCGATCGCGGCGCGCAGCTGTTCTTTTTTCAGTTTGCGGATATCCACGCCGTCCAGAAGGATCTCCCCTTTCTGGATATCGTAATAACGTCCGATCAGATTCAGGATCGACGATTTTCCGGCGCCGGTGGCGCCCACAAAAGCCACTCTCTGTCCGGGTTCAATGGTAAAGCTTACATCCTTCAGGATATAGTCTTCCCCGTCATAGGCGAACCAGACATGCTTAAATTCAATGCGTCCTTTGATCTCTTTTAACTCCACAGGTTCTTCCGGGTCCTTTACCATCGGTTTTACATCCAGGAGAGTAAAAATTTTTTCCGCAGAAGCGATGGCGGACTGGAGCGTGGAGAGCTGTTCCGCCAGTTCCTGGATTGGCTCAAAAAATGTGTTGATGTATTGGAGAAAGATATACAGCGTTCCGATGGACAGTGTGCCTGAGAGGACGCTGTTGCTGCCGCCGGCCAATACAATGACAAGGGCCAGAACCGACAGCATATAGATTAGGGGACGGAAGATGGCAAAGACCATCAGTTCCCGGTAATTGGCCCGGTATAATTCCTCACTCTTTCCCTTAAACTCTTCGTTTTTTTCCTTTTCCCGGTTAAAAATCTGAATCACCTTCATGCCGGAAAGATTTTCCGACAGGAACGTATTCAGCGCGGTGATCTTTGTCCTTGTGATCTGGTAAGTCCGTCGGGAAATCCGTTTGAAGATCACGGTCAGCACAACGACCGCAGGGACAAGCACAAAAGACAGCAGTGCCATCCGGACGTTCAGCATCAGCATCACCACCGCCAGGCCCAGGATTTTGATCAGGTTCTTGAACAGTTTGATCAGGATATTGGAGTACATATCGTTCAGCGCCTCCACATCGTTCGTGATGCGGGTGACGATCTTCCCCACAGGGGTCAGGTCGAAGAAACGCATGGACAGGCTTTCCACATGGGTGAAAAGTTCGTTGCGGATCTCATAGATGATCTTTTGGCCGGTGGACTGCAGAAGAACATACTGGATCCGGTTGCAGACGAACAGCAGAAGCAGAACGCCTACGTAACGGGCAGCCGCCCACAGGACGCCGTGAAACCGTTCCTGCGCCATCTCGCCGGGCGCATAGTCTCCGGTGATAAAATTGTCGATGGCATCGCCGATCAGGATCGGTTTATACAATTCCAGAACCGTGATGACTACGACGAGAAAAAAACAAAACGCGACGGTCGGCCAGTAGGGCTTCATATAGGACATCATCCGGACGACCGCGTTTCCCTCATAATTCAGTTCATCCTGATCATCCTTTTTTGTTTGAAACAGTTTCATCTTACGCCTCCTCACTGAGTTGTTTTTCCAACTGCTGCTTTTCATATATACTGCGGTACAGGCCGTTTTGCTTCATCAGTTCCCCATGGGTTCCGTACTCTGCGATCTTTCCCTCATCCAGCACCAGGATATGGTCGGCGTTCTGGATCGTGGAGATCCGGTGGGCAATGATCAGTGTGGTCTTTCCCCGGCGGTTGGCCTTGAGATTCCGGAGGATCTGTTCCTCGGTATCGGTGTCTACAGCAGAGAGCGCGTCGTCCAGGATCAGGATCGGTGAATCTTTCAGCAGCGCCCGGGCAATGGAACTCCGCTGTTTTTGTCCGCCGGACAGGGTCACGCCCCGCTCTCCGACCATAGTCTGGTAGTTGTCCGGAAAATCCATGATATTGTCGTGGATGCACGCGTCACGGGCCGCCTGCCGCACTGATTCCGGATCTTTTTCTGCCACGCCGAAGGCGATATTATTCTCCAGAGTATCAGAGAAAAGAAAATTATCCTGGGGTACATAGGCAATCCCCTCGCGCAGGACGTGGAGCGGGATCTGTTTCAGCGCGTGACCGTCGATCCGGATCATACCCGGCTTGACGTCATAGAGACGCATCAGCAGATTTGCCAGAGTGGTCTTTCCGCTGCCGGTCCGTCCGAGGACCGCCAAAGTGCTCCCTTTTTCCACGTGAAGACAAATATCTTCAAGCGCCGGTTCCTTTTTCTCTCCGGGATATGAAAAAGTCAGATGATCAAAGGTAATGTCCCCGTCCAGATGATCGATCGGCTTCATTTCCGGACCGTCCACGATATCCGGCTGTTCCTCGGAGATCACCATAATACGTTTCAGGGAAGCCAAGCCCTGGGAGACATAGGTGATACAGTCGCCTGCAGCGATCATCGGCCAGACCAGCATACTGATATAGGAATTGAACGCCACGAACTGTCCCAGGCTGATGGTTCCGTTGATAGCCAGGTATCCGCCGTAGAGCAGAGTCAGCAGACTGCTGACGCCGACGATCAGATCCAGAATCGGCACAAACAGCGCCTGCAGCCGGACAACGCTCAGGTTTTTCTCCTGATTGACTTTATTTGTCACTGCGAAAGCGGCCAGTTCTTTGTGCTCCTGCACGAAAGCCTTGATCACCCGGATACCGGAAACCGCTTCCTGTACCTGATCGGTCAGGTCGGAAAAAGCCTTCTGTTTGCGGATGAAACGGCGGTGCATCAGTTTCCCGTAGAAATAGTCCCCGAAAATGATCAGGATCAGCGGCAGGACGGCGACCAGCGTCAGTTTCATATCCACATACAGGATCATCTGCCCGAGGACCAGCACCAGCATGACGGTGGCGTCGAAGGCGGTGATGACCGTCGGACCGAGAAACATTCGGATTGACTGCAGGTCGTTGGTAAAATGCGCCATCAGATCGCCGGTTTTGTGTTCGTTGTAGTAACGCATGGACAGTTTTTCCAGATGGGCGAAGAGATCGTTGCGCATCTCCTTTTCAATGGAGCGGGACGAGCCGAAAATAAAATAACGCCAGAAAAAACGTCCCAATGCGACGATTGCGCCCAGGATCAGGATCCGTAGGATCAGCCTCAGGACTCCGTTCATGTCCAGAGTCTGAGCTTCCAGGCCGTCGGTGATCTCTCCGGTGTACCGTGGAATGTAGACATTCATCAGATCCACGGCAAACAGTGCCACAATTCCCAGTATGTACTGGAGACCGTGCCGCTTTACGTAGCGGCTGACAAACTTCAGTTCCTTCATATCTTCTCTCCCTCGAATTTATTGCGGCAGCTCTCGTCATCTGCCGACAGTATAAGAAAAATTATATACCTTTCGGGCGCAACAGGCAACTGTCAAATCAACCGGTTCCTGAAAAATGAAATTGTGAGTTACGGAAGTTTTGATATACAAAATTCCGGCGGAAGTGTAGAATAAGGGTATGTTGGAGTGTACTGTGCTATTTTTGCGGGTAACGTGCCGGGCGGACATGCCTGCATGGTCAACAGGAAACATCAAGGTAAACGAGGAGGATGAAGATGCGGCTGCTTTTTGAGATGGACAGAAAAGACTATGATCCCAATGGTTCGCGCCTTGTGCGGCCCTCTGCGCGAGCTATCATTGCGAAAGGGAACCGGATCGTGATGGTGCGCAGCCGGAAGTATGATTACTATAAGTTTCCGGGCGGCGGGCTGGAAGCCGGGGAAACTCCGCGCTCGGCGTTGATCCGGGAAGTGATGGAAGAGGCGGGAATGATTGTTATTCCGGAATCAGTGAGAGCGTTTGGTTATGTGCACAGAGTTCAGAAGGGGGAACAGCAGGACATCTTTGTGCAGGACAATTTTTACTATTTCTGCGAGGTCGAGGAGCAGATCCTGGAACAGAAGCTTGACCCTTATGAGGCGGATGAGGAGTTTACGCTCGAATTTGTTCTTCCGGAACAGGCGATCGCAGTAAACAGGTCGGCGGAACACGGAGACAGATCCGATGATCCGTATCTTCTCGCGATGGCGGAGAGAGAGGCAAGGGTTCTGGAACTGTTGATGTGTACCGATCGCAGAAAATAATGATTCCAAGCTTAGTAGGAAGAAAAATCTATGGAAGTATTTTGGATTATAATCTTGGTATTCGTGCTATATATTCCCATGATTATACTGATCTCATTTGTTCGGGCTCTTTTTAGTCTAAGAAAAGGGAAAACATATGCTAAGGAAAGATTTCGTGATACTTTTCTACATTTTTTCGTTGAATTACTAAATCCATTAAATTGGTTCTTGTAAAACACATACAAATCCTAATTTGCCGATATGCTCAAACTCATATT
>DXEK01000196.1 GCA_019115005.1 Candidatus Fusicatenibacter merdavium | reverse complement strand
CAGTCGATCGCTGACGCGCTCAACATCAGCCGGTCTTATCTCTGTCATCAATTTCGAGACTACTTTAATACAAGTCTCTGGAACTATATTCTTTCCAAACGGCTTGTTCTTGCTCAAAGTCTCTTACTTCGCGGGAAAACGGTCACGGAGGCTTGCTACGAATCAGGTTTCAGAGATTATGCACATTTTATCAAAACCTTTTCCAGAACGTTTGGAATCTCTCCAAAAAAATATTGCCAAAATCCCGAAAAAAATAAAACTTTTCTGCTTCCAAGCTAAAAAAGGACTGCTGCACAGAAAACTGTGCAGCAGTCCCTTTTCTTCAGCCTTTTAAAACAATTCCAAAATATGACATTTTTTCCGATAAAATACCTGGTCCAGCGGAGCTTCCGGATACCCTGTAGTGACTTGCGGCATCCAAAGAAGATCCCCGGAAGAACGAGCACCACACACAAGCGCGGACAACGCGCTCACCGGCAAAGAGACATCCGCCGGTCCCTCGGATTTGGTCACCCGGTTTTCCCTGCCCGGCGCAAAATCAATCTGCCAGACGCCGCTGTTCCGGGACAGCATCTCATCTTTTACATCCAGTCGAAGCGTTCCATTTCCTTTGCATCTGCAAAGTCTCAGCGCCTCCGGCACGTTGACGATACGCACCATACCGTTATAAAATCTCTGACAGGTGATCTCTGTACTTTCCGGGAAAAACGAATCCGGCCGGACGCCTTCCGGCACCTGAAAACGGATTTTTTTATAGTATGCGGAAAAACTGGTTTTCACAAAGGAAAACAACCCCAGATAAGCTTCTGCATTCAACGCCAGAAAACCGTTTTTCAGGCGAAAGGTAGTCGTGCAGTCAAACACATCCCCGTCTGTCTTCTGTGCGATCAGAAAGCCCTGCGGTTTCCCGTTCCTGTCTCTCCAGAGATAGATATACCGTTTCTGTTCCAGCAGATTCTCTTTCTCCAGTGCGGGATCGTAGACCGTCCGGCGCACCGCCAGATTATAATCCCGGTAAAATTCCCGGTAAACCTCCAACAGCGGAGACAGATCATCTCCCGGGAAAAGCTGTTCCACCGTTCCCTCTGCATTTCCGGACGGAAGCGCGTCGAAAGGCACCGTCCACTCCCAGACACAAGCATTGTTCTCATACCCGAATTTTCTGTAGTAATTCGTGCTGAACGGATACAGCGAAGAGAGCACAAAACCCTTCTGATACATATCTTCCAGCGCATTCTCAAAGCAGCGGCGGATCACTCTCTGACGTCTCCACTGAGGCAGCGTCGACACGCCGCCGATCCCGCCCATCAGGACCTCATGCCCGTCAAACCCGGCGGTAAAATGGCTGACGGTAATACTGCCAAGCAGTTGTTCATCGTCGTCCGCGAAGCATCCCCAGCACTCTGTCTTCACGGGATCTTTCGCAGCGTCTCCGTTTTTTTCCGTTTCCTGCGCCTGCTTTTTTGCCTTCTCAACGTCAAAAGGAAATTCAAAACAGACTGCCTGAATCAGATCCGATTTCCACTGCTCTTCCTTGCGCAAAATTCTCGTAATCATAGCTCTGTTTCCTCCTGCATGTAATCTTCAGTTTTAATCCCTGTCTGTGTGTAGTATATCACAGATTGCCGGCAGGCGCTATCTGAATCCGGCAATCTGACCATCCATTGGCAGCAATTCGGCCAGGTCTGCACAATAAATGCACAGACCTGGCCAAACTGCTGTAAATCACTCAGATCTTTGCCCGATCAGATCCAAAAGCTGCCGGACATTTTTCTTTCCGAAGAAAATTCTGGAACCGTCAATGACAAGACACGGGACGCTCATGACCTGATATTTCTCTTTCAGATCCTCAAAATGATTCAGATCATAGACCTCCGCGCGCACCAACGGGCTCTCCGCAGCAACCCTCTGAGCCGCTGTCACAAGCTCGGGACACATTGTGCAGGAGAGCGATACCAGAATTTTCAGATCCACCGGTTTACGAAGGCTGTGAATCCGTTCCATCGTCTCTTGGTCCACCATCTGGCCGGGACCGGACGCATTGTAAAGACCCAGGATAAAGGAAGTATACTGTTCCAGTTCCGCGGAAACCGGGCGGTCATCCAGAACCAGCCGCAGGGTCAGCGGCCGTTCCATCCGCGCAAACACCGTTTTCAGCTGCGTCACAATATCCTCAGAGAACACTCCCGTATGTCTCTCCGCCGCCGGACGCTCCGGATCCTTCGGTACAGTTCCGGCGCCCTCATGCCCCGGATCAGCCGATCCGCCTTCTGTCTCCTTATGCATTGGAAAAACAGGGCGAAGTCCTGTCTTCTGCTGCATGGCTGCCGCATATTTTTCCAGTTCGGCAGCTGCCACAGCGCCGTCCCCCACCGCCGTCACGACCTGCCGCAGGCTCTTCACACAGATATCTCCCGCCGCATACAGTCCGTCCACGTTCGTCTTCTGGTTTCTGTCGGTGATCACATATCCCTGCTCGTTCAGATCCGCAATCCCTCTCAGAAGCTCCGTCGCAGGCTCATACCCCGCAAACACAAACACACCAAAGGTCTCTCCGTCTCTCGCTCGGTATTCCGTCACTTTACAGCGCGGCGGTGAGGCCGGCCGGGCCGCCGCCGATCACCACCACGTCGTAGAAGTTTTTCTGATCCATTCTCACAACTGTCCGACCAGGTCAAGACTCGGTTTCAGAGTCTCCGCTCCCGGCTGCCATTTGGCCGGGCAAACCTCGTCGCCGTGCTCCGCTACAAACTGGCTGGCCTGTACCCGCCGGAACAGCTCGTCTGCATTGCGTCCCACATTGCCCGCCGTCACCTCATAGGCAACGATCTTTCCTTCCGGATTGACGATAAAGCTTCCTCGCTCCGCCACTCCGCTCTCTTCAATGTATACCTCAAAATCCTTCGCAAGCGCATGGGTCGGATCCGCCAGCATTGGGAACTGAATCTTTTTGATCCGGTCAGATGCGTCATGCCATGCTTTATGCACATAATGGGTATCACAGGAAACAGAATAGATTTCGCATCCCGCGGCTTTGAATTCCTCATATTTGTTTGCCAGGTCTTCCAACTCCGTCGGGCAAACGAACGTAAAGTCCGCAGGATAGAAAAAGAATACACTCCATTTTCCAAGAATTTCATCTTTCGTCACTGTACAGAAGCCATCGTTCTGATATGCTTCCACAGAAAAATCACTTACTTCTTTGTTGATCATTGACATCTCATGGTTCCTCCTTTTACTCTGTATGTTTAGTTAGTTCCAACTAACTTATAGGTGTAGTATAAGGAATTTTACTCAAACTGTCAAGACTCTTTTCAAAATCTTCAAAAATATCCGATGAGAAATCGAAATATCCGAAAACATGTCATTACAGAAAAAAGATGCAGAATCTGCTGTCGTCAGCGTTACAGATCCTGCATCTGATCTATCACTCTTAATTATCTGAAAAATCCGTCCAGCTCCGCCCGGAATTGTTCCGGGACCTTCCTGTCAAACGGAAAAACTTCCGCGGAATCGAGCCGCGACGCCACCATCGCGAGCAGACGGCTGCTCCGCTCCAGCGACCAGGCAGAGATCAGCGCAATCGTATCGTGGCGGGTGTGCATACCGAAACCGTCCCGGTTCAGAGTCATCGCCGGTACGCCTTTCCACGCAAAGCTGTTGGAATCGCTGCCCCAGATCTGATTTTTGAAGGACACACCCATCCCTGCCTCGCGGGCATAGCCGGAAAGGATCTGGCAGACTGCCGGCTCCCCGGTCACACCGATCACGGTTCCTCCGATGGTCTGTCCTGCCAGGTCCACGTTCATGTTGAACCGGTGAGCCTGCAGCTCTTCCTGATGACGCACCACATAATCCAGACTTCCGAATAGCCCCTTTTCTTCCGCGCCGAACCAGACGAATTCCATCGTCCGGCGAGGACGGTGGACGGAAAAATACAGGCAGAGTTCCATGACGATGGCCGCCCCTGCCATATTGTCGTAAGCCCCCGGTCCTTCCGGCACCGAGTCATAGTGAGCGGTAACCGTCAGGATCTCATCCGCCCGGTCTTCGCCTTCAATCCGGAGAACAAGATTCCGGGACGTTTTCTTCTCTTTTTCCTGGCGCAGGATCAGCCGCACTCTGGACGCCCCTTGTTCCACCAGTTCCACGGCGTCCCGGTAATGTACGGTCACACCCTGCAGCGGAGTCTCGTCCAGACCGCGCAGGGAGCGGCGTGCAGGCCGAAGATCCTCCCCCTCGTCCAGAGGCGTTCCGGAGAGCATCACAAACCCCACGGCACCTGCCTCGGACAATTTCCGGTAAAGATCTTTCCGCACGATCCCATTGACCATCACAATCTTTCCGCGCGCATAAGACAGGCTAATCTCATCTGCATTTTCCACATAGAGAAACGGCGCCTCCACGCCTCCATCCGGCGTGCTGCCGCACCCGGCGCATCCAACGACAGTATACTCTCTCCGGTATGGCTCCGTGACGATCAGACGCGCCTCCTGGATCCCCGGTTCCTCAAAAGAAAACGCTTCCTCCCGGAACGTGACTCCCGGGCCGGCAACATTCTGTTCCAGGTAATCCCGGATATCCCCGGCGGCGGTCTGTTCGCCTTCGGTCCCTGCTTCCCGGATAAAATCAAACTTTTTCAGAAATTCCAGCGCCCTTGCACCGCTGATCTGTGTCTTGTCCATTGTTTTTCTCTCCTGACTTCTCATTTTTCCCGGGATTCCAGGATCCGAAGAAGCATATCGCCGGTCCCGACATTATACCCGCTTGCCGCATAGATCCCATTGCGGCATCCGTCCGTCACAAGGATCAGCGGAAGCTTTTCGTGATCCACATACATCCGGCGTCCGAGTACGTAAACATTTTCTTCAAAGTCGTCATAATACACCGGAATCTCCGGAAACTCCCGCAGCGCTTTCTGTACCGTCGGATCCTGCAGCGCTTCTTCCGAGCGGACCACAAACACGATCCGGGACATCCAGGTCCGAAAGGCTTCGGCCTGCTCCATCATCTCATTCAGGATATGCTCCGTCGGCTCCTTGCTCTCCTCCAGCCAGAGCATCACCCGGCAGGCGCCGTCCGTCAATTCCGAAGCGCTGACCGCAGTGCCTGTTCTGTCCTGCACCTGAAATTCCGGCAGATTGATGGATTCCAGCATATCGGAAAGATCCGCATCGCGAAGCTCCATCGTCAACTTCCGGGCGCACCCGGGCTTCAGGAGGATCTGGCACTGCCGCGCGAACTGGTTGCCGTTGGGCAGACGGTTCGATGTAATCAGCCGATAGAGTCCCGCTTCCAGTCTCAATTCGAGACAGCCGTCCTCCGTCCACGTTTTTCCTCCCAGCTGGAGGGAATGCCATCCCTGCTCCGTTCTGCGTGCAATACTCCAGTTCTGGAAATATTTCCAAACGGTACCCTTTCCGGACTGCAGTTTCAGGCTGCAGTTTTTCTCACGCTCCGCGAGCACCGGGACAAAAGCTCCGTCCTTCCGGAACTCCATCGCCCCATCGTCCGGATTCAGGCGGGCCGGAATCCCGAGACTTCTGGCGGCAGCGACAAATAGGATCTCTTTGGAACGCCGGCTTCCGACTCCTGTCTTCACACAGGCCGCCGGTGAAGTCACCAGGCTACTGCGCTCCTCCTGCGGCCGTTCCTGGATCTGCCCGCAGATTTTTTCCCACAGAAGCTTCGGATCCTCCCGGAACCGGATCCTCTCCGTCTCACTGAGCCACTCCAGGAGAGCGCGGCGGTAAGGCATCAGCACCTCATATTCCACCCGTGGGTTCAGGACATAAGCCACAAACAGGGAGTGTTCTTCCGAGTGCAGCTCCGGCACATCCGCTCCGGTCAGGGACAGTGTCTCCTCCAGATGGCTTTTCAGCACTTCACACCGGCAATCCGTCCGGTCCTTCTCTGTCAGAGTTTCGAGCAGCTCCCTGCCCAGAGCGGACTCTTTTTCCCCGAGGGTATCCAGATAGCTGCGGAACGCCTGAAGCTCCGGATTTTCCCAGCCTTCTGTCTTCTCTCTGCGCCTCTGCTCTGCCTCTCTGAGACGGCGGCTGCCCTCCGCAGCCTGCTCCGGCGTGGGCTGGTCGGTATTTACCGGTGTGTCGACCGGAGCAATCAGATCACAGTCTTTCCATCCGTACTCCTGCTCCCGGCTGCACAGCAGGATCTCGCACCTGCCGCTCTCCCGCACATCGAGAAGCGCCTCGCCGGTCTGCTCATCCTTCCGGACCCAGAGATGCAATGTACCCAGACCGGTCGTCAGCATTGTCCTTCCGCTCTCATCTGTCTCTGTCTCCGCAATGGGCGTATATTCTGCATAGTTCATCACTTCAAACTGCACAACGGCGCCTTCTGCCGGACTGCCGTCCTCCATGCGGACGATGACCTCCACAGGCTTTACCGCCGCATACCGGCTCAGTTCATTGAGCATGGTCACCATGCCCTCTTTTCCGATCCTCTCCTCGCCTTCCGGCAGGCAGTCGTCAAACCAGCGAGCGTGTACCATCATGGCACGGGAAGACGCATTGGTGAACCATCCCTTATTCAGGATCGGCAGAGGTTCGCAGGCTCCGGTAAACTGCCATTTTCCGTCTGTCCAGACCTCGACCCACGCGTGATTGTCGTCACAGTGGGACCATTTCGGCGCATAGACCTGCCGCGCCGGGATTCCGGCGCTCCGCATCGCGTTTACGGTAAACGTAGACTCTTCCCCGCACCGCCCGCTGCCTCTCTGCCAGACAGCCAGCGCTGAGAGTGTACGGTCATCCGTCGACTGGTAGGTTGCCTCCGCGGCACACCAGTAATTGACCTCTATCGCCGCGTCGCTTCCCTCCCGGCCGCCGATCTGCTCCTTCATACTGTCATAAAACAGACGGCGGCAGGGCCGGATCTCCTCCTCATTGACACGGTGATACAAAACATAATTCAGAAAAATCTCCTCCGGAAGACGGCGGACAGACTCCTTCGTCTCATAAAGCCATACCCCGTGCTCCGCAAAATCGAGAAACGTCTCAAACGGATAATTCCCCCGATCGCTCCAGGGCATCACTCCGTACATCCATTTCATCGCCAGCGCCACCGGCTCCCGGCAATCCTTCAGTTTTTCATTTACCGGGCCGAAAAAATCCGGGAATTCCCGACACAGCCGGTCATACTTCTGCTCCATTCTATTTTTGTTGTGCTCTAAAAACATCCTCATTTCCTCTCCAGCATTTCTCTGGCTGCACGGACCTTGTCTGCCGAAGTACGGTAAATCTCGTACTCGCTGAGCGACGGCAGGCCCATATTGACGCCTTCTTTGCGGTATTTCATGGAACTGTCCAGCGTTACCTTTCCAGACAAATGCCATGCACGGATCCCCGTCTCCGGGGCCAGTCTGCCGATCACCTCCGCGCTGACACCCCCGCCGGCCTGTATGGTGATCCTTCCAGCGCTTCTCTGTTCCAGTTCCCGCAGAAGCTTTGCGCCTTCCAGACAGGAATTTTTCTGCCCTGAAGTCAGGATCGTGTCAATCCCAAGCGCAACCGCATCCTCCAGGGCTGCGAACGGATCGACGCAGACGTCGAAAGCCCGGTGCAGCGTCACGGACATACCCTCCGCTTCTTTCATCAGTCCTTCCATCTGCTCCATATTCAGCGTACCGTCCGGTCTCAGAATGCCGATCACTACCCCCTCGGCGCCCAGTTCCCGGTACATCTTCACTTCCTCACGGATCACCGCATACTCGTAATCCGTATAACAGAAATCCCCGAATCTCGGACGGATCAGCGCATGGATCCTGATCTTGCTGTGTCTGCGCACTTCCTCGAAAAATTTCGGTCCCGGCGTCGTCCCTCCGATCACCAGGTTCTGACAGAGTTCGATCCGTGTGGCGCCGCCCTCCTCCGCCGCAAGGACGGATTCCACGGAATCGGCGCATACCTCTAAAATATAATCCTTCATTGTCTTCTCTTTCACACTTTCTTCCCGCCTGCAAAACAATAGCGGCACAGTTCTTATTTCAATGTCACTTCCAGCACCGTATCGATGTCGTCGGGCAGCACAGGATCCGGCCCCAGATTGGCAAACACGATGTCCGGATAATCGCTGTGCACCCAGCTGGTGGAAATCGGGATCTCCGCTCCCGTAGCCAGCCAGCGGATCGACTCGATCTCTTCTTTTTTCAGGCCCGGCAGCGGCACCGGGCCGATGGTATTTTCGTACATGTGAAAGTAAAGTTTCTTCCCTTTGGCAGTCACACGGCCGAAATCCGGTTTTTCAATTCCCGCCTTGCCGCAGCCGTAAATGCTCTCACCATTTTTCTTCATCCACTTTCCGATCACTGCCAGCCGCTCCAGAGACTCCTCCGGGATATTCCCCTTGGCATCCGGTCCCACGTTCAGAAGCAGATTTCCGCCCTTGGACACACACTCTACCAGTTTTTTGATCAGCATGGACGCCGGCTTGAAATAATGGTCTGTCGCATGGTACCCCCAGTTGTTGTTCATCGTCACACAGGCTTCCCAGGCAATGTCCTTTCCATTGACGTCCTGGATCCCATTTGGCGGGATCATCTGCTCCGGGCTGACAAAGTCGCCGTGATACGGCGCCGGATCTCCGGACGCCAGGGAACCGTAGCCTTCCCCGCTGACTTCAAGGCGGTTATCGATGATCACATCCGGCTGCAGACTGCGCACCATATTGATCAGTTCTGTTCCTTTCCACGCCTCGCCGCGCAGTTCGTCATAAGAGAAATCAAACCAGAGAACGTCGATTTTTCCGTAGTTGGTACAGATCTCTCTGACCTGATTATGCATGTAGGTCAGATAACGGTCAAAGTCCCGATTCTCATTGCTGTACTCCGGATGGTTCCGCATCGGGTGGTTTCTATCTCCGAAATGAGGAAAATCATCGTGATACCAATCGATCAGGGAAAAATACAATCCTACCTTCAGTCCTGCCCCGCGGACAGCCTCCACGTACTCAGCGACCAGGTCGCGGCCGCATTTTGTGTTTGTCGATTTAAAATCGGTGTACTGACTGTCAAACAGACAGAACCCGTCGTGATGCTTTGCCGTCAGCACCACGTATTTCATCCCCGCATCTTTTGCCGCCTGCGCCCACTTTTTCGGATCATAGTCGGTGGGATTGAATTCGCAAAAGTATTTCATGTAATCTTCTTTCGGGATCTCCTCCACACTGCGGACCCATTCCCCTCTGGCCGGGATCGCATAGAGGCCCCAGTGGATAAACATGCCGAATCTGGCGTCCTTGTACCATTCCATTCGTTTTTCGTATTCTGCTCGGTCAAACTGATACATCGCTTTTCTCCTCTCCTCGTTGGTATAGAATTTCGAATTCATACATCCGTCTGATTGTATCACGAATCCGCTCTTTTGAAAAGATTCGATTGACATCCTGTATAATCTGAAAAATGTTTTGCAATTATCAGAAAGATTGTGTAAAGTATAAGTGAAAAACGTATGCTGCGAACAGGACCAGCCGCAGCAAGTAAAGATTAGGAGGATATCATGTCGAAATCAAATCATTCATCTTCCGGCAGAGGTCATGCTTCTGTCTTCGAACTTAACGGTGTACCCGGTTTCGGGCAGGCGCTGCCGTTGGCGCTCCAACACGTAGTCGCCGCGATCGTAGGATGTGTAACGCCGGCGATCATCGTTGCAGGCGTCGCTCAGGTCGGCGAACGCGACAGAGTCATTCTGATTCAGGCCGCTCTGATCGCATCTGCGATCAGTACACTGCTCCAGCTATTTCCGTTCGTCCGCACGCAGAAATTCCAGCTGGGCGCTTCCCTTCCTGTGATCATGGGAATCAGCTTCGCCTATGTACCCAGTATGCAGGCGATCGCTGAGAGCTTTGACATCGCGACCATTCTCGGCGCGCAGATCGTCGGGGGCTGCGTTGCGCTGCTTGTCGGTATCTTTATCCGGAAAATCCGTATACTGTTTCCGCCGCTGGTGACCGGCACAGTAGTCTTTACCATCGGACTTTCCCTGTACCCCACCGCGATCAATTATATGGCCGGCGGAACTTCCAATCCGGACTACGGCTCCTGGAAAAACTGGCTGGCGGCCCTGTTTACCCTTGCCGTAGTGGTTGGACTGAACCATTTTGCCAAAGGATTCCTGAAGCTGGCTTCTATCCTGATCGGCATCATCGCCGGATACGCGTTCGCCGCCTGTCTCGGTCTTGTCGATCTGTCCGGCATTTCTTCTGCCGGAGTCTTTCAGGCTCCGCTGCCGCTCCACTTCGGCGTTAAGTTTGAGCCGTCGGCCTGCATTGCGATCGGCCTTCTGTTTGCGATCAACTCCATTCAGGCCATCGGCGATCTGTCCGCGACCACGGTCGGCAGTATGAACCGGGAGCCGCAGAACAAAGAGCTTCAGGGCGGTATCCTGATGTACGGCATCACAAATATTCTGTGTGCCCTGATCGGGGGACTTCCCACCGCTACATACAGCCAGAACGTGGGCATCGTGACGACGACCAAGGTAATCAACCGCTGTGTCCTCGGCCTCGCAGCCGTTATCATGCTGATCGCTGGATTTTTCCCGAAGTTCTCGGCGCTGCTGACCACGATTCCCCAGTGCGTGCTCGGCGGAGCGACGATCTCTGTGTTCG
>DXEK01000195.1 GCA_019115005.1 Candidatus Fusicatenibacter merdavium | reverse complement strand
CAGATGCACCGGCACAGGTTCTTCCAATCCCTCCAGTTCCCGGAAAACTCCCTTGATCTCCTCGACCATAAAACCGTCCGACTCCTCCAGGATTCCGTCGGCCCGTCCTTCCACACGCAGGATAAAATTTTCATACTCTTTCTCAAAAACGAGAGAAACCTCCGCCTGGTAAAAGGGACCCATTTTTTTCTGGATCCTCTGATGCGCCCGGGTGCCTGCCTGCATCGCATCCTTGTCGGAGACGCCGCCCCTCCGGTTGTCCAGATCCCCGCTTCGAAGCAGAAATTCCACCAGGTTTCTCACCGATATTCGAATCTTCTTCTTTTTCTGTTCCAATCTCTTTTCCTCTGTTACAAAAAGAGGCTGCTGCATTTCCTGCAACAGCCTCTTTTTTCTTTTTCTCTGTCAAAACATTCCTGTTTTTTATGCGACAGCAAACTTCTGCAAAGTACGGTTGAATTCACTGTTTTCTCCATAGCAACGTACGTTCAGATTGCGGGTCAGATCCATGCTAAGGATTCCAAGCAGAGACTTCGCATCGATGATGACACGATTGTAAAAAATATCAATGTCAAAATTACATTTGGATGCGGCAGCCACGAATTCTTTTACTTCGTCTGCGCTGTTGAACTTTACTTTACTGTTGAGCATTCTTTCCACCTCTCTTCAAAAGCCTGCGTGATTTTCAGGTTTTCCATATTATGCCATCATGTCTGCAAATTGTCAATGGTTTCCTCTTTCCTCCAATTGAACAATGAAACGAGGTTTTTTTGTGCAATTCGATAGTTTTTTACAGGTTTTTTGCGAGGTTTTTACAGCGAAACATTTTTTATTATTCCGTTCTTGTTTAAACATCTACATATCCACATTCAAACGGGCTGGAAAAATGCCAGGATTTTTTCTGTTTTTCCCAGTTCTCTCCGCTTTCGGTCAGCCGTTTGCTTCCGCTTCAGGCTTTCAGCACGCTTTTCAGGTCTTCCAGATAGGTGTTCTCCACACTTCCGAAATCCCCCCGGTCAACCGCAGACGCATAGGATGGGCATACCGGCATTTTGCCGAGCACCGGAAGAGACAACTCCGCAGCGATCTCGTCAATATGGCTCTCTCCGAACACATAGATCTTCTTTCCGCAGTCCGGACATTCTACATAGCTGTAATTCTCCACAATTCCAAGGACCGGAATGCTCATCATCTGAGCCATTTTGTACGCTTTCATGACGATCATCCGCACCAGGTCCTGCGGAGAAGAAACAATCACGACTCCGTCCACCGGCAGCGACTGAAAGACCGTCAACGGGACGTCTCCGGTTCCCGGCGGCATATCCACGAACAGATAATCCAGATCTCCCCAGACCACATCGGTCCAGAACTGTTTCGCAGTATTTGCGATGATCGGCCCTCTCCAGATCACAGGCTCCTCCTCGCCCGGAAGAAGAAGGTTGATGGACATAACCTTGATCCCGTTTTCCGTCACCATCGGATATACTCCCTTGTCGTCCACCTGCGCCGGCCCTTTCAGGCCGTACATTTTCGGGATCGACGGACCTGTGATATCCGCGTCCAGGATTCCCACCCGATAGCCTTCCTTTGCCATCTGGTTTGCCAGAGAAGCGGTCACCATCGATTTTCCGACGCCGCCTTTTCCGCTGACAACGCCGATCACATGGGCGATGCTGGAATCCTTATTCAGATCTACATGGAAATCCGGCTTTTCCTTGCTCGGACATCCTTCACAGCTTTCTTTTGTGCAGGTTGTACTGCTGCATTCTTTTGCCATTGTTTTATTCCTCTTTTCTGTTTCTTTTATTTTACGAACCGTTCGATGGCCTTGTTCAGTTCCGCAATGGCCTGCCGGTCTCCGTGTTCCACCGCATCGACAATGCAGTGTTCGATATGATCTTCCAGGATGATCTTTCCTGTATTATTGATCGCCGCTTTTACAGCGGACAACTGTACCAGAACCTCCGTACAGTCCCGTCCGTCTTCCACCATACGCTTGATGGACTCCAGGTGTCCGATGGCCCGCGACAAACGATTCAGCACGGCTTTCGTGCTGGTGTGCTGGTGTGTATGAGAATGCCCATGACCGTCGCCGTGGGTATGGGTAAGCAGCGTTCCGTCTTCCTGTAAATGTGTGTGTCGCTCTTCGCTCATAAACGCCTCCTTTCCCCTTCAGATCTCGGTGAATGAGTACCGCTGCCGGATCCCGGACGTGTCGATATCAAAGATGATCGTTCCGTCCTCCTGCACAGTCTTCTCGTATTTCAGTTCTTTGTCCTTGAATTTCTCGCGGATATACTGCTCCGGATCCTCCAGTTCCAGTTCCTCAAAAAAGACATCCCTCATCTGATTATTCGCACAGGAATTGAAAATCTCCCATACGGCTTCGTATTCTTTCATACGGCTCTCCTCCTGAATATAGTATACTCAATCTTCCAGAAAAGACAAGCATATCTTCCATTCTTCGCACAACTGTTCATAAGAAAATGCAGCGTTCGCCGGACTGGTGGACGGCAGCCGCACCGCCGGTCTTCCGATGACAGGCTCCTGATACTTCCGGTACATCCGGTCGGAAGTACTCCCGTTCGTAAAAATGGCCCGGATCTTTGCAGTCTCCAGAATCGGCGTCAGATCATTCGGGACGACGTCCCGGATACTGGCGTCGCTGGAACCGCGGATCGTGCAGGCAGCGATCACATCCCAGACCGCGATCCCATGCTCCAGGAGAAATCTGCGTTTTTCCTCCACCGTCCCCGGCTCCGGTGATCCGGTAATCCCCGCCAGGACCTTCCAGAAGCGGTTTCTCGGATGACCGTAAAAGAATCCCGTCTCCCTGGACTTCACCGACGGAAAGCTTCCCAGGATCAGGATCCTGGAGTTTCTGTCATACACCGGCTCGATCGTATGTACCTGTCTGGCGCCCGCCTCAGCCGGCGGGTTCTTCTTCGTCGAATGCAACAACTGTATAAAACCCCCTGCTCGTCTCTTTTACTTCCTGCACGATTCCGGTATCCGATTTCAGCCGTTCATAGGCAGGATAATTCTTACTCATCGCCACGGCCGGTGTGATCGTATAATAATAGGAAGTGGGAAGCGCACTTTCCGTCACATGAACCTCCTGTCCTTCCTTTACCAGACCCTTTCTCTCCATCTTGAATTCCATCAAACGCATAAACCCGCGCCTCCTTTCTGTTTTCCGGCGACCGTTCAGCCGGCGGAGCAGTCGCAGACCATAAACAGAACGTCCGCATACGTGCCGTCTTTATATTTCATATTTTTCGGCATACGGCCGCAGACCTCGAAGCCCAACTTTTTATAAAGAGTGACCGCCGGCGCATTGTCCGCCACAACCTCCAGCTCCAGCTGTTCGATTCCCTGTTCCCTGGCGGCATCCATCAGGCGCTTCATCATGATGGTTCCGATTCCCTGACCCGTATATTTCTGATATAACGCGATCGCCACCGTGGCCCGGTGACGGTATCTCATCCACCTGTTCCCCATCAGCGAACAGTTTCCCACATGTTCACCGTCCAGAAATCCCAGAATCATCAGATCATCATCTGAATCATTCTGACTTTCGATATATTTTTTTTCCTGCTCAAGAGTCATCGTCAGTTCTTCCGGCTCTTTCAGCAGAAATCTCGTCTCGGCAGCCGTCGCCTTCAGATATTCCAAAAGCATCCGGGCGTCCTCCGCCCTAGCGTTTCTCAGCAGCAATTCACGATTTCCAAGCATTATCGTCTCCTGACTGATACGCATTTTTACCTCCTTCCTGACGCACTGGCTGCGTCATCAAGGCGGATCTGAAAGTTTACTTCCAAACTAACACCTTCTTTCCGTATTTCAGACAAAAAGTCTTATAACATTTTATCACAGGATCCCGGTCAATTCCAGACACTTTCAGGAAATCATGAGAAATCGTGTTAGAGTTCAGCTGGCTGAACTGTTACAAAATCACTTCACGGCCGGAACCGTACGAGAATCGTAAGAAACTGCGGAAAGTCCCAAAAAATATAATAGGTACTTGTCTCCGGATATGATATGATGGAGGTATCAAAAATCGACAAGGAGGCAAAATTCATGAAGAAACTCAACGTTGCCATCATCGGCTACGGCCGGAGCGGCTGCAACATCCACGGCGCATTCCTGCGCACCCCGGAGAACGACATCTGCAATGTGGCCGCAGTCGTAGAAAACGATCCCGCACGTGCGGAAGCCGCGAAAAAAGACTTCGGATGTGACACTTACCATTCCTACACAGAACTGTTTGGCCGGAAAGATCTGGACTTCGTGATCAATGCATCTTACTCGGATCTTCATTACCCCGTCACCAAAGATCTGCTGGAGCACGGGATTAATGTTCTGTGCGAGAAGCCTCTGTGCAAGACCCCGGAAATGGTTCAGGACCTGATCGACACAGCCAGGAAAAACAATGTCGTCTTCACTATTTTCCATCAGTACCGCTATAACGACTATTACATCAAGATGCATGAACTTCTGGAGAAAAAAGTGATCGGCGAGGTAAAACTGGTCAAAGCCTGCCAGAATTCCTTCGCACGCCGCTATGACTGGCAGACACTCCTGTACCGCGAGGGCGGTTCCATGCGCAACAACGCCGCTCATTCCATCGAGCAGATCATGCATCTGGCAGCTTCCGATGAGATGCCGAAGATTTACTCCCATATGGCCATCTGGAATTCCGTCGGCGACGCGGAGGACTATATGTTTTGCGTGATGGAATACAGCAATGGCGTCCGCTACGAGATGGAAGTCAACCCTTCCGACGCCTACGCTTCCGAGACGCCACTGTTCCGTATTTACGGTACTCACGGAACCATGCGGGTCTACAATGACAAGATCCAATACAAGTATTTCCTGGACAGCGAGACGCCGGAACCGGTTCTGGATCACAGATCCCTGCACAAAGAGGACGGCTCGCCCTGCTACTGCGACAACCATATCGTATGGCACGAGGAAACCATCCCTCTGGATGCAGATGTATGGAACTCCTTCACCAAATGTTCCAGCCGGTTCTACCACGCGTTCTACGATCACCTGGTAAACGGCGCGGAACTGTTCATGAAGCCGGAACATGTCAAGGCGGAGATCGCCATTTTCAATGAAATCGAGCGCCAGAATCCTCTGGAGATGAAATTTACGAAGCCGGATTACGTTCTGTAAATTATTCAGAAAAGACGCTGCCATACGTTTTACCACAAACTGTACGGCAGCGTCTTTTCTGTTTTTATGGGATTTCTGCGGAGTGTTCGGATATAGGATTTATGCTCCTATATTCTTTCGGATAAAAATATTTT
>DXEK01000194.1 GCA_019115005.1 Candidatus Fusicatenibacter merdavium | reverse complement strand
ATAAATAACAAAAAAATGTGCAATAAGCCAAAAGAAAGGAGAGGGAAATGTGAGAAAGAAGAAAAGTAACCGTAAAAGTATACGAAAACAGTTATGGTCGCAGAGATACCTGTTTTTGCTGCTGCTGCCGGCGTTGGTGTGGGTTGTTCTGATATGTTATGCGCCAATGACGGGATTGTACATGGCGTTTATCAATTACACGCCGCAGGGAAATGGATATTTTGCGGATATGGCGAATTCATCGTTTGTCGGATTTGACTGGTTTGAGTACTTTTTTTCAACTGATTTTCTGATGATTATGCGGAACACTTTGGCGACAAGCCTTCTGACCCTGTTATTTTCGTTTCCGCTGCCGATTATCCTGGCATTGTGTCTGAATGAGGTCAGAAATCAACGTGTGAAAAAATTTGTGCAGACTTCCTCATACATTCCGTATTTTATTTCATGGGTTATCGCAGCCAATATTTTCCTGACGTTTCTGTCGTCGGATGGCGTGATCAATCACCTCCTGCAGTTTCTGGGACTGACAGACCATGAGATTTTGTTTTTCCAGAAAGGACCATATTTCTGGTGGATCATTGCTATCGCTAACGCATGGAAAGTTCTCGGATACAATGCCATTATTTATATGGCTGCTATTTCCGGAATCAGTCAGGATATGTATGAGGCGGCAGATGTTGACGGAGCTACCAGAATGCAGAAAATCATTCATATTACTCTGCCGGCGCTTCGTCCTACAATTCTGATTTTGTTGATTCTGG
Organism: Candidatus Fusicatenibacter merdavium; assembly: GCA_019115005.1. Classification (GTDB taxonomy): domain Bacteria; phylum Bacillota; class Clostridia; order Lachnospirales; family Lachnospiraceae; genus Fusicatenibacter; species Fusicatenibacter merdavium. Next base: position 45,262 of record DXEK01000194.1, on the reverse strand, counting down.
CAATCGGAGGAGTTCTGAATACAGGATATGAACAGCAGCTGTTGATGTCTAACGATTCGATTCTTAATTATTCTGATGTGCTTGATACATATGCGTATCGTTATGGTTTGAAAAATGGTATGTATTCTTATGGTACCGCTGTAGGATTGTTTAAATCAGCAGTATCATTTCTGCTGGTTATCAGTGCCAATGCATTGTCTAAAAAATTCAGTGATGATAATACCGCATTATTTTAGGGAGGGATGAGAAATGAAAGCAGAAAAAATCAGAAGAAAACGTTGTGCTTCCGACTGGTTTCTGGATATTTTCAAAGTCATCTTCCTTATTCTTGTGACGGTGATTTGTGTTTATCCATTCTGGAATATTTTTATTGTATCAATCAACGATGCGACAGATGCTCTGCGGGGAGGGTTGTATTTTCTCCCAAGGAAACTGAGTTTTGCCAGCTATGCGGATATTCTGTCGAGAAGTACATTTTTACATGGAATTTGGGTGACGCTGCTGCGGACGGTTATTGGAACTCCGCTGGCGGTTCTTGTAACAACGATGCTGGCCTATGTACTCTCCCGAGAAGAATTGTTGTGGAAAAAGCCATTGAATCTTATTTTTGTTTTTACCATGTACTTTGGTGGCGGAATGGTTCCGTATTACATGGTACTTAAGAATCTGGGAATGCTGAATCATTTTATCGTGTTTATTTTTCCGAATCTGGTCAGTGTCTACAATATGATTCTGGTTAAGAATTATATTGAGGGAATGCCGAAAGAAATTTTTGAATCATCCAAAATTGACGGGGCAAATGATCTGACTGTCTTTTTCCGGATGGTACTTCCACTTTCGAAACCGATTATTATGACGATTGCTCTTTTTGTGGCAGTCATGCACTGGAATTCTTGGTTTGATGCATATCTGTATACAAATTCCCAGTCTTTAAAGACAATGCAGTCGATTCTTGTTGAGATTCTGAATCAGTATCAAACCTCATCGGCCAATCAGGCGGCGAATCAGAATGCTCAGCAGTTGACGCCGGACAGTATTCGTATGGCTGCGACCATGATTGCAACAATTCCGATTATTATGGTATACCCGTTTATACAGAAATATTTTGTAAAAGGCATTATGCTGGGCTCCGTAAAGAGTTGATAAGAAATGAAACAAGGAGGATAAAAGTTATGAAAATGAAAAGAATGGCAGCACTGTTTTTGAGTGGTGTTCTCGTGGCGGGAACACTTGCCGGATGTCAGGGAAGTGGGGATTCAGGCGAAGCATCTTCTTCTGCCAGCAACACTTCCACGGATGGAGTGACGATTTCTATCTTTGACAAGAATTCAGGCAGCAACACGTTTGACGATCCTGTGGCAGAAGCAATTATGGAGAAGACAGGTATTAATATTCAGGTCGAGAATCCAAGTGGAGATCCGCTGGAAAAGCTGAACCTGATGCTGACAGGACAGAATTATCCGGATATTGTTCTGATGGAACGGGGAAATGACATTGTCAACCGCTATATTGAAGCGGGGGCTCTGATTCCTTTGAATGATCTCATTGACGAATACGGGCCAAATGTAAAGGAAATGTATGGGGATATTCTGAATAAGAGCCGCTATACAGATGGAAAAAACTATTACCTTAATAACTGGTATGGCGTAGATCCTGATCCTGTAGCCGGTGTGCTGATGCGGTATGATTTTCTGTGTGAAATTGTCGGACAGGAACGGGCGGACAGTAATGAACCTTTTACACAGAGCGAGTATATCGATATCTGCAAACAGTTTATGGAAAAACATCCGACCATTGATGGAAAAGACGGTATTGCAATTACTCTGAATGGTGAGGACAAAAACTATGAGGGCACTATAAAAGGAATGTACGGACTGAAAACCTATTATGAAACAGAAAATGGTCTGAAACATATTGTAAAGGATCCGAAATATAAAGAGATGATGGGCTTTATGAACGACCTTTATACACAGGGACTTCTGGATAAAGAATGGGTGGTCAACAAACAGGAACAGTGGACGCAGAAGCTGTCCGCAGGAAATGTGTTCAGTACGTTCAGTTCTTATTGGGATGTGGATGCGGCAAACACGGCTCTTGCTTCCAGCGTAGGAGAAAATGCACAGTTTTATACTTATAAAGTTGTAGCAGACGATGTGGATCCGTCAGAAACTACGTTTTCCGGAAGAAGCACGTTGGGATGGGATGCAATTGGAATCACAGACAACTGTAAAAATCCGGAAGCAGCAATGAAATTGATCGATTTCCTGGCAAGTGAAGAAGGACAGTACCTGATGATGTGGGGAATCGAAGGTGAGAATTATGATATCGTTGATGGAAAACATGTTCCGCATCAGGATCTGGTGGATGGATTCCAGACAGACTGGGATGCTACTGTTCAGAGTACCGGTGTAAGGAAATGGACCTGGTTTATCAAAAATGGAAATGGCAGTGATGGTACGCCTTATGATGTGACAAAATATGAAGTTTCGAAGACCAGTCAGATTGCCCAGGATAGATTTGGGGAGAGCGATCGCTGGGATACTTCGGAATTTGAAGGTCTTACTCCGGAGGGAAGTACTGCGGAAGGTTTGAAATGGCAAAAAATTGAAGATATTTTTGCTCAGGGATTTCCAAAGATTGTAAACGCATCTTCTCATGATGAAGCGATGGCAGAATATGATAAAATGGTATCAGATATGAATAATGCCGGACTGGAAGATGTGGAGAAAGTAATCACGGAGAACTATCAGGACAGAATGGAACTCTGGGGCGAATAAATTTTACAGCAAAGAAGAAAAAACTTCTTTTGGGGGTAACGGCCCGCTTCCTGTGATGGGAAGCGGGCTGTACGGCTATATGGAATATCTGAATATATGACAGGGAGGTACAGGAACGATGAACCAATGGAGAGTAGAAAACGGAATGTTCATCTGGCAGCAGGAAGGGCGTAATGTGGTCTCCGGTTACGCTGTGGCCGTTCTGAAAGATGGGGAAAGTATCGACACCAGAAAGGCGGAGATGGCTGACAGGACGCAGGAATCCTTTCGGGATAGTATCGGACAGGGGACGTGCATGGTTATTACTTACAGGACAGACAGCGGACTGCGGTATCAGCAGAAATTGTATGTTTATGAGGAAGGATTTGCACTGGCGAAAGGAAGTGTATACAGAGAAGACGGAATGTCAGTCTGTGTAAAGACAGTGTTCCCGCTGGTCACGATGTTTCCCGGTCCCGAAACACCTGAGGTTTTCAGGAGCCTGGAGGCTAAAATGCTTCTGGTACCGTATGACAACACTATGTGGGTACGTTATGAAGCGGTTCCTCTTAAGCCCGGAAGAACCAGCTATGATATGACGGTATGGTATTCGGAGGAGAGCAGGGCAGGCATGCTGATAGGAGCGGTAGATTTTGATACCTGGAAAAATGCAGTGCGGTGTTCCGGACGGGACGCCAGAGTGATGGAATGCGTCTGCGGTATCTCTGACGCAGGAACGCACGACACCTGTGAACACGGGGCAGTGACTGAAAAATGTGTGGAATCTTCAGGTTTCCTGTTTCTGTACGGGGAAGATTACCGCACGCTGCTGGAAACATATGGAGAGGTATTGAAAAAGAAGAACCCACCGCTGAAATGGAACGAAGGAGTTCCATTTGGATGGAATTCCTGGTCCGGACTTGCCATGAAAATCAATGGAGACAATTATCAGGAAGCAGGAGAATATCTTGGGGATGTGCTTCGGCCAGCAGGTTTTGAAAATAATGGAATCACATACGTAAATTTTGACGCGGGATGGAATCGCCTGTCGGAAGAACGGTTGAAGGAATTAAGTATGTATTTTCATCAACGGGAACAGAAGACAGGAATCTATCTGTCGCCGTTTGCCTTTTTTGCAGGTGATGAAAAGATGCAGGAAGAGATTCCAGGGTGTCCGGGACATGTGTTTGAGGAACTTCTCTTAAAAGATAACGAGGGAAAGATCCTTCCGAGAGTGGACGGTGCCGTACCTATGGATGTGACCCATCCGCTGTGGAGGGAGTATACAAGGAGAATTCTGCAGAAGTTTATTGACTGGGGATTTGACTATCTGAAGATGGATTTTCTCAGCCATGGGGCGATGGAAGGACGTCATTACGACAGAAACTGTCAGACAGGCCGGCAGGCGATCCTTGAGGGATATCGCTTTCTGGACGAAAATCTGTCAGAGGAAAGAATCGGACGTCCGTTTTTCCTGAGTCTTTCCATCGCGCCGTTATTCCCTCAGGGAATGGGACACGCGCGCAGATTTTCCTGTGATGCGTTCGGCACTGCGGAGGATACGGGATATGCGCTGAATGCACTCACCTATGCCTGGTGGCAGAATGGCACCCTGTATCAGTATAATGATCCGGATCATATTTCTCTGTATCGCAGTTTCAATTATGAGAGGGCGACAGATCTCGGAGAGGCAAGGGCCAGGTATACGTCGGCTGTGATTTCGGGAACAGTTATGATGCTCAGTGAGGATTTTGGAGAGAAGGGAAAAACAAAGACGAAAGATCAGGAGAAAGCCAGAGACAGGGCTAAGGAACTGTGCAGTCGGAGCGAGATTCAGACAGTTGCAGCGTCCGGAATCAGTTTTCGTCCCGTGAGTTCCGCAGGAACCGGCGCGTCATCCTGGTATACCGCACGAATCCATGGACGGCAGTATGCAGTTGTTTTTCATTTGAAGAGAATTCCGGCTTCCTATACGCTGGATCTGAGAGCAGAAGGCTTTTCCGGAGAGCAGGCGGTAGATCTCTGGACGGGAAAAGCATATTCGGCGGAAGATGGAAAGCTTTGCTGGTCGGCAGATCAGCCAGACGCTGCATTTTTTGTTATTGACTGAATCGAAAATAGGGTATATACTTATGGAGTAAAAATAAAGGAAATCTTCAGGGCGGGGTGTAAGTCCCCACTGGCGGTATAGTCCGCGACCTGTAGTCTTGAGTTTGCGTGAGTGCTGTTTTCCGGAAGGATTGCCAGCGGTGCATTTGAGACGACAGCTGAACCGGTGAGATTCCGGTACCAACAGTTACAGTCTGGATGGAAGAAGAGAGACAGAGTAGGAAAGTGAAAATGGCAGATATCGGACGTGTTAAAACTTTTTACGCGCCGAAAAATATTTGTCAGTTTCTTATTCTTTTGTATGAAAGCCGCCCGGGATTACCCCCGGGCGTTTTTTTGTAAGGATTTGAAACTCCACAATCTGCACGGCAGGGAGATTTCCTCAGAGAAAGGGAGAATGATTTATGAATGCAGGAACAACCACACCGAAGCCAATGACAGGGATCCGTAGAATCGGAAAGACCAGATACATGGTTCAGGTAGCTATGCTGGCGGCGATCGCCACCGTGCTGATGCTGTTTGATTTCCCGCTGCCGTTCGCTCCGTCCTTTTACCAGATCGATCTCAGTGAACTGCCGGTACTGATCGGCGCATTTGCGATGGGACCGGCGGCGGGAGCGCTGATCGAACTGGTAAAAGTACTGCTGAACCTGGTAATGAACGGAACAGATACGGCATTTGTCGGAGAGTTTGCAAATCTTCTGATCGGATGCAGCCTTGTGGTGCCGGCAGGGGTGATCTATCAGAGAAAGAAGACCAGGATCACAGCGATCATCGGCATGATTGTCGGAACTGTGCTGATGGCTGCTGTCGGAGGATTTTTAAACGCCTATCTGCTTCTGCCGGCATACGCGGCTGCTTTCGGAATGCCTATTGACAGTCTCGTGGGAATGGGAAGCGCGGTAAATGCCGCGATCACAAGCCTGCCGACGTTCTGTCTGTTTGCAGTTGTGCCATTCAATCTGGTGAAAGGGGTTGTCGTTTCGGTGATCACTCTGCTATTATATAAGCATATCAGCAGAATCCTGAAAGGGGAGGCTATGGGATAAGGCCCGGAGAGTGCCTGTATGGTTATCTGGCTGCGTCGTGTCCATGGCGTGCGCCGTCCGATACAACCGAAGTGAAAACCGGCCGTGAAGGCAAGGCATTCTTTGGATGCAGCTTCCGCCATCTGAATATCCTGAAAATATCCCGCAGCTGCTGCGGGATATTTGTTTGTCAGCCATTCAGGAAAGAAAGACGAAAAGGAGAGGAAAATCAATGGCACAAATTGAAAAAGTCACGAAACAGACGGACAATCGTTTTGTCAATCTTTATCATGTAGAAGGGAAAAACCGCGTTGGGAAGCCATTGCACTATTATGTGGCGTCGAGGGCAAAGACCATTGAACAGATGAAGCTGAAGACAAAAGTGAACCGTCCGGATGGGGTGATCATCTACAGCCTTTACGGAGAAAATCACGACAAGGTGATCCTGGTGCGCCAGTACCGCGTGACGATCGATGATTATATTTACGAATTTCCTGCCGGACTTGTCGAGGAAGGCGAAAATTACCGGGAAGCGGCGGTTCGGGAAATGCACGAAGAGACTGGGCTGACTTTTCATCCACTGGAGGCGGAAGCGTGTTTTGAGAAACCGTATTTTACGACCATCGGAATGACAGACGAGTCCTGTGCCTCTGTCTATGGATACGCGACCGGGACCATCAGCCGGAAGTATATGGAAGAAAGCGAAGAGATCGAGGTAGTGCTGGCGGACCGCAAGGAGGTGGCCAGGATTCTCCGGGAGGAGAACGTGGCGATCATGTGCGCGTATCAGCTGATGCACTTCCTCAAAAATGAAGATCCTTTCTACTTTTTGAAGTAGGGGGACGAAAACCTGCCTGCCCGGCGGCCTGTGTGCGGCGGCGGGGCGGGGGAAATATGGAATGCGTGCTCACTCCGACATTCGGACAGGAACGGGCGGGGTGTTCGCGGCTTTGAAAAACGGGTGTTTGTTTTGGACCAGCGGTTCGTTGTGTCCCGTTTTTCAGCTCGCGGACACCCCGCCCGTTCCTGTCCGCCTGTAGTCGCAAGCACTGCATTTCCATATTTCCCCGCCGCGCCGCCGCACACAGGCCGCCGGGCAGGCAGGTTTTCTGTTGGGTGGGTGCGCGGGGGTGGCAGCGAAAGATCATATTTATTACCTTTGTTTTTTGTGCGCCGCGCTATAAAATGAGAAATTCTTCAAATACGTAAAGTTTTTTAAATACGTACTCACCCGCCCGAAGCAGTCAGAAAGCGGACCGGGGCAGGGGAGGTGTCTGGTCGGAAGGCATCTGCGAAGACGGATAGAAACACTTGGCGTCCGGACGTCTCTCCGGGCGGGGCAGACGAGGTGCAACACGCACCGAGTCTGAGGAGCACTGAACCGAGAACGCATCCGGCGTTCTCGGCGAATTGCTCCGGTACCCGACCGGAGAGACGTCCGGACGCTTAGTGTTTCTCCGTTTTTGCAGCCGCCTTCCGACCAGACACCTCCCCTGCCCCGGTCCGCTTTCGTCCGCTTTGCATAAAAAAACGGGCTCGTCACCTCGACTGCCCGGATTCTGCAAGCGGAAAATCATAACACCTGTTTGCGGAGGAAAGTGCCATGATATAACAGAACGTTCGTCAGCCGAAGTAATTCACCCTGCCGTTTAATGCAATGCATAAATCCCGTTCAAGGTTCCCGGCAAGTGAACGATTCGTTCCTTCTCAGGCATTCCATATCTCATAAACAAGTGTGGATGGAAACTTTACTCGGAAGCTTCAACCTTATGCAGTTTAAGCAGGTTTCCTGACTTGGAGATCATCGCTTCTCTGTTCCTTCTCATATGCTTGCGGACATACAATGGATTTTTACAGATCGCTCCCTCGATACAGTGACCGGATCGCTCAGGGTTCTCACCTGATTCCCTCTTCACCGGCATTCTTCTGAATGCAGATGCACTTAAACTGTTGATATGAAATTTATACACAATTGTATTCTAGCACATATGGGAATCTTTGTAAACACAAACAAAAAATTTATTATAACAACAACTCCGCCGGGTCCGTGTATTTATGGTGTAGACCTGGCGGAACGATTATCTCGGAGTGCAGTACAGTACAATCTCTATGCATAGAAGAAGCACAGGCAAAAGTGTCTGAAGCAGAAGCTGAAATGGCGGATTTTCGGTCTGCTGGTTCTGCACAGTAAGAACGTCGGCCGAATCGACGGTCACAGCGGCTTCGCCGTTGGGTAATCGTATGCTGGCGGTGTAAGGGCGCTTTTCAGGAACTGTAACGGTATATTTCGGAGAATAATAGAACCGGTCATAGAAGGCGCATTTTTCCAGCGCAAGCAGATGCAGTTCGCCGGCGGATGTACGCATCAGAATGTAACGGTTATCGTTTAAATCCTGAACGTTTACAACGGATCCATTCTGATAGCGGTCATCCAGTTGGGTCGGGTCCGCCTGCTCTGGGACATTGTAAACAAAGAAGTAAAAATACCCCAGTACCAGTGCAAAATCACAGAGTATGGCGAAGAATAATCCCAGAAATACCGGGAATGGTTTTGGATATTTGGAAGTGTTCATGCCCGGCCGGTTAGATAATTGAAGAGAGTGACTTCAAACGCCGCTAACAGGATAGCGATCAGCACATACAGAAATCTGAGATCATTGGTCAGGATCGGGGCAGATGCGTTGGTATCTGTGATCCGGCCGTCGGAGATTTCTACAGTGACAGGGTCCAAAATCCCGCCCAGCCGGAAGGTCTGGGTCCCCTCAGATTCGACGGTAAGATCTCTTTTCAGAGAAGATCTTTTCGTATAACGATGTACACGAAACTCTAACAGATGTAATTCATCCCCCTGGCGGACCAGATAGATCCGTTCATCATTGGGGAAATATGTATCGATAATATTGTCGTTGGAATAGCCTGTGCCGGCCTCGGCGAGATCAAATTCTGCGTATGATCCGCCGCTGAAAGAAAAGGTGCCCTCCGGAGCCGGGATCGGATGCAGCAGAAAACCATCGATCAGAAAAATGATCGCTACATTGACGATCGTAACGATCGTTCCGATCAGGATACCTTTCCAGTTACGTATATCACCATTAAAATTATCAAAAACATTAGACATATGGCGTTCCCCCTTCTTATTCTTAACAGAGAACCGTTGAGTTCAGAAAAGTATATCCAGAACAGAAGTTCAGACAGGAGCAGCGTTGGATGACAGGCAGCAGTTTGCCTGGATGAACGGCTGCCGGCCGATCCGTTCATCCAGGTCCGTACCGGCCGGATGCTGTAATCGTTCCATTGGAGGAAACGGTTGCTACCTGTCAGGTTTGCCCTTTTTTTTCTGGCGGACACATTCGGTCAGCAAAAATTCAATCTGTCCGTTAATGGAACGGAAATCCTCGTCGGCCCAGCGGGCGATTTCTTCCCAGAGCGAGGGAGAAAGCCGGAGGACGATCTGTTTTTTGCTCTTTTCGCGGAGCTTGAGTTCCTTTTCCTTCTGCTGGATTTCCTGTTCCATCGCATGGATTTTTTCAAGTTTCTGGCGGAGAAGTTCTTCCTTTTCCTGGAGTTTTCTTTTCTCAGACATTACTGATCACATCCTATTGATAAATACTTCCGCTGTTGACAACCGGCTGTGCGTCTTTTCCGGAGCAGAGTACGACGAGAAGATTGGAGACCATTGCGGCTTTTCGTTCCTCATCCAGAAGAACAATGTCATCTTCTCCGAGTTTGTCGATCGCCATTTTCACCATGCTGACAGCGCCCTCCACGATCTTTTGCCTTGCTGCGATGATAGCGGTAGCCTGCTGCCTCTGCAGCATAGCTGCGGCGATCTCTTCTGCATAGGACAGGTGGGTGATCCGAACCTCTTCAATCTCAAGACCGGCGGCCTCTACTCGGGAAGCCAGCTCTTCACGCATGCTCTCAGCGATCTCCTGAGCGCTGCCGCGGAGCGTCTTTTCGCTGTCCGCCGCCTCATCGTCCATTAAATCGTAAGGGTACATCATCGCGATATTACGGATCGTGGAATCTGTCTGGATCGACAGAAATTCGGAATAGTTTTCAATATTAAAGACTGCTTTTGTGGGATTTGTCACTTTCCAGATAACGACCGCTCCTATGATCACCGGATTTCCCAACACATCATTGACTTTCTGGATCCCGTTGTTGAGCGTTGTGCTTTTCAGAGAGACAGTTTTTCTTATCCCGTTTTTTCCGGGTTCCGTTGGATTAAAAGAAGTCGTAAACGGATTGACGTAATAAAATCCTTCTTTCAGGATCGTTCCGTAATAATTACCGAACAGAGTCAGGATCATCGCTTCATTCGGATTCACGATCTTGAGTCTGTAACACAAGAGCGGAAAAAGGATCATACCTGCGATGCCGACGCCGATCAGGATCCCCGTAGAAAACATCGCGCCCAGAACCAGGAGTCCCAACGAGCCGATCCACAGCAGCACGATCACGATCAGCATCACATACCCATTGACCGGACGGGCCCGTCTGCTTTGCGTTTGGGACGCCGTCCCTCCCACTTGACAGTGCAGCAGTATTGATTTACAATCATGAAAAGCGGCGGAACTGCCGGAAATACCGGCATCTTCCGGGATATGAGGCCGTGAAAATCATACATCCCGGAACAGGGTGCCAATAGAAGAAGAGGAGGAATCCGATGGACAGCTATACCAGCTTTGCGCAGGTGTACGATATGTTTATGGACAACGTAGATTATCCGGCGTGGTGCGAATACATCAAAAGTCTGCTGAAAGAATATGAGATCAACGACGGCCTGATCCTGGATCTCGGCTGCGGAACAGGAACCGTGACAGAACTTCTGGCCGAAGCGGGGTACGACATGATCGGGGTGGATAATTCCTGTGATATGCTCGAGATCGCCGAGGAGAAAAAGGAACAGAGCGGCCATGACATCCTGTATCTGATGCAGGATATGCGGGAATTCGAACTTTACGGAACCGTGCGGGCGGTAGTTTCCGTCTGCGATTCCATCAACTATATTCTGGAGGAGAATGAGCTCCTCGAAGTCTTTTCTCTTGTCAATAATTATCTGGATCCCGGAGGAATTTTTCTTTTTGATATGAACACCAGGTTTAAATATGAACAGATGGGAGACTGCACGATCGCGGAAAACCGCGAGGAGAGCAGCTTTATCTGGGATAATTTTTATGATCCCGAGGAAGAGATCAATGAATATGAACTGGCGATCTTTGTGAGGGAGAAGAACGACCTTTACCGGAAATTTGAGGAGACGCATTATCAGAGAGCCTATGATCCGGAGACCGTGAAAGCTTTGCTGGAACAGGCGGGACTGAAGGTAGAGGCAGTCTACGATGCGTTCACGCGGGAGCCGGCACGGGAAGACAGTGAGCGGATTTACTTTGTGGCGAGAGAATGTCAGAAGAGAAGGCAAGGATCAGGCGCATAGAAAGAGAGTTGAGAGTAACCGTTCAGTTGACGGAACGGTTACATTTGAGAAAACAGAAGGAGCAAGAGCATGTGTAAAGATTATATTGTAAGAGCGACGGCGGCCGACGGGCAGATCCGCGCGTTTGCCGCGACGACGAGAGACACCGTGGAGACGGCGAGAAAAGCCCATAATACCAGTCCGGTAGCCACAGCGGCGCTTGGGCGTCTGCTGACCGCCGGAGCCATGATGGGGGTCATGATGAAGGGGGAAAAGGATCTGCTGACCCTTCGGATCCATGCGGGCGGACCGCTGAACGGGATCACGGTGACTGCGGATTCTCAGGGAAGAGTGAAAGGATATGTGGGAAATCCCAATGTGATCCTTCCGGCAAACAGCAAAGGAAAGCTGGATGTGGCGAAGGCAGTCGGGGTCGGATTCCTGGACGTCATCAAGGACATGGGACTGAAGGAGCCGTATCTGGGGCAGTGTGCGCTGCAGACCAGTGAGATCGCGGAAGACCTGACGTATTATTTTGCGACCAGCGAGCAGGTTCCGTCCAGCGTCGGGCTTGGCGTGCTGATGAACCGTGACAACACGGTCAGGCAGGCGGGCGGCTTTATCCTGCAGCTGATGCCGTTCTGTGAAGAAGAGATCATCTCGAAACTGGAGAAACGTCTGTCGGAGGTGACTTCCGTCACCGGTATGCTGGATGAAGGCTGTACGCCGGAAATGATCCTGGAACGACTGCTGGGAGATATGGATCTTACGATCAACGACACAGTGCCGGCACAGTTTTACTGCAACTGCAGCAAGGAACGGGTTTCCCGGGCGCTGATCAGTGTCGGAAGAAAGGATCTAAACGAGATGATCCAGGACGGAAAACCGGTGGAGTTGAACTGCCATTTCTGCAACACCAACTATGTGTTTACGGTGGAAGAGTTAAAAGAATTGCTGAAAAAGAGCAGATAAACAATAACTGTTCAGCCGGCTGGATTGTTATGATAAACGGATACAGGCACAGCCGGGATGGCGTGGAAATTCAGCTGACGGACATTGCCGGAAAGAGATGTCTGTGCGGAAAAAGATATGGAATAAGAGAGGAAGACCATGGAGCAGGGATTTGTCAAAGTGGCGGCGGCTACGCCGAAGATCGAGGTTGCCGACTGTAAGAAAAATGTGGATGTGATCCTGGAAAGTATCCGGGAGATGGAACAAAAGGGTGCGAAGGTGATGGTTCTGCCGGAACTTTGTGTCACAGGATATACCTGCAGTGATCTGTTCTGGCAGGGACGCCTTCTGGACGAGGCGATGAAAAGCCTGAAAAAGATCGCGGAGGAGACGGTGCAGACCGATGCTCTGATTTTTGTCGGACTGCCGATGGAGGTCAGCGGCAAGCTGTATAATGTGGCTGCAGTCCTGAACCATGGGCGGGTTCTCGGGATTGTTCCGAAAAAATATCTTCCCAATTATAATGAGTTTTATGAGGCGCGTCATTTCACTCCCGGGACGGAAACTGTCGAGGAGATTTTTCTGTTTGGCCGGGCGGTGCCGTTTGGCATGAATCTTTTATTTAACTGCGAGCAAACGCCGCATCTGACCGTGGCGGCGGAGATCTGCGAGGATCTCTGGGCGCCGGAACCGCCCAGTGTCCGCCATGCGCTGGCAGGAGCGACGGTGATCGTCAATCTTTCCGCCAGTGATGAGATGGTCGGCAAGGACAGTTACCGCAGAAGTCTTGTGAGCGGCCAGTCGGCCCGGCTGATCTGTGGCTATATTTACAGTACGGCAGGGGAGGGAGAATCTTCCCAGGATCTGGTGTTCGGCGGGCAGAATCTGATCGCCGAGAACGGCGTTATGCTGGCGGAGGCCAGAAGGTTTCAGAATCAGACGATCTGTACAGAATTGGATGTGGACCGTTTGGTCAGCGAGCGGCGGCGGATGACGACGTATCCTGCGCAGAAGGCGGACGGATACCGGCGGATCCCGTTTTCCCTGCAGTTGACGGAGACAGAGTTGACGCGGTTTGTGGATCCGTACCCGTTTGTCCCGTCGGACAAAAGAAACCGGGAAATGCGGTGTGATGAAATTTTAAATATACAGGCGATGGGACTGAAGAAGCGGCTGGAGCATACCCGCTGCCGGAGTGCGGTGATCGGAATTTCCGGCGGTCTGGATTCCACGCTGGCGCTTCTGGTCACGGTCCGGGCCTTCGATCTATTGGGGATGCCGAGAGAGCAGATTCTGTCGGTGACAATGCCATGCTTTGGCACCACGGACAGAACCTATCAGAATGCCTGCCAGCTGACCAGATGCCTGGGAGCCACCTTGAAGGAAGTGGATATCCGGGAAGCTGTGACGATCCATTTCCGGGATATCGGTCAGGATATGGAAACCCAAGACGTCACTTATGAGAACGGACAGGCGCGGGAGAGGACACAGATCCTGATGGATCTGGCCAACCGTACCGGCGGAATGGTGATCGGAACAGGTGATCTCTCGGAGCTGGCGCTCGGATGGGCGACCTACAACGGCGATCACATGTCCATGTATGGGGTCAACGCCTCGGTGCCGAAAACATTGGTGCGCCATCTGGTGCGGTATTATGCGGACACCTGCGGGGAAGAACAGTTGGAGAAGATCCTTCTGGATATCCTGGATACGCCGGTGAGTCCGGAACTGCTTCCGCCCAAAGACGGGGTGATCTCCCAGAAAACGGAGGATCTGGTAGGGCCGTACGAGCTTCACGATTTTTTCCTGTATTACATGCTTCGTGTGACATATGAACCCAGGAAATTATACCGCGTTGCGAAATATGCGTTTCGGGGACAGTATGACGACGCGGTGATCCTGAAATGGCTGAAAACTTTTTACCGGAGATTTTTTGCCCAGCAGTTCAAGCGTTCCTGTCTGCCGGATGGTCCGAAGGTGGGAAGCGTCGCGGTGTCGCCGCGCGGGGATCTGAGGATGCCGAGCGACGCCTGCGCACGGATCTGGCTGGAAGAACTGGACGGACTCGGGGAGTCAGAGGACGCGCGGAAATAAGAACAAACAGAAAGTGTTCAGAGCCGCAGGTCTTTCGGTTACAGTTCAGCCAGGTCTGCGCAATTACTGCGCGGATCGTGTGAAAACATAGTGTCTGCGGACATCCGGTCCGTCGCGAAGCGATTCTTAATGGCCGGATGCCGTAACAATTCAGCTGGCTGCTGTTACGATTTTTGGAAAGCGTCGGCGATCGAAAGCGGCCTGCAGCATCGGAAGAGGTGAAGAAAGTGAAGATTTTGATAGTCGTGGATATGCAGAATGATTTTATCACGGGAAGTCTCGGGACCGCGGAGGCAGTGAAGATTGTGGACCGCGTCGTGGAGAAGATGGAGAACTTTCCGGGGAAAGTGATCTGTACCAGAGATACGCATGGAGAAAATTATCTGGAGACTTCGGAGGGGAAGAAGCTTCCGGTGGAACACTGCATCCGTGGAACAGAAGGGCACAGGCTGTGTCCGCAGGTGGATGCGGCAGCGGAAGCATGCGGGGCGCAGATCCTGGATAAGGTGACCTTCGGATCGAAAGAGCTTCCGAAGCTGGTGGAGGAGCTGGCCGGCGGTGCGCCGGAATCCATCGAATTGGCGGGCCTTTGTACAGATATCTGTGTGATTTCCAATGCGCTTCTGCTGAAAGCCTTTTTCCCGGAAACACCGATCCTGGTGGATGCTTCCGCCTGTGCGGGAGTTACGCCGGAAAGCCATGAAAATGCACTGAAGGCTATGGCGGTGTGCCAGATCGATATTATACAGGGAGAATGACAGGATTCCTGCATTCGGTCAGATCGAACGGTTTTCGATGGCCGGATGCTGTAACGGGTTGTCTGTCTGGGGTGCTCAGGCAAGAAGGTGAGATGGGAGATTCGCTTTCGCATCTAAGCACGTCGAAGCTGGCTGACGCTGGGTTTCGGATTCTGATGTGCTGGATTTGATGCGATGTTTTCTTGGAAGGCTATAATATAGAGGTTTGGCAGAAGAGGAGGAAAGAGATGAAATATCTTGTTGTTTACAGCAGCCGTACCGGAAATACGGAGATGCTGGCGAAACAGGTGAAAAAGACTCTCGGGGCGGAAGAATGTCTTTCTTTTGGCGCTCCGTCGGAGGAAGCGAGGGCCGCCGCGGAACATGCAGAAGTGATTTTTGCCGGATTCTGGACGGATAAAGGAAACTGTGAGGAGCCGATGGGGGAATTTCTGGAGGGTCTTGAGAATGCGAAGATCGTCCTGTTTGGAACGGCTGGTTTTGGGCAAAGCCAGGACTATTTCAACCGGATCCTCGCAAATGTGAAGGGACATCTGAATGGAAGCAACCGCGTGGTGGGCGCCTGGATGTGCCAGGGGAAAATGCCCTTATCTGTCCGGAAACGGTATGAAGCGATGCAGGAGCAGGATCCGGAGCGGGCTGCGCAGCTGATCGCCAACTTCGACCAGGCGCTGGGGCATCCGGATGCGGGAGATCTGGAAGCGTTCCGCGGATTCATTGGGAATCTTTTCCATTGCATTGGAAAGGAATCTGCGAAGCAGTCATAAAACGGATAGGGAGGATCTGCCCGTGCAGGCACGGCAGGCGCTTGCCGGGTATATCGTATAAAAAGCAGAGGAGACCCCGTACTATGGAGTCTCCTCTGCTTTTGCTTTGTCCAGGGCGGCGTCGATGGCCTGGAGGAGAAGCTGGGAGGTATATTTATTGTCATCGCCAAAGCTGATGTTTTCTGTGGACTGAGTGGTGTAGATCTGGCTGGCGAGAGATTCCAGTGTGGGTTCCATCAGCGGGTACATAGCTGTGGCGGTTTCACTCAGGTTGTTGAGCGCAATGGAGTTAATATGATTTTCATCGACGGTAACTTCTACATCGAACGTCTGGCCGTTCAGTTCGATGGTCGAGGTGTAGACACCGGGAACGTACAGGACCTCGGAACTGTCAGCGTCCGTAGCGCCGCCGGATTTCTTTTTTGCACCGAACATGGTGAACAGCAGGATGATCAGAAGAATGGCCAGTACGAGAAAGATGGCGGTGTAGATCACCTCTTTCATATGTAAGACGACGATTTTGGTTTTTGAACTCATTTTCTTTACGCTCCTTTTTTCTTTCTCTTTATTATGGTATGTCGGAAGCGTTGATTTTATGATAGGGCGACGTCTTTTTCTGCGTCTGTGCCCGGAAAAATCGATGATAGATACTTGCAATTATCGAGTATCGATATTATAATAAAAGTAAGAAATATCGACATTCGATAATTTGCTGTACGGAGGTGAAAGTTTGGAAGTAAACTTCCAAATCTACCATTATTGACGCAGTAAATGCGTCAGGAGGAGGTAAGTATGGGGAACAGAAAACGGATTTTGGTGTTTTACCGGTATACGGAATGTGACAGTCTGGCGGCTTATCTGGAAGAAATGGCGCGAAAGGGTTGGCATTTTGTCGAGTGGCGCCTGGGACTGGTGTTTGAGAAGGGGGCGCCGGCGGATGTCGTCTATGCGGTGGAAGTCTTTCCGCAGGGGAAAGAGGATGATCGGAGGCCGGGCGAAGAAGCGGAGGAGTACGGGGAATACTGCGAAGCGGCAGGCTGGCAGCCGGTAGACAGCTGGAAGAAATTCTGCGTGTTTCGGAGAACGCGGAAAGATGCGGTGCCGATCGTGCCGCCAAAGGAACGGCTGCAGAATGTGTGGAAGGCGGAAGGGGCTTATCGGATGAACAG
The DNA here is from genome assembly GCA_019115005.1 of Candidatus Fusicatenibacter merdavium. Lineage (GTDB taxonomy): Bacteria > Bacillota > Clostridia > Lachnospirales > Lachnospiraceae > Fusicatenibacter > Fusicatenibacter merdavium. The sequence goes on along the minus strand of DXEK01000194.1, from coordinate 28,211 downwards.
GCTGGTATCTCCTCTGATTCTTATTTCCATGTGGATCCTTTCTCTTGTCGACGGGCAGATTCTGGATTGGTTATTCAGCGATGTCCTGCTGGCGGGGATCCTGATCACGTCGTGCAGTCTGCTGATCGAGTTGTACAAGTTGTTGGAATTAGGGCTTATGTATCTTTGGAAGACTTTGCAGTTGAAATCTGGAAGAGAACTGTTTTTCGGAAGTCGCAGCGGACTGATTACTGGATGGCAGCATATCCGGACCTGGTGTTATATGGTTCCGTTTATTTTGCTGGCGGCAGTTGCAGGAATCACGGGACAGTATGTGCTGATGTGGGCGGTGATCGCTTTGTATGTTTTTGCTTTTGTTTTAGAGATGGCGGCGGATCTCAGAAAGACTTCCAGAGATCAGGGAGCAATACTGAGCCTGGTGGGGATGATCGCTGTGACTGCTGTATTACTGATTTATATTGTGGCAGCGGGAATGGCTCAGGAGGAGTCCTGGGATCAGCAGACAGATAAGATCACCGTGAAGATCGGTGACCAGACGACAGTAGAACTGGAAATCAATCAGGCATATGAACGGGAAAGTATTCTTGGAACGCGGCGTCGTCTGGATGTGGATTATGTATTTGGGGAAGAAACGGGATCAGAAATGACAGGAGGAACAGATGCTGAAGGGACAGGAAAAGAGCCGGACAGAGAACGGACCGGAGATATCACGGTGACTGTGTATGAGAGTGACTGTCAGCAGTTGCTGGAGTACTGCTGGAGAAAGGACGTGGAGAAAATGCTGGATGCGATCTGGGACGGCAGTTCCGAGATCAAATCGGAAACGACAGAGTTGACGGAAACGGAAAAACAGGAGTTGGCCAAAGAACTGACAGAAGAATTGCAGACGATCCGTGTAAAAATAGAAGTGGGAACAGACCAGCTTCGCGGCGGTATTTTTTATCCGGGCTGTGTACTGTACTTCTCCTCGGATGCTTACTGGGATGTGGAAACTTTGATTTCGGTGGTGGAGAATTGCCTGTAAATGTGTTACCATAAGGTTAAGTATTTTCGTGTAACCGTTCGGAAGATGGAACGGCTGCATCTTATCTGTGTTTTGGACAGAAAAGGAGTGAGCGGAAGAGATGGCGAGGGAACAGTTTCAGACGCTGACGGAGCCGATGTATTATATTCTGATGGCACTTCTCGACGAGTGCTGCGGTGTCGATATTATGGAAAAAGTTCAGAGACTTTCTCACGACCGTGTTCATGTGGGGCCGGGCACTTTGTATGCTATGTTGTCGAAATTTGAGGAGAATGGAGTGATCCGGATGACGGGACAGGAGGGAAGACGGAAATCTTATGTGATCACGGATCGCGGAAAACAGATGCTGCAGGAAGAATATCAGCGTCTGAAGACGATGACAGAGGATGGAAGCTGGGTCCTGGAACACGCGGAATGGGCCCGGTGAATTTCGGCAGAGGCGGACCGGATGCGTTCGCCTCGCCGTTGTATTTCCGGACATTTTTCTTGGCTTTTGAACAGATGGCATCTTATGGAATGGAGGTGAGGGGATGCCAAAAATGACAGTATATCACGGCGGCTATCAACCGGTTTATCATCCGGAAATCCGGATCGGACGTAATACCAAAAATTTTGGCCCGGGTTTTTACTGTACGGTGATCAGAGAACAGGCGCAACGATGGGCAAGAAGATATCGCACGAGAATCGTATCTGTTTATGATGTGATCTTGGATAGCAGTCTGAAGATAAAAGAGTTTCGCGAAATGAGCGAAGAATGGCTGGATTTTATTGTTGCCTGCAGAAGCGGCAGAGATCATGAATATGACGTTGTGATAGGTGCAATGGCAAATGATCAGATTTACAATTATATTTCTGATTATATAGATGGAGTTATTACACGGGAGCAATTTTGGGTACTGGCAAAATTTAAGTATCCGACACACCAGATAAATTTTTGTACGGAAGCAGCGTTAAAATGTCTGGAATACCGTGGATATGAGGAGGTAAAGGAAAGTGAGTGAAATTGGACGGGAAAGTGCAAAGGATAATGATCTTTTTTTTACATGCAGTCTTATCGATTATATTGCCAGAAAAACGAAAAATCGTCGGGTGGATGTCGTCAATGCTCTTGGGAAAGACAGAATTGAGAAAATTTATGATCTGGCAGACGTCTATCACAGCGATAACATAGACCGGGTCAGTGAAGATTTTATCGAAGAAGCAGGGATATCCCAGGGGAATTTTGACAACGTAGGAAAATGTAAATTCACAATTCCCACACACTGGGATATCGGAAAGGTATATAAAAGGCTGATCAAAGGAGTGGCTGAGGAAGAGCATATAGGGATTGTAGACGCACTGATAAAAGTTTATAATTCTTTTGTCAGCGATTTAATTGATGATTACAACGGCAGCTTTTATTATGAAAATCCATCTTATATTTTGGAATGTTATCTGGAGAAAGATGTTCTGTAGGAAATCATCCTCGGTCTGAAGAATGAAAAGGCAGGAAGGGGCGTCTGCGGCAGCGAGAGATATCCGGACCAGTTTTTACCGGACAAGAAGCAAGGAGAGAATTTATGATAGCGCCAAGAAAAGTACAGTTTGCAGCTGAAAAGAAGAGAAATGAGAATTACCAATTCAGACAGTTTCTGAAAATCGTGTCTCATGCCCATTTGTCGGGCAACTTATAAGATACAAAAGAAACTCTGAGATAAGGAAGGTCGCAGAAATGTCATTACAGTTTATTTTCGGGAATTCCGGCGCCGGGAAATCGGAATACGGATTCCGTTACATCATAGAAAAGGCTATGCGCCACCCGGACAGGCGGTTTCTCGTGGTGGTGCCGGAGCAGTTTACGATGCAGACGCAGAAAACGATTGTCTCGATGCATCCGGACGGCGGGATTCTGAATATCGACGTGCTGAGTTTTCAGCGGCTTGCCTACCGGATCTTTGAGGAGACCGGAGGAGAACTCCGGCCGCTGCTGTCGGAGACGGGAAAGACGCTGGTGCTCCAGAGGATCGCCCAGGAGCAGGAAAAAAATCTGAAGGTGCTGGGGCAGAATCTGAAACGCCATGGCGCTGTGACAAAAATGAAATCTCTTGTCTCGGAACTGATGCAGTATCAGGTGACCGGAGAAGATCTGGAATTGTGGCGGGAGCGGGCGAAGGAAAAACCGCTGCTGGCTCTGAAGCTGCAGGATATCCGATGTATTTATCAGGCGTTTGAGGAATATCTGCGGGACAGCTATGTGACGCCGGAGGGGGTTCTGGAGGTTCTGACCGCCAGGCTGGAACAGTCGGAGAAGATCCGGACCAGTGAGATCCTGTTTGACGGTTTTGTGGGCTTTACGCCGATCCAGCTGAAGGTGCTGAAAGAACTGATGGGGCTGAGTCCGAAGCTTATGGTCACGGTGACGATGGATGAACGGGAAAATCCGGTGGGGAGATGCGGTCCGCAGAACCTGTTTTTTGCCAGCAAAAAAATGGTGCGTCAGCTTCTGGAGCGCGCCCATGAAGCACACTGCGAGGTGCTTCCGGAGGTCTGGACGAAGCGGGGAGTGCACAGCCGTTTCCGCGAGGGAAGCGCGCTGGATTTCCTGGAACAGAATCTGTATCGTTATAACAGAGCGCAGTGGAATGGTGTGCCGGACGGGGAACTCTCGATCCGCGTGATGGTCAACCCCCAGGAAGAGCTGCGTGCGGTGACTGCGAAGATCCATGAGCTGGTCCGCGCCGGGAAATACCGCTACCGGGAAATTGCTGTGATCTCCGGAGATCTCTCTTCTTATGCCAGCTATGCCCGGCAGATTTTCCGGGAGGCGGGGATCCCGTGTTTTATCGACGAAAAACATACGGTATTGATGAATCCTTTTGTGGAGTTTCTCCGGGCGGCGCTGGATCTGATCGTTCAGGACTTTTCCTATGAAGCGGTGTTCCGCTACCTGAGATGCGGGATGGGATGCCTTTCCAGGGAGGAGACCGATGAACTGGAAAATTATGTGATTGCGCTGGGAATCCGGGGATTCAAGCGGTACCGGGAGACATGGACCCGGTGTTACCGCGGCATGAAGCCGGAGGAACTGCTGCATATCAATGAACTCCGGGGGCGTTTTCTGGAGGAAGTGGAGGCGCTTGCGGAAGGAATGAAGCAGCGGAAGACGTCGGTCCTCTTTAAGACGAAAACCCTCTATGACTTTATCGTGAAAAGCGATTGCCAGAGAAAACTGGAGCGGCAGAAAAATATGTTTCAGGAGCAGTGTGAGGCTGCTATGGCCCGGGAATATGCGCAGATCTACGGGATCGTTATGGAACTGCTGGATAAGCTGGTGGAAGTACTCGGGGACGAGACGATCTCTCTTTCGGATTACCAGGAGATTCTGGAGGCCGGGTTCCAGGAGGCGCAGGTGGCGGTGATCCCTCCGTCGGCGGATCAGGTTCTGATCGGCGACAATGAGAGGACCAGGCTGAAAAATATCAGGGTGTTGTTTTTTGTCGGCGTCAACGAGGGACTGATTCCGCGGCATACCGGTTCGGGAGGGATCCTCTCGGAGCCGGACCGGGAGGAACTGAAGAAAAATCAGGCGGAACTTTCCCCGACTTCCCGGGAAGAGATGTATATGCAGCGGTTTTATCTCTATCTGAACCTGGCCAAGCCGTCGGAGAAGCTGTATCTATCCTATTGCCGGACAAACGCGAAGGGGGAGAGCCTGATGCCGTCTTACCTGATCGGCAGTTTCCGGAAGATGTTTCCGAAGCTGGAGGTTCTGGAGACCGGAGAAACGTCAGACAGTCCGGAGACGCCGCTGGACGCGCTGCCTGCGTTTCTGGAGGGACTGCACCAGGCGGTCAAAGGGCAGGCGGCTCCGGAATTTCTGGAACTGTACCGGTGGTATAAAAACCATCCCGAGGCCGGGATTCCGGCCGACGATTATGTGGAGGCTGCTTTTTTCCGAAACCCGAAGGATGTGATCGGGCGGACAGCCGCCCATGCGCTGTACGGTCAGGTGCTGACGAACAGCGCCACCCGGCTGGAAAAATATGCTGCCTGTGCCTTTGCTCATTTTATGGAGTATGGGCTTCGGCTGCAGGAGAGAGTGCAGTATGAGTTCCGGGCCAACGACATGGGAAGTGTGATGCATGAGGCGTTAGAGCAGTTTTCACGGCTGCTGGAGAAGGAAGGTCTGGACTGGAAGAGCCTGGACGAGGAGGAGAGAAACCGTCTGATCGATGAGAGCGTCGAGGCTGTCATCGGGGATTACGGAAATACGATCCTCCAGAGCAGCAGCCGGAACCGGTATATGATCCTCCGGGTAAAACGGATCCTCCGGAGAACAGTCTGGGCATTGCAGGAGCAGCTGAAAAAGGGAAGCTTCACGCCGGGCGCCTTTGAGGTGTCCTTTGCGATGGAAGATTCGCTGGATGCGATCAATATTACGCTTTCCGACGAGGAGAAACTGCGGCTGCGGGGGCGGATCGACCGGATGGATGTGTGCGAGAAGAACGATACCGTGTATGTGAAGATCATTGACTACAAGTCCGGAAACACTTCTCTGGATCTGGTCGCGCTGTATTACGGTCTGCAGCTGCAGCTTGTGGTCTATATGGATGCGGCGCTGGAACTGGAGGAGAAGAAGCATCCGGGAAAGGATGTGGAACCTGCCGGAATTTTTTATTACCATATCGGCGACCCGATGCTGGAGAAAAAAGACGGGGAGAGCGATGAGGCGTGGAACCGGAGACTTCTGGCGGCACTGAAGATGGACGGCCTGGTGAACGCGGACCCGGAGGTGGTGGCGCTTCTGGACTGGACGGTCGGCGCGGGGGCGTCGTCGGACGTGGTGCCTGTCGGCTACAAGAAGGACGGCAGTTTTAACAGCTATTCCAAGGTGGCGACCCGGGAGGAATTTTCCGTGATCCGGAAATATACGGAGCTGAAGATCCGGGAGATCGGCCGGGGGATCCTGGACGGAAACGCGGAGGCGTCGCCGTATCAGCTGGGGACGCGGAACGCCTGCACGTTCTGCCCTTACGGCGGGATCTGCGGCTTCGACCAGCGGCTGCCGGGATTTCAGTACCGGAAACTGAAAACGCTGGATGATTTTGAATTGATCAAGGCGATGCAGGAGGATATTGAGACATGGGAGTAAAGTGGACCAGAGAACAGGAGCAGGTGATCCGTCTGAGAGGGAAGAATCTTCTGGTGAGCGCGGCTGCCGGTTCCGGAAAGACGGCGGTTCTTGTGGAGCGGATTCTTTCCCTGGTGACAGACCCGAAAAACCCGATCGATGTGGACGAACTTCTGATCGTGACCTTTACCCGTGCTGCCGCCGGGGAGATGCGGGAGAGAATCGGACAGGCGCTCCAGAAAGCGGTCGAGACGGACCCGGACAATGATCACCTGCAGCGGCAGCAGACGCTTCTGCACCATGCCCAGATCAATACGATCCACGGGTTCTGTTCCTATGTGATTCAGAATTATTTCCAGATGATCGATCTGGATCCGGCTTACCGGATGGCGGAGGACGGGGAGATCCGTCTGCTCCGCTCAGATGTGGTGAAGGAGGTTCTGGAAGAAGGGTATACCGAACAGACGCCGGAGTTTGCAAACTTTATCGAGTGCTATGCGGCGGGCAAGACGGATGAGGGGATTGAGGATCTGATCCTGAATCTGTTTGATTTTGCGTCCAGCTATCCGTGGCCGGAGGAATGGCTTGCCGGGTGTATGGAAACCTATGAGATATCCACGAAGGAAGAATTGGAGGCTGCTCCGTGGATGCAGTACCTGATGCGCGAGGCCGGGAAGAATCTGGAGAGTATCCGGAACATGCAGAAAGAGACGCTGGCGGTCCTGTCCCGGCCGGCTGCGCCTGTACTCTATGAACCGATGCTTCAGGCGGATCTGGAACAGACAGAGGCGCTGCTGAGCTGCGGGACCTATGAGACGCTGCAGAAGGCGTTTGGCGCGCTGGCGTTTCCGATGCTGTCCAGAAAGAAGGATCCGGATGCCGACGAGACGCTGAAGGAAACAGTGAAGACAAAACGGGAGGAGACAAAGAAGCTGCTGAAAGGTCTGCAGGAGCAGTATTTTTCCAGAACGGAGGAGGAGATCCTGGCGGATACGGTGGTGAGCCGCGGGCCGGTGAAGGAACTGATCCGGCTGACGCTGCGCTTTGCGGAACTGTTTGCGGAGCGGAAACGGAAAAAGAATCTTCTGGATTATTCGGATCTGGAGCACTTTGCGTTGAAGATCCTGCTGAGAAAAGAAGACGGGCGTCTGGTCCGTACGGAGGCGGCGAAGGAACTGGCCCGCCAGTACCGGGAGATCATGATCGACGAGTATCAGGACAGCAACTTTATCCAGGAGGCCCTGCTGTCGGCTGTCTCCGGGGAGGAGGACGGCGTCTGGAACCGGTTTATGGTCGGGGACATCAAGCAGAGTATCTACGGTTTCCGCCTGGCACGGCCCGAACTGTTTCTTGAGAAGTACCGGACATATCAGAGAGAGGATACGGTAAAAGAGCCGGGGGAAAGCACGGCAGCTGCGGCAGAGCAGGCAGAGAGAAATACAGTAGTTGCGGCAGAGCAGGCAGAGAGAAATACAGCGGCTGCGGAGGAGCAGGTGGAGAGAAATACAACGGCTGCGGCGAAGCAGGCAGAAGGAGATAAAGCGGACACAGCAGTTCAGAAAGAAGGCGTCATGGAAGATGAGGCGGGGATACCGGCGGGACAGAGGGAGACTTCGGATCTGGAAAAGCACTGCCGGAGGATCGATCTGCATAAGAACTTCCGGAGCCGGGAGCAGGTGCTGGAGACTTCCAATTATATTTTCCGGCGGGTGATGTGCGAGGATCTGGGAGGGATTGCGTATGATGATGCCGCCAGTCTGTATCCGGGCGCGGTTTTCCCGGAAGAAAACTCATTCAGCGAGTCTGCTGCCGGAGTTCAGGAGAGCTGCATGGAAGGGTCTTCCAACAAAAAGAAAAGTGTCCGTCATGCTTACGACACGGAGATCCTTCTGCTGGATCGGAAAGCGCCGGAGTTGGAGGATGATCACAGCCGGGAGACGATGATCGAGGCGGAATGTCATTTGGCAGCTGCGCGTATCCGGGAACTGGTCGGACGGGAGCAGGTGCTGGACCGGGAGAGCGGCACATACCGTCCTGCGTCATACCGGGATATCGTGATCCTCCTGCGTACGGTCAGCGGATGGGCGGAGACTTTTCAGCGGGTTCTTCAGGCGTCGGGGATTCCGGCGTACTGCACTTCAAGGACAGGATATTTTTCCGCGCGGGAGGTCGTGACGGTCCTGAATTACCTTCAGATCTGCGACAATCCGATGCAGGAGATCCCGTTTACCGCGGTGCTCCGCTCTCCGATGGTCGGCTGCAGCGCGAAAGAACTGGCAGAGCTCAAATGTTCCGGAAAAGAGCAGAAGATCTATGAGGCATGTGCGGAGTATGCGGAAAACGGAGCGGATGAGACGCTCCGCGGAAAACTCCGGGAATTTCTGTCGCTGCTGGAAGAGATGCGGCGGAAAGTGCCCTATACGCCGATCCATGAACTGCTGACGGAAATCCTGGAGCGGACCGGATACAGTGGATATGCGGCGGCACTCCCGGGCGGAGAACAGAGAAAGGCAAACCTGCAGATGCTGATCGAAAAGGCGGTGGATTTCGAGTCTACCAGTTACCGGGGATTGTTTCATTTTGTCCGTTATATTCAGCAGCTTCAGAAGTATGAGGTGGATTTCGGAGAGGTAAACATTCAGGGCGAGACTGCAGATACTGTGCGGATCATGAGTATTCACAAGAGTAAGGGCCTCGAGTTCCCGATCGTATTTGTCTCTGGCATGGGAAAGAAATTCAATCAGTCTGACAGCCGCGCGGCGCTGGTGCTTCACTCCGGCCTTGGGATCGGAGCGGATGTGATCCGGTCGGAGCGGAGGGAAAAGTCTGCGTCTGTACAGAAACAGGTGCTCCGGAAAGCACTATCGATGGAAAATCTGGCGGAAGAAATGAGAGTGCTCTATGTGGCATTGACCCGTGCGAAAGAGAAACTGATCCTCACCGGTGCGGTGGACAAACTGGAGCAGCTGGTCCGCAAATGTGCATCGCTGGCGGAGGCATCGGCGAAGGTACTGCCTTATCCCGTACTGTCGTCGGCGTCCACGTATCTCGACTGGGTGCTGCCGGCAATGGCGGGAAGCAGATGCATGATCCCTCTGTATGAAAAATATGAGTTGGGGATTCCGGAAATCTGCCTGAAAAAGGCACAGGGTGACAGAAACGGTATGGCAGGTGTTTCCGCGGGCAATCCCCAGGATCCGCCGGCGGAGATCCGATGTGAGCAGCCGCAGAATATGGTGGAGGAAGAACTGCTGTACCAGATGAATCTGCAGGTGAAGAAAGAGGAACTGCTGCACCTGGATCCGGAGAAGGTCTATGATCCCGGGACGGCCAGGCTTCTCGATGAAAATTTCTCGTTCCGCTATCCTTTCGAAAAAGTGCCGGAACTTCCGGCGAAGATGACGGTCAGCGAATTGAAGCGGGCCGGCGAGGAAGAAGAGGAGGCCGGCGAGCGGATGTTTGAGACGCAGGACGGCTTGAACAAAGAGCCGGAGGAAGGAGAACCGCGTCCGAAACCGGAAGAAGATTTTGTGCCGATCGTTCCGGTGTTTATGCAGAAGGAAGAGAAAGTTCTGCAGGGTGCGGCCCGCGGAACCGCGTACCATAAGATCCTGGAGTGTCTGGATTTTACGAAGGCAGAGTCGGAGGAACAGGTACAAAGGCAGCTGGAAGCGCTGCAGGAAGAAAATAAAATGAGCCGGGAGGAGGCAGACTCTGTCCGGGTGCGTGATCTGGTATGGCTTGCGAAGGGAATGCTGGGGCAGCGCATGAAACGAGCGTACCAGAAGGGCAGGCTATATACGGAGCAGCCGTTTGTGATGGCGGTTCCCGCCTCTCAGATCCGTACGGCTTACCCGGAGCAGGAGGAGATCCTGGTGCAGGGAATCATCGACGCTTATTTTGAAGAGTCGGATGGGCTGGTCATCGTGGACTACAAGACGGACTGGGTGCCGGACAGAAACGGACAGATCCTGGTGGAACGTTATCAGAAACAGCTGTGGTACTACCGGGAAGCGCTGGAACGGTTGACGGGGAAAAAGGTGAAAAAGATGTATCTGTATTCGTTTTCCCTGGGGAAAGCGCTGGAATGCGTCTGAAGAAAATCCATAAAAGCGTCAGAAATATTCAACGAAACGGGACGCTATACGGAAACTGCCGGAGGTTACGTTGTTGGCTGCTTTATGAAAGGAGTTTTGATATGTCCCGAGAGTTTGTCTGCGATTACGGTAAAGGATCATTTAGGATCCGGGAACTGAGGGAAAATGAGACGGAATTACTGAAAGATTTTCTGTACGAAGCAATTTTTGTGCCCGATGGAGAAGAGCCGCCGGACAGGGGTATCGTGGAACAGCCGGAACTGAAGGTGTATACGGAGGATTTCGGCGCCCGCGAAGATGATCACTGTCTGGTGGCTGAGCTGGAAGGACGGCCGGTGGGAGCCGTCTGGACAAGAATCATGAATGATTACGGGCATGTGGACGACGATACCCCTTCTCTGGCAATTTCGCTGTACCCGGAATTCCGTGGCCGGGGAATCGGCACACAGCTTCTGAAGAATATGCTGGCTCTTTTGAGAGAACGCGGATATCAGAGTGTATCATTGTCTGTTCAGAGAGCCAATTATGCAGTGAAAATGTATCGGGATGTCGGCTTCAGTATCCGGGAGGAAAAGGATGACGAATATCTTATGGTGTGCGCACTGTAGGGACAATGTGATTTTCAGATTTCAGATATCTATCAAAATGGAGACAATAGGATGGAACAGGGATTTACAGAAAAAGACTGGAAGCTTTTCCGGCAGAAGATTACCGGCTGGCAGGAAGCTTATATGGACAGTCTGAATAAAGAATATATCGAATTACTGAGCAGCGGCGGCAGTCCGTCGGAAAAGTTCTGGGAATTGGAAAAGAGGATCCGGGAGGATAAGAAAAGCGCCGGTGTTCAGGTAAGATTTTTGGGAGGCATGGGATTGTGAAACTGAAAAACATTTTGATCGTTGTAAAAGATATGGAAAGATCAAAGAAGTTTTACCATGAACTCTTTGGACTTGAAACAATCCGTGATTTTGATGGAAATGTGATACTTACGGAAGGACTTGTCCTCCAGGCGGAAAGTACCTGGAGAAAATTTCTGGACTGCGATGTGATCCCGGAGAACAATTCCTGTGAACTGTATTTTGAGGAAAAAGACCTGAAAGGGTTTGTGCGGAAACTTGAAACGCTTTATCCTTCGGTCAGATATGTCACCCCTCTCATGACACACAGTTGGGGGCAGAAAGTTGTCCGTTTTTATGATCCGGACGGCAATCTGATCGAAGTCGGAACTCCAATGTGAGCATAGCTATAAGAGAAAAAAGGTAAGCAGCCTGTGTAACAACTTACTCGGCTGAACTGTTACACCAGCAGTTTGCCGGATAGATAAAGCCTTTGACATTTCAATATTTTTGTTATACTATACAATTAACAATTAGGTTAAATGTTAAACGATGAGTCAGAAGGAAGTGATGTGACATTGAGTCTGCAGAAAACATTAAAGGCGCTGGCGGATCCGACCCGCAGGGAAATCCTGAATCTGCTGAAAGGCGGAAGACTGTCGGCGGGTGAGATTGTGGACCACTTTTCCGTCACCGCGGCGTCCATCTCCCGTCATCTGTCTGTCCTGAAGGAGGCGGACCTGATCCGGGATCAGAGGGAAGGAAAATATATTTATTACGAACTGAATACCTCGGTGCTGGAAGAAATCATGCTGTGGATTACCGATCTGAGAGGAGGAGTGGAAAATGAAGGAAATCATCCGGGAGAATAGGGGAAAACTTATTGTATCGTCGCTGGTGATCCTGCTGCCGCTGTTGACAGGATGGCTGATGCTGGGAAGAGTGCTGATCCAGCCGTTCTTTCTATTGGCTGTTCACTGGATCTGTCTTTGGGTTACGTTTCGGGATCAGCGGGACAGGAAACAGAGCAGAAAGGCGATAGGGCTGATCGTCTGGCTGCTTCCGGCTATGTCGCTGTTGTTCGGCACCATATCAGTTCTGGCGGAAAGTAAGATGAGAAAGTATTCGGCGGTTACAGCTCTGGTCTGCTTCGGCTTTGGAGTGCTGTTTCTTGTCTGCGGAAATTATTTTCCGAAGATCCGGCGGAACCGGACCATGGGGATAAAAGTCAAATGGGCGCTTGAAAATGAGGAAAACTGGAACGCAACACACAGATTCGGTGGAAAAGTATGGGTGGCGGCCGGCCTTCTGGCGATGATTTGCAGTCTGTTTGCGGAATATGAGATTGCCATTGTGCTGTTTACCGTTATTGTATTGCTGGCTGCCTTCGTTCCGTGCCTGTATTCCTATCTGTATTACAGAAAGCAGGTGAGAGAAGGAAGTGTGGAAAAAGGCAGACGGAAACCGGGAACTGTGATTTTTACTCTGGCAGTGGTTGTAGGAGTCGCTGTATTTTTAGGGTGGACACTGTTCACCGGTGATATGGAGATTGTCTACGGTGAAAATTCTTTTACTGTGGAAACGGGAAGCTGGAAGGATCTTACAGTAGAGTACAGTGAAATAGAAGACATCACTTATGAGCCGAAGGATCCCTCGGATGAGGTATCCGGTATCCGGACAAACGGGCTGGGCAATTTCAGGGTTTCTATGGGCTCGTTTGAAAATGAAATTTACGGTGATTATACCCGCTATACATATGCCGCATGCGACAGCTGTGTGGTTCTGAACGTCAGCGGAAAAATCGTGGTCATCAATGGAGAGAATGATGAGGCCACAAAGGAAATTTACGATACATTGCTGGAAAAGACCGGAAATGGGAAGTAAACGGGTTTTCGGTATTTTAGAAAGGGACCGTTCCGCCGGAGGAACGGTCCCTATAAAAATTCATATCTTCCGGTATAATACCCCACAATGCCATTGTGCTTTGCCAGCAGACCCTGCGGTTCCACGTCACAGCAGGAGAGTACATCACCTGCCTGCACGGGCAGCTGATAAGTGGTCATGTTGTAACAGTAGTCTTTGCCCTTATAGGTGTAGAGATGTTCATTTGCCACATTCATCTTACGGCCCAGGGCAGGGACATAGCAAATGCTTTCTCTCTCGGTTTTCCGGATGATTTCCACTTTGGTGCGGGGGAATTCCAACGTCAGCGGATCCTCCGACGCCTCCTGGCTGTCCAGTGCGCGGAACCGGGGCATATCGTCATAAGATCCAAATTCGATTTGATCCCTTCGCAGGATCAGGTAATTGATCTGGTGCCAGCGCTTGAGACTGTTGCCGCCGTCAATGCTGATGACGTTGGTTTCCCGGTTGAAATAAGGGTTTGCATTGATGATTGATTCGCAGTAATTGCTGGCCGGCCAGTGGCCCACGATGACCGGTTTTTCAAACCGGTGGGTCTGACTGCCGAAACTCTTTACCGTCAGGCAGTAATCTCTGTCCTGCTCGGTCAGCGGGCCGGGTTTCAGCCCTGCATGAACAAAAGTAAAATGTTCTGTCTCCAGAATATGCGGAAGGGCGTTCAGAAAGTTCAGTTCAGCGGCATAATGTTCCGGAATGGCGGCTTTCAGGGCCTGCACCTCGTCCAGTGTCTGCCAACCCATTTTCAGTTCTCGGGCCATTTCCCGCAGGATAATATTTTCTCTGGCATTCATATATTCATGAATTTCCCCGTCTGTCACTTCGTTGCTGTACCACTCGGAAAAGATCGTGTCATTATTTCCGGCGGTCATATACACATTGCCTGTACGCGCATAGTGCATGACTGTGCGCAGCAATTCCAGCGAGTGTTCTCCTTTTTCCAGAAGATCCCCCACGATGACAAGCGCATCCTGTGGGCAGAATTCTGCCTTTTGTAATGTTTTGAGAAACCCCTCATTGTCTCCATGAATATCGCTGACTACGATCGTGCGCTGATACTGATCCAAATCGGCGTAAGCAACCACTGCTTTTGTGCTCATGTTCTTTTCCTCTCTGCTGCTATGTTGTTTTTCATTCTATGATTTTGTGGTCAAAAGGTATTTTGACCACATGGATGCTGCGGATTGCTCCGCATTTCATGCTCCCGCAATCCTGAAAACATTCGAAATCCGCCCATTTTTCTTCGAAAAATGGGTGCTTTTCGGTGTTTTACGCTCCACAAAGGTCATATAAATTTTCATGCAAGCATGAAATTTCTGACCTTTTGTCGCTTGTCTCATTATATTCGGGTTCAACTAAAAAGTAAAGCGCTCTCCCATGTATCACAAGGTAAACAGTTACAGCTCAGCCAGCTGAACTGTAACCGGCATCCAGCCATTGAGAATCCTTTGCGATGGGCTGGATGCCCACAGGCACTATGTTTTCACACGGTCTGCGCAGTAAATGCGCAGACCTGGCTGAACTGTAATGGCAAACATCGGAACAGTTGTCCGGATTCAATTTTCCTGTGCATTTTTGCCGCGACCAACAGAAAATGGGAGCAAGAGAGATCCCCTGTATGACAGGATCGGCCGGCAGTAAATCAAAAAGAAAGGAAAAAGCGCAGCAACATATTGACACGTATAATACTATATGATATATAATATTATATAAATAAAAGGTATTCTTTCCCGAAGTGTACCGGAATGCCGGGAAGACAGTTTCTGATACATTTTGGCAGGCGAAAGGAGGAATCAGATGGTATTCAACACAGGAGCCGCGCTTCTGGACGCGGTGGTGCTTGCTGTCGTGGGGAAAGAGGAATCTGGAACCTACGGCTATAAGATCACCCAGGATGTCCGGAAGATACTCGATATTTCCGAGTCCACCATGTATCCGGTGCTGCGGCGTCTGCAGAAAGACGGATGCCTGAGCACTTACGACCAGGAATGCGGCGGGCGGAACCGACGCTATTATAAGATCACGGAGCAGGGGCGCGCCCAGCTCCGGCTGTACCGGATCGAGTGGAAAAATTATACAGAAAAAATCAACAGACTGTTTGACGAGGAGGAAGGGATATGAGTAAACAGGAATTTTTATACCGGCTGGAGACACTGCTCATGGATCTGCCGAAGGATGAGCGGGAAGATGCGCTGGATTACTATGAACAATACTTTGAAGCTGCAGGCCCGGACCGGGAGGAGGAAGTGCTCCGTGAACTGGGAAGCCCCGAGAAAGTTTCGGAGATGATACACTCTGGCGGCGGACAGGAGCAGTCCGGAAGAAGAGCGTATGAGAGACCGATGGCGCCGCCGAGACCGCGGAAGAGCCATGCGCCGCTTTGGATCGCCCTTGGGGTGATCGGCGCCGTTTTTGTCCTGATGCTGGTGATCGGCGTCCTGAATTTTGCAGCGATGCGGACGACAAGAACGGTCGCATACTCTACCGGAACTGCAGAGAACCGAAATAACAGCGGATTGGGAAGTCAGATCGGCGGATTCGTGGACGGCATTATAAATGAAGTGATGGACGAGGTTGGGAACAGCCTGGAAGACGGCCTGGATGCCGCGCTCAATGACAATGTCTTTGAAAACATCCAGCAGTCGGTGGAAGAGGAGCTGGGAAAGGCCACAGCCGGAAAAGAAGGCTGGGACGGAATGCAGGATGACTATGCGGAAGGCGCGATCACTGTACAGCCGGAAGGCAGTGTGGTGCTGGCGGCAAGAACGCCTCTTGCCTGGAAAGAAGTCAGGGAAATCTGTGTGAATCTTCCTTCCGCAGCGGTTCTGTTCCGCGAAGTCTCCGGGGAGACGCTACAGGTGGAGAGCAAAGAAGGAGACAGGATCCGTGTGCAATTTGAAAACGGAACGCTGACATTGGAGAATACAGAGGAAGCGGCCAGGGAGGATGATACGGTGATCGTATTTGTCCCGGAAGACATGGAACTGGACAGCCTGAAGGTTTCCTCCGACAGCGGCTACTTTGAGTCAGAAAATCTGCAGGTGGAGACGCTGCATGTGGATCTGCCGGACGGCGTATGGAAAAACAGCGGAACGATCAGCGCCGGAACGGTTACGTTTGAGATGAGCGATGGTTATCTGGCAGCCGGGGTGATGAATGCTGCGGAATCTCTGAATATCACATTGGCGGACGGAGTGATCAGCGCAGACCGTCTCGACAGTCCGGAAATTTCCATGGAATGCCGTGACGGGATCATACGTGCAACACTGGCAGGAGCGCAGGAGGATTACCGCTGGGAAGCATCCGTCGGAGACGGATTCCTGGAGATCGGCGACTATAAAAGCTGGAGTTCACTGGAAAATGATCAGGGAGAAAAAAATCTGACGATCTCTGTCAACGATGGCGCGGCGAAACTGGCGTTTGAGGCATAGATGAAATTCATAAACTGAATAAAAAAGGAAAAACAGGCCACACTCTGAGATAAGAAACAGAAAGATGTATCGATACGGCAGACAGATCTGTGTTTATATGCACAGACGGAAAGGAGTGTGGCTTTTCTGTGGCTGGAAAAAAGAAAATTGATCTGAACAATCTGACACCGGACGAAGTACTGAAATATGAAATTGCCGGCGAACTGGGGCTTCTGGACCGAGTATTGGAAGATGGGTGGAGAACACTTACCGCAAAAGAGACCGGACGCATCGGCGGACTGGTGACCCGTCGGAAAAGAGAAATGGCAAAACAGGAGGAACCGGAGGAAACACAGGAGGAGTGACCGCTCCTCTGGCCTCCGTATCCGGATGTCCGCAAACGCTATGGTTTCCTCCGGCCTGTGCATAAAATAAACAGAGCAGAAAAAGACAGCCGATGATTTATCGAAATAACAGCATACAGATTCCCGTCGCCACCGGCTGGTGGATCAGATAGATCCAGATACTCCAGGTTCCAAGCTTCGAAAGCAAAGGAATCCGGACAGAACACACATCCTGAAGCTTCCGGCTGCTTTGCAGGATCGGATAAAAGAAATAACCGGCCGAGAACAGAAAAAACCAAGGCAGCATAGGAAAATAGTCACTGGACCGAAAGCCGGGAAACGGAAAACCAAACGGCGTCAGGATCCTCGACTGATACAGCCACTCCGGCAATACAGCAAGCGGATGTGACGCCAGTCCCAAAACTCCCTGCTGCACATCGCGGAACAGAAAAAACAAAATCATACTTCCGATCACACCGGCAACCGGCGGGATCTTACAGAAAACACGGTTCGCAAGGATCATCAGAAGCACAGCACAGCCGATAAAATTCAAAATGCCGAACCAGACGGCTGCCTGCGGCTCCGCGATAAGAGTCACCACAGAGACCACCAGTCCCCAGAAATTCAGGATCAGCCCCCGCTTCAGATTGCCCTTCCGCCCTAGATGCCAGACCAGGCCGGAGATCAGAATAAACGTCCAGCAGATCCCCTGCTGCCAGAGAAACGTCCCCGTTCTCCCATACCAGTCCGGCTGACGCCCGTACAAAATAAACACATCATAAAGAAAATGAAACAAAACCATATTCACGATCGCCAGCCCCCGAATCCCGTCGATCAGATAAAACCTCTTCTTCAAACACATCACCTCAAAACAAAATCAAATCAAGTCAGACAAAAAACCGGCAGACCCAACTCCCGCCTCCCACATTATAAACGATTCCCCCACAAAGCACAATTCCAATCCCCACCGCCCGACATCCCCGTTTCCCCCACGAGAGAAAACCAGAAAGAGCAGGAAGGGGAGGATGCGGCGCGGGCAGGGCACGGGAGGCGCAGGACAGGACGCCGGCGGAGCATGCCATCGGCGGGCATCTGCGGCACGGTTAGAAAATCTTAGCCGCCGGACGTCCCCGGAGCGGGCCGGGCGAAGTGCAGCACGCACTGAGCCTGAGGAGCACTGAGTCGAGAACGTATCAAACGTTCTCGGCGAATTGCTCCGGCGCCCGCTCCGGGGACGTCCGGCGGCTTAGATTTTCTTCCGCGCCGCAGCCGCCCGCCGATGGCATGCTCCGCCGGCGTCCTGTCCTGCGTCTCCCGTGCCCTGCCCGCGCCGCAGCCTCCCCTTCCTGCTCTTTCGTCCTTTTCTCATCCCCACAATCTTGACGCATTTTCGCAGTCTGATATAATAGTAACATGCCAAAAACCAAGAAAGAAAAGGAATAAAACAAGTGAGAGCACTGATACTGTCCTGCAACACAGGAGAAGGCCACAACGCCGCCGGCCAGGCGATCAAGGAGCAGTTGGAGCTCCAGGGGCACGAAGCCGTCATGCTGGACATGATGAGCTTCGGGAAGAAACATACATCCGCTCTGGTCGGAGGCGGATACGTAAAAACAGTTACTCTGATGCCTGGCGCTTTCGGTATGATCTACCGCGCCGGGGAGCTGGTGCGGAAATTTCCGTTCAAATCGCCGGTATATCACGCCAATGCCCGTCTGGCAAAACCACTGAAAGAGTATCTGGAGAGAGAACATTTCGACGTACTGGTGACGCCCCACCTCTATCCGGCGGAAACCTTTACCTATATGAAGAAAAAGGGCTGGCTGCCCCAGAAAACCGTAGCGATAGCGACGGATTACACCTGCATTCCCTTCTGGGAGGAGACGGAATGCGATTACTATGTGATCCCGCATGAAGATCTCGCAGAGGAATTCGCAGCCTACGGTGTTCCCCGGGAAAAACTCCTGCCTCTGGGCATTCCGGTCCGGCAGCAGTTTGTCCGTCCGATGAGCAAGGATGGCGTGCGGGATCATCTGCAGCTGCCGAAAGACCGGAAGATTTATCTTGTCATGAGCGGAAGTATGGGGTTTGGAAAGATCCATATTTTTGCAAGGGAGCTGGCTAAGGGGAATAAGAATGGAGAGCAGATTGTGATCATCTGCGGAAAAAACAAACGCCGGGAACATACTCTGCGTTTTCAGTTCCATGGGAATCCTGACGTCCGCGTTGTGGGATTTACCCGCCATGTGGCGGAGTATATGGCTGCCTGCGATGTGATCTTTACAAAACCCGGAGGCCTGAGCAGTACGGAAGCGGCGGTCACGGGGATCCCGATCATTCACACGGCTCCGATCCCCGGCTGTGAAGAGAAAAATCTGGAATTTTTCTGCCATCGCGGAATGTCTGTGGCGGCGCGGACAAGAGAACATCAGATCGCGGAGGGACGCCGTCTGATGGAACAGGACGGCGCCAGAGAGAGGATGCGGCAGGCGCAGAAGGAAAACATCCATCCGCAGGCAGCCGCGGAGATCATCCGGCTGCTGGAACGCTGCGTTTCCTCCGGTGAAGGATTCGGACCGGAGCAGAAGTAACTGTGTAGAAGGGGAAGGTGAGGCGTATGAGAGAAGTGTTTTATATTCTTCTGGGATATCTCAGCGGAAGTATTCTGTTTGCGCAGATCGTTCCGCAAAAACTCTGCCATGTGGATGTGACCAGCGCAGGCGAAGACCGGAACCCCGGAACGTTCAATGCGTTTGCGGCGGCGGGACCTCTGATCGGAACGCTGGTACTGCTGCTGGAACTGGGCAAAGGCTTTTTTCCGGTTCATCTGGCGATGAATCACCTGCCGCAGGAGGACCCGGTGTTTGCGCTGATTCTGATGGCGCCGGTCGCAGGGCATGCGTGGCCGCTGCTGCATTTCCGAAAAGGCGGAAAAGCGATCGCGGTATCCTTTGGCGTGCTTCTGGGACTTTATCCTGCTTTGAAACCGGTGCTTCTGTTGGCGGCATTCTACCTGCTGTTTTCTCTCGTTCTGGTCGTGCGTCCGCATTTGTACCGTTCGGTCCTGACGTTTCTATGCTTTGCCATTGGCTGTCTGCGCACAGTCATGTTTCCGGCATGGAAGCTGGGATGCCTCGGGATCTCGGCGATCGTATGCTGGCGTCACATCCGTTCCGGTGAGAGAGAACCGCTGACATTTACATTTCTGCCGGCGTTTGATAGAATAAAACAAAAGAAAGATAAGAAGGAGTGGGAAAGATGATTTCAGAAAGAATGACAGAATTGGGAAAAAACCGGTCGGTAATCCGGGAGATTTTTGAGTACAGCAAAAAGCGTGCGGCGGAAATCGGAGCAGAGAATGTTTTCGATTTCAGCCTGGGAAATCCTAATGTCCCGGCGCCTGAGAAAGTACATCAGGTCATGAAAGAGCTGCTGGATACGAGGGATGACGTATACCTGTTCGGTTACACCTCCGCACAGGGAGACCTGGAAGTCCGCAAGGCGATCGCCGATGATCTGAACAACAGATTTCAGACCAGTTTCCGTCCCGATAATTTTTATATGACCTGCGGGGCCGCGGCGTCTCTACGGATTACTTTGGAGGCCATGACCGTTTCCGGAGACGAATACATCATCTTTACCCCATACTTTCCGGAATATAAAGTATTTGTTGAGGCTGCGGGCGGACGTTTTGTCCCCGTGAAAACCGACGACGGGACATTCCAGATCGACTTTGACCGTCTGGAGGCAGCAGTCAGCGAACACACGAAAGGGATCTTCGTAAACTCGCCGAACAACCCGTCCGGCGTTGTCTTTACGGAGGAAAGCATTGTGCGGCTGGCGGCTTTCCTGGAAGCCAAAGAAAAGGAGTATGGACACACCATTTACCTGATTGCCGACGAGCCTTACCGGGAACTGGTATACGGGGATGTTTTCGTGCCGTATCTGACAAAATATTACAGGGATACTGTGGTATGTTATTCCTACAGCAAGTCTTTGTCCATGCCGGGCGAGCGGATCGGCTATATCCTTGTTCCCGATGAGGCGGCGGACGCGGCAGATCTGTACGCGGCGGTCTGCGGGGCAGGACGCGCACTGGGCTATGTCTGCGCGCCGGCGATGGCGCAGCATGTGATCGCCCGCTGCCAGGGAATGGTGTCCGATCTTTCCGTTTACCGGAAAAACCGTGATCTGCTGTATGATGCGCTGGAAAGCTACGGGTATACCTGCGTCCATCCGGACGGAGCGTTCTATCTGTTTGTCCGCACATTGGAGCCGGATGCGGAGGCTTTCTGCGAGAGAGCAAAAGAGCAGGAACTTCTTCTGGTTCCGGCGGACGATTTCGGATGCCCGGGTTACGTACGGATCGCTTACTGCGTGACGACGGAGCAGATCGAGCGGGCCCTGCCGGCATTTAAAAAACTGGCGGAGAGTTATCAGGCGTAACCCGGCCGAGGCAAAAATACTCAGACAGAAAATAGCAGGACAGGGAGAATCAGGCATGAAACGAGCAGAAGATTTGAGAAGAATTCTTGAAGCGATAGACAGAAAAAGCTATCCGGCTTATAAGGACACCCGGGGCGGCTACCGGTTCGGCAGCTACACGCTTTTTATCGAACACGTACAGGGAGATCCGTTTGCGACACCGTCGCGGGTGAGCGTTGTGGCGGACGGAGCGCAGGCGGGATTCCCCGAAGAGCTTTACCTGGAACCGCACCGCAGGATCGCATTGGAAGATCATCTGCTGAGACTGTACGGCAGAAAGATCGAGGCTTTCAATCATAAGGCGAAAGGCTCCGGAAAGAGCGGACTGCTGGCGGTGAGCCGTCCCGGACAGGAGATCCTGGAACGTACCGCCTGCCAGGTCGATCCCGGCGACGGAAGCGTGCGCATCCGCATGGAGATTGGATTTCCGGCCAGAGGAAGGACGATCTGTTCCGGCGAGCTGATCCGGATCCTCTTTGATTTCCTGCCGGAGTGTGTGGAAAATACGCTGTTCTGGCGCAAAATCTCCAAAGATGCAGTTCAGAGAACCATGGAACTGACGGATGATCAGGCTTACATTCGCAGCCAGCTTCCGAAACTGGGACTGTGTGCCTTTGTGGCTAACGGTTCTGTGTTGCCGAGAGAGTCGGGCGTCTCTCAGCGCCCGATGCGTTCCAGCGTTCCCTTTGTCTCTCCGGAAACCATGGAAGTGACATTGGAACTGCCCCATCGGGGAACTGTGAAAGGGCTGGGAATCCGCCGCGGGATCACGCTGATCGCCGGCGGAGGTTACCACGGAAAATCGACACTTCTGAAAGCACTGGAACTGGGCGTCTACGATCACATCGCCGGGGACGGGAGAGAGTATGTGATCACCGACGATACTGCGGTAAAAATTCGTGCGGAGGATGGGCGCAGTATCAAAAAGACGGACATTTCCATGTTTGTCAATGATCTTCCCAGCGGGAAGGACACGAAATCCTTTTACACAGAGGACGCCAGCGGAAGCACCTCCCAGGCGGCCAATGTGGTGGAGGCGATGGAGAGCGGAACGAAGCTCTTGCTCATCGACGAGGACACCAGCGCCACGAACTTTATGGTGCGGGATGAGCTGATGCAGAGAGTCGTACACCGGAACCAGGAGCCGATCACCCCGTTTATTGAGAGAGCCAGATATCTGTTTGAGGAATACGGAATCTCAACGATCCTGGTAGCAGGAAGCTCCGGAGCTTACTTCCACATCGCCGACTGCATTCTTCAGATGGAGCAGTACCGGCCGAAAGACATCACGGCATTTGCGAAAAAAGAGGCGGAAAACTTTCCCGCCGTCTCCATTCCCCGGAAACAGCCGGGAAAGCCGTCCTTCGACCGATGCCCGGAGCGGGACATAAACTTCGTCCGGGAAGACCGCATAAAAATGAAGGTGATGGGAAAAGACCAGATCCAGCTGAACCGCGAAAATCTGATCCTGCGCGGTCTGGAACAGCTAGCCGACTCCGAACAGACTCTCGCCATCGGCTGGATGTTCACCTGGGTACAGAAAAAAGCCGTCAACGGAAAGATCACGATGCAGCAGGCGGTGGACAAGGTCATGGATCTGGTAGAAAAAGAAGGACTGGCCGGTCTGGCAGAAGGAAGCTATCTCCCTGTGAATCTGGCGATGCCGAGAAAACAGGAAGTACTGGCTGCGTTCAACCGCTACCGGCTGTGGAAACTGTGAGCGTTTGACGATACAAGTCAAAAAAACCGTCCAGCAGGCTGAACGGTTATCGAAAAACTGCACGATCATCGGTTCTGATCAGGCGAGCCGGTGATCGTGCAGTTTTTCATCGAAGCCATGGCTCTCCGGCTGCGGTATCCAAACCCGGAATCCGGATGCCCCCGGATGGAACTTCACAGGCATTCAGTCGCCCGAATCATTTTCACACGCATCCCAGGAATTCCAGTGCACCTTGCGCATCTCCAGTTCCTCCGCTTTATGGGATTCCGGATACTCCGCCGGGATTCCGACAGAAAGGATCGCCTCCAGCGCATACCCCTCCGGCACGCCAAGCAGACGCCGGCAGAACACATCCGTGGATTCCCCGTTTTCCGCCGTCCGGAGCCGTCCCTGAATCCAGCAGCTTCCAAGGCCCAGACTGGCAGCCATCAGATGCATATTACTCATCACGATCGAGCAGTCCTCCGTCCAGACATCCGTCCTGTCCACATCCGCGAAAACCAGGATCGCAGATCCGGCCTTCTCCAGCATACGCGCCGCTCCGTCCCGGCAGTGAGAAAGCCTCTCCAACATCTCCCGATCCGACACCGCCACCAACTCCCAGGGTTTCCGATTCCTTCCCGAAGCCGAACAAAGCCCCGCTTTCAGGATCAACTCCAGCTCCTCCCGGCCAACCGGTTCTCCCGTATACTTCCGAACACTTCGCCGCTTCAGCAAAAGCTCCAACAGATCCATACGATCACCTCCAATCACATTCTTGAATTCATTATAATTGAAACAAATCGGAAAGCCAAGACACAATTCTCTGTAAAAACGATTCTGCTGTAACCGTTCAGTCAGCTGAACGGTCACGGCATCCAGCCATTAAAATCGCTTCGCGATGGGCAGGATGCCCACAGGCACTATGTTTTCACCCGGTCTGCACAGTAAATGCGCAGACCGGGCTGACGCTGGGTTTCGGATTCTAATCCCAAGACCACTCATGAACACTCCCAACTTTCACGTGCCAACCCAACCCGGATCTCCCAATACCCATTCGCCGCCGCCCATCCGCCGCCACACCCAGGAAACCGTGCAGGGCGCGTGCAGCGGGCCGGCGGGGGGATCAGAAATCCAGTGCTTGCGACTGCGGGCGGACAAAACAGAGGAAGGTGTCCGAGGGGCGAGCATCCAACCGCAGAAACTCCCATCCGCCCGCCCCGCGAACACCTTCCTCTGTTTTGTCCGAACGCCGGAGTGAGCACGGATTCTGATCCCCCGCCGGCCCGCTGCACGCGCCCTGCGCGGTTTCCGTCCCCCCATTTTAAAAAGGCAGACTATCCCTGAGGCAGAGCACGCCGAACCCCAGCCGCGGATTCGGATACACCCTCTCCGCCGGCAGCTGCCGCGCCCCGCGGATCAGAAACGCCTTCAGCTTCTCCCCGTAAAGAAACGGATCATTCCCATAAACAATCCCCCACTCCATCATCAGCGCCGCGCTTCCCGTCACAAAGGGAACCGCAAAGGAGGTCCCGGTAAACGCGCCGTATCCCCCGCCGGCCGCCGGCGCAGTGATATCTACACCGGGTGCACATAGATCCGGCTTGATCTCCTGGAAAAGCCGCGTATATCCCCGCCCGGAAAAATCCGCATACGCCTGAAGTTTTGGCTCATAGGCACCCACTGTGACCGCATAACGGGCTGTGGAAGGGATCGTCAGCGTCGTCTCCGGATCCGGAAGAAAAAACCGCGTTTCCGCTCCGGCAAATCCGGGCAGCCACAGGTCGTACCGTCCGGTCACGATCCGCCTGGCATGCAGTTCGATGGCCCAGATGCCGCTGTCCACCGCCGACTGTCCGCCGGCGGGGATCAGATCGAGGTAAATTTCCTGCGCCTGGCTGTGCGGCGACGGCATTCCATAGTAAAACAGAAGTTCCGTGCCGCGGACGCGGAAGCGCACAGTGCCCAACACCGACTGAAGCGGGCCGATCCGCGTACCGTCCGGGGCGATCACGGCGATATCAATGTCATCGGTATAAGATTTCCACAGCTGCACGCTCATGGAGGACTCATAGGGCCCGACAGAAAATTCGATGTTCTTCGTCTCGGCAACAGAGAGCGTTCCTCCTGCATGGCGGCCGGCGCTCCCCTCGTTTCCGGAGCCAATGCAGACGGCAGTCTGTCCCAGCCCTGCGACTTGGTTCAGATAAGTCTCAAGAAGGGAGGTGCCGCTGTGGGAACCGTAATTATTGCCGAAACTCAGGTTGATGGCAATCGGTTTTTGTAGAAACAGCGCGGTGCGGATGCAGTAGTCCAGAGCCATCATCAGCTGCGTGGTCCGGGAAAAGGCTTCCGCCCCCGAGGAACTGAGCTTTACGACGATCAACGCCGCTTTCGGAGCCACGCCTCGGTAGAGGCCGGTATTGTCCCGGCTGTTCTCGCTTCCTCCTCCGCCGGCGGCAATGCCGAGCACTGCTGTTCCGTGGCCGCTGGTATCGCGGGAAGGGACGAGCCGGTTCCGCTCAGCGGCGTCGGAGGCGTTCAGCGCTTCGTTGATCTGTTGTCGGGTGTACAGTGTTCCCAGAGGATAGCCCTCCGGTGGGCTGCCGGGGACAGTCTGATCCCAGAGAGAAAGGATCCGGGTGGTGCCGTCGGCGTTCCGGAACGCCGGGTGGGTATAGTCGACGCCGGAGTCAATGCAGGCGAGGAGCGTTCCGTCCCCGAAAAGTCCCCGGGTTCCTTCCTGGAGCGGGTGGATGCAGGAAACGCTCCGCCCGGAAAAGTCGGCGAAGAACAGACGCTTCGGTTTTTCCATATAAGTGATCTGCGGCAGGTTCGTGACGTCGTCGATCAGAGCCTCCGGGATCACCAGGATGGCGTACTGAAAGAGAAGATAGGTAATGCGGACGCCGCTCTGTTCCAGAAAGGAAATATCTCCCTGATAACGGACGATGACTTCCCACGTGCCGGCGGAAAAATCGTACCCTTCCCCCAGGGAAGAGGAGGACGCCCGTTCTGCATCTGTGGCGTCCAGTGCAAGGTTCAGAAGGTTTTCCCGTTTTTGATCATTCATTGCAGGATCTCATGTGACAGTTCAGTTCTTTGAACTGTCACGGAACTCATATAGATTTTACATAAAAGCTATTCCTCTAAATCATAAAGTATGATATAATTTCTTAATCTTTTAATTCAGGCGGTTAAAAGAAACTCAGTAAGCCAATCTTGCAGCTTCACAGGCTGCAATACACTTACCCTCCGTGTGCCGGGAGATGTGATACACTTCAGCGTACGGAGGATATTCATGCCCAATATTATGATCAAAGGAGGATGCCGGTACGGCGGAAATGTTATATGCCTGCCGGTAAAAGAAGATGCAGATTATTATTGTTGGCTGTGGAAAAGTGGGAACAGCGCTGGCTGCACAGCTCAGTCAGGAGGACAACAATGTAACGGTTGTGGACAAGGACAGTAATGTGATCCGCAACATCACAGGTCTCTACGATGTGATGGGCGTCGTGGGGAACGGCGCAAGCTATAACACTCTGCAGGAGGCGGATATCGAACATGCGGATCTGCTGATCGCAGTGTCGAGAAGCGATGAACTGAACCTATTGTGCTGTGTGGTAGGAAAAAGGGCTTCGAAATGCCATACGATTGCCCGTGTGCGGAATTCCGTATATCGGAAGGAAAGTGAATTTATCCGTCGGGAACTTGGACTTTCCATGATCATCAATCCTGAATTTGCGTCGGCGCAGGAGATTGCCCGTCTGCTCCGTTTTCCGACTGCGATTGAGATCGACAGTTTTTCCAAGGGAAGAGTCGAGATGCTCCGGTTTAAGGTTCCGGCAAATTCGGGACTGGTGGGAAAACAGCTGAAGGATGTCTCCGCGAGCCATACGGATCTTCTGATCTGTGTTGCGGAGAAAAACGGACAGGTGGTAATCCCCGATGGTAATTATCGGATCGATGCAGGCGATAGTCTTTCGATCCTGGTGACGCCAAAGAAGGCAGCCGAATTTTTCCGAAAGATCGGAGTAAAAATCAATCAGGTACACAGTGCTATGATTGTCGGAGGCGGCGAGATCACTTATTATCTGACGCATATCCTGGTACATATGGGAATCCGTGTGACGATCATCGAGAAAAACAAAACACGGTGTGAAGAGCTCAGTGACCTGCTGCCGGAGGCGACGATTATCTTCGGAGACGGAAGTGATCAGGAGCTTTTGAGAGAAGAAAATCTCGACCAGATGGAAGCGTTTGTCGCCTGCACGGACATGGATGAGGAGAATATCATTCTGTCGCTGTATGCCAGGGACAAGGTCTCCTCGAAAGTCGTGACCAAGATCAATCATCTGAGTTTTAATGATGTGATACACAGCCTGAATCTGGACAGTCTGATCTATCCGAAACATATCACAGCGGAGTACATTCTCTCCTACGTGCGTGCGATGAAAAATTCCATCGGAAGTAATGTGGAGACGCTCTACAAGCTGATGGATGACCGCGTCGAGGCGCTGGAGTTTATCATCCATAAAGACTGTGCGCTGCAGAATATCAAACTGGAAAATATGCAGACCAGGCAGAATACACTGGTGGCATGCATCGGCAGAAAGGGAAAGATTATCATCCCCGGCGGCCAGGATTATTTCCAGCAGGGAGATTCCGTGATCGTCGTCACAACGCATACCGGACTGCAGAATATCGAGGATATTCTCGCGGAGCAGTGAGAAAGCAGCCCAACAGGGAAAATCATTATATTTAAGAAGAGGCGAGTAAAGAGTTATGAATGGAAAAATGCTTCGGTATGTGATCAGCTGGGTACTGAAGACGGAAGGAATTCTGATGGTCTTCCCAGCGGTCACCGGTGCTTTGTATAGAGAACAGGAGGGACTGGCCTATCTTCTGTGCGGTCTGTTCTGTGTTGCGGTTGGATTTCTTTTATCACGGCGAAAGCCGGAAAATATGGAACTGTATCCGAAGGACGGATACGTTGCGGTTGCCCTCGGCTGGGTGGTGCTCAGTGTGTTTGGCTGTCTGCCGTTTATGATGACGGGGGAGATCCCGTTTTTTGTGGATGCATTGTTTGAGATCGTGTCGGGATTTACGACCACGGGTTCCTCGATCCTGACGGACGTGGAGGCTTTGTCCCACGCTAGTATAGTATCTTTTAAATAACTGGACTTTATATTCCGCTCATGATAGAATACTTACATCAAGTGGTGGAGGTATCTTATCTATGGGAAGAAAATCAATCGTTATCAACCTCAGTGCTGAGGAGCGTGA
>DXEK01000193.1 GCA_019115005.1 Candidatus Fusicatenibacter merdavium | reverse complement strand
CATAGAGATGAACCGTATGATAATACAGTTCATCGTCAAACCAGGAAAAATCCAGAATGCTGACATGGATGCATTTCCGGAGCTTGTCATAGGAATCTCCCTTTTTCAGCTGCCCGGAAAACATAACAGTTCAGCCAGCTGAACTGTTATGGCATCCAGCCATTAAAAATCGCTTCGCGATGGGCTGGATGCCCACAGGCGCTATGTTTTCATACGATCTGCGCAGTAAATGCGCAGATCTGGCTGAACAGTTACTAGAAAATTTATTCAGGTAAAACAGGATTCTGGAATCCCAGTATTCAAAAAACTGCACCTGCATTTCCAGGTTCATGTGTGTCCCGTCCTGCATCCGGACATGGACATTGAGGATCCCCAGCTTATCATCCGGATAATCGCGCGGAAGTTCTGTCGGGAGAATTTCCGTGTCCCGGATCCTCTCCGGTGGAAGATCCAGCAGAGAGGCGATAAAACCAGTCCGCACCTTCGTATTCATCATCAGTTCCTTAAAACAGAAGTCAATCGTAGGCATCATAATAAAATTGTTATCAGGTTTCTTCATACAGCTTCTCCTTTCTGTGTGTAGAAATGGATCAACCGGGCCATCAGCAATTCTCAGACAAAGGAAAGCTGCACATTCCGGAAGATTCATCCCGGCAGTCTGCCGGACATACAGAAAAGAGTACGATTGCGGTAACCGTTCCGTTGAGCAAACAGTTACGACTGTATAGTAGTATCTTACCATAAACTTTACCGTCACAAAAGCTATTTTCCGTATGTTCCGCAAAATTACTTTGATTGTTGGATTTCTTCGGCGATATGCCGTTGATAAACGGAAAGGGCGAACGCCCTTTCGGATATAAACAGAGTATAGCACATTTTTTGTCTGATTTCCAGCGATTTAAAAAATAACAGGGAAATTGGGTTGCAGTTCAGCCAGCTGAACTGCAACGGAAATCATGGTAGTTCAGTCAGGTCGACGTATGTATTGCTTAGACCTGGCTGAGCTGTAACAAAAAAATGTACGAAAAAAAATATTGACAATTAAGAAAAAATACAGTAAAATATCTACTGTTGAGAAGATCAGCAATGATCTTATAAAGGATATGTGCGTTTAGCTCAGCTGGATAGAGCGTTTGGCTACGGACCAAAAGGTCGGGAGTTCGAATCTTCTAACGCACGGATAAGATGGCTGTATGCCCAGGAAAAGCACTTCATGTGGAGTGCTTTTTTTGTGCGCTGCACCCGGCGAACCGGACAGAGCTGATAACGATAGGTTTTGACTATTCTGCACTATAAAACAAAAATATTTGTTTTCCGAGACCTGCCATTTTATACTGGAGGCAGAAGAAAAGAGGTGGCAGGGTGAAAAAGATACGGTTATTCGTGGCAGCAGTTCTGATGGCGGGAGTGCTGGCCAGCTGCGGAGAAAACAGGCAGACAGAGAAAGTGCAGGAACCGCTGTCAGAATCGGAAGCAGAGACGGATACTTCCGGCGGAAAGAACGGTGGCACAATAGAGAACGGCAGTGAAGAGACAGGCGGCGGGACTTCAGAAAACGATTCCGCAGAGACCGGGTATGAACAGGAGGACACAGAGATGAAGATGCAGGTACAGGCAGGAAATGATACATTTACCGCAACGCTGGAGGAAAATGTGGCGGTGGATGCTCTGGCAGAGATGATGAAAGAGGGGCCGGTGACGATTTCGATGAGTGATTATGCCGGTTTTGAAAAGGTCGGTTCTCTCGGAAGATCTCTTCCGTCAAGCAATCGTCAGACGACGACATATACGGGGGATATCGTTCTGTATAACAACAGCCAGATCGTTATTTTCTATGGCTCCAATTCATGGAGCTATACGAGGCTGGGCAGGATCGATGATCTGACCGGCTGGGAGGAAGCGCTGGGCAGCGGTGATATTACAGTGACGTTTTCTCTGCAATAAATAAAATCAGAAACCTGTCCGGTGTATTTACAGTACAGCAGTACTGTCGGATCCTGTGCGGGAAGTGCACGGATCCGGCGGTGCTGCTGTTTTTTTCGGTCTGTTGAAAAATTTGTCTGATACAAAAGCGGAATCGCAATATGTGAGGCTGCGCAGACGTGAAGGTCCGGATCAATGCCGGGTGGACAGGAAAAGGGAATTGACGAACGGAGCGGTGGTTGATAAAATAGAGTTAGTAAAAACTAACTATTGGAGGCAATATGGCGTTGAAACGTAAGGATCGGATTTTTCCGGGGGAATCTATCCTGGTCAGCCGTTCGGAGTACGAATCCGT
Source organism: Candidatus Fusicatenibacter merdavium (assembly GCA_019115005.1). Taxonomy (GTDB): domain Bacteria; phylum Bacillota; class Clostridia; order Lachnospirales; family Lachnospiraceae; genus Fusicatenibacter; species Fusicatenibacter merdavium. Next base: position 6,949 of record DXEK01000193.1, on the reverse strand, counting down.
ATACCGTCTGGAGTTTGAAGACGGATTCGGTACAATGACGTCCCGCACGGTGATGCCGGGAGTGACTCTGATCTTCAATGATTTTCATACGAACCACGAATTTCCGGGAGAGAGCAGGTGCCCCGGAATGATTGAGATCAATCACTGCCGGACCGGCCGGTATGAGTGTACGATGCGGGACGGTCGAATCGTCTGGCTGGGGCCGCAGGACTTCGCCGTCAGCGATATGGGGCGTCCGCCGGTGCGATGCTGTTTTGGACAGAAGATCTATCAGGGGATCAGCCTGGTGGTGGAGCCGGGGGCGGCGGAACGTTCTCTGTTTCAAATGCTGGGAGAGGGAGCGCCGAGGCTCACAGAACTGTTCCAGTGTCTGTTGTCGCCGCAGTCCTTTCTCCTGCTTCGGTCGGATCCGAGGATTCAGCATATTTTTTCCGAGATGTATGAGGTTTTGGAGGATGGAGCGATGGCTTATTACCGCCTGAAAACTGCGGAGTTGATGTTTTTCCTCTACGAGCGGCACAAGGCAGCGCGTTCAGCGGAAGGAGGTTATCACAGCAGAAATATGACGGACAGAGTCCGGGAAATGGAGGCCCGGATGACGGAAGATCTGCGAGTACGGCGCTCCGTTTCCGACTTGGCGCAGGAATATGGCGTGGGAATTTCTACTGTCAAAAAGTATTTTCAGCAGATTTACGGAGAATCGCCTTATGCTCATCTGAAACGGAGAAGAATGGAGGAAGCCGCGTTTCTTCTGACTACGACCGGGCAGAGCATCGCACAGATCGCCGAGACGGTAGGATATCAGAATACAAGCAAATTTTCGGCTGCATTTCGGGATATTTACGGACAGTCGCCGACACAGTATCGGAGAACATCGGAATTGCTGTGGATGTCCCGCAACAGTTCAGCTGACGGAACTGTTACAATGTCACACAAAGCCGGTCGGAAAAGAAGTTGAAAAGTTTACAGCCCGACAGTATAATTGAGACTATGAATCTTTTATTGTTTTGAACCGTAACCGTTCGGCCGGATGAATGGTTCTTTCAAAACAATGAAATCGAGAAGAAAGAGGTGAAAGAATGTCTTATGCGCATGGTTTCAGCCTACTGGGAGAGTAGGCTGAACAATGATAGCCGGTTCAGAGCTCTCCCTTCTAATCGATAGATTATTAAGGAGAGAATGAAATATGAAGAAACCGGAATTAAAAAACATTAATAAAATGGCGTATCCGATTCTGCTGAATTATCTTTTGACGAGCGTATTCGAAATCCTCGATAAAGCCGTCGTGGGGCATTACTCTGTCCAGGGGTTTGCTGTTGTCGGGATCGCGGAAACGCCTGTATATGAAATAACCGGAGCCCTGGGGATCCTGTCCGCCGCCTTCTATATGATTGCCGCGGAACTGCAGGGGAAGAAAGATCAGGAAGCTTTTGAAGATACGTTTGACATGAGCCGGAAGATTTCTCTTGTTGTCGGGGGGTTATTTTTTCTGCTGAGTCTTGTGGGCGGACGTTTTTTCTTCCAAAGAGTTTACAAAGTGGAAGGTGAGACTTTAAAGGAACTGTTGAGTTATTTCTATCCCGCCGCATTCACGGTTTTGCAGAATATGCTGCTGTTCCTGTATTCCGCATACTACAGAAACCGCTTGAATACACGTATTTCTTTTTACAGCACTGCGGCGGCTGCGATCGTTAATCTGTTTTTTGACGCTTCACTGGTATATGGTCTGTTTGGATTCCCCCGGTTAGGCACAGCGGGCGCCGCATGGGGAAGTGTCATCGGCCTTTTTGCAGGATTGCTGGTCTACCAGGTCCCTTATGGTAAGCATAAAAAGAGACGCACCGTCAGCCGTTCAGAAAAAAAGAAGATCCTCAAAAAGTTCGCAGCGCTTTATCCGTCATTGGCAGGGCAGGAATTTCTGGAAAACACCTTATTTTCCCTGATCGTATCCGGCGTGATTGCAAGGATGGGTACCCGGCAGATGGCGGTATACAGCCTGCTGGCTACGGTTGGGAACACAGTCGAACTTCCGATCTATGCTTATGCCACAGCGGCACAGACTTATGCCCTTCAAAAGAAAGCGGCAGGCGAGGTGGAACAGGCGCAGCGATACCTTACGGTTGGACGGAACTTCACCTCCGGAGTTCTCATCGGTTTAGGTCTGTTGTGCTTTGCCTTCCGGACGCAGGTGTTTGGGCTGATCCTGTCGGGCAGATCGGTAATGGACTGTGCCGGACAGTTATTGGTGTGGATACTGATCCTTGCATTTAGCAAAGTAACTTATCAGTTTTCTCTGGGATACCTGCAGGGAACCGGAAAAGAAAAATACATTTTGGCCTGTGCGATTGTCTCGACTGTGCTCACTTCCGTCGCTGTGACGATTTCAGGAGAACTTTTTTCGCTCCCCGGGGTCTATCTTGTAATGATCGGTAAATACTTTATCTTTTCCTTGATTTTTATGCGGAAGATCCGATCACTTTCCGATCATCTGTAACAGTGCTGTCCGGGGAACAGCTGCGATCACTTCAAGAGACGATCATAGTCGGTCCGTGGCAGTTCATCCATTGAAAACCGCTCCGCGATAGGCTGTATACCCACAGGCACTGTGTTTTCGTACGTTTTGCGCAGAAAAACGCGCAGACCTGACTGAAATGCAAAGCTGCAATTATCAGATAGAAAGAGGAATAAGAGCATGCAAGCGGCTGGCAAAAACCAGCCGCTTTTTGTGCTGCGCCGGCAAGCGGCTGCCGAGCTTGTACGGGCAGATCTTCGTTTCGCAGCGGAGAACAGAGGATGCTGTGAAGTGTCCATGAGATTGTGAAGGATAGGGAAGAAATCTTCCTTATCTGATCAGAAAGGAAATAAGAGAACGGTTTGGAGCAATACGGCTTTTCGGAGTTGCAGGGCGGCAGGGGCCGGCAGTATAATACGGCGTGAAAGTTAGTTTGGACAAACCGGCATGAAAACAGGAAACTATGCCGGTAAGAAGGAGGGATAGGTTTTGAAACAATCAAAGCGAGGCAGTCTTTCCCGCATTCTGGATTACACCGGATCCTACAAGGTTCTGACGATTTTCGGCTGTGTATTATCGGGGATCGCGGCCGTTCTGGGACTGGTACCGTATGTGTGTGTCTGGCTGGTGGCAAGGGAGGTTCTGGTGGTATTCCCGGACGTGCGTGCTGCTTCCGGTCTGGAGAAATGGGGATGGATTGCCGTTGCGTTTGCGGTGGCAAACATCTTGTTCTATTTTGCGGCGCTTATGTGTACGCATATCGCTGCGTTCCGCACTGCCCGGAATATCCGGATGGCTGCGATGACCCATGTGCTGAAACTGCCCATGGGATTTTTTACCGGAAATCAGTCCGGACGGCTGCGCAAGCTGATCGACGACAATGCAGGACTGACGGAGGATCTTCTGGCCCACAAACTTCCGGATCTCACGGCGACATTTCTCACGCCGGTGGCGGGAGTGATCATGCTGTTTCTGTTTGACTGGCGGATGGGGTTACTCTGCCTGCTGACTATGATACTGGCGTTGGCTTGTATGATGGCGATGATGGGCGGAAAGAACGCAGGGTTCTTCCACCGGTATCAGAAGGAGATCGAAAAGATGAGTGGTGAGGCGGTGGAATATGTCCGGGGTATTCCCGTGGTCAAGATGTTTCAGCAGACCGTGTACTCGTTTAAGGCGTTCTACAATGCGATCCACTCTTACAGCGAGCTTGCCAGCCAGTACGCGATGAGCTGCCGGAACGGCCAGACGGGTTTTCTTACCTGTATCAACGGTGCGTTTGCGCTGCTGATCCCCGCGGCGCTGTTGCTGGCTTCGGGAGGAGATGTACGGCAGACGGCGGTGAATTTTATTTTCTATATCCTGTTCGCTCCGGCCTGCGGCGCAATGATCAACCGAATCATGTATATGAGCGAAGCGGTCATGGAAGCGGACGAGGCGATCCTTCGTCTGGATGAGATCATGGCGGAGAAGCCGTTGGAAGAGGGGAAAAATGCAGGATGGCCGGAGAATTCCGGGAAAGGATTATATCCTGCTGCCGGAACGGCGGGAGACAGCCAGGTGGAATTCAGCCACGTGACCTTCACTTATCCCGGCGGCGTCCGGCCTGCGCTGGAGGACGTAAGCTTCACCGTCCGGCCGGGAAGTGTGGTCGCGCTGGTGGGGCCGTCTGGAGGCGGAAAGACCACGGCGGCCAGCCTGATCCCCAGGTTCTGGGACGTTGACTCGGGAAGTGTGACCGTGGGCGGAGTGGACGTCCGGAAACTGGACAGCCGGACACTGATGAGCCGGGTGGCCTTTGTGTTCCAGGACACACGGCTGTTTAAGCAGAGTCTTCTGGAAAACATCCGGGCAGCGCGGCCGGAGGCGACCCGCGAACAGGTGCTGGAGGCGGCCCGGGCTGCCCAGTGCGGAGATATCCTGGAAAAGCTTCCCGACGGGCTTGATACGGTGATCGGGACGAAGGGCGTTTATCTGTCGGGCGGAGAGTGTCAGCGGATCGCCCTGGCGCGGGCGATCCTGAAGGATGCACCCATCGTGGCGCTTGACGAGGCGACCGCATTCGCAGATCCCGAGAATGAGCATCAGATCCAGAAGGCTTTCGAGACGCTCACCCGCGGCAAGACGGTGTTGATGATCGCCCATCGCCTGTCCACGATCCGGAATGCGGATCAGATCATTGTCCTGAAAGAAGGAAAGATCGCGGAGCAGGGAACCCACCGGCAGCTGCTGGAGACCGGAGGCATTTACGCGGAGATGTGGGCGGATTATCAGCGCAGCGCCCAGTGGAAAGTCGGGAAGGAGGTTCTGTCATGACACGGAAATTACAGCATATTTTTGCACTGAGCGAACAGGGAGCGAAGGATCTGGTGAAGGCTGTGATCTGGTGCTTCGTGTGCAACGTCAGTCTGATGGTTCCCATCGGCGTCGTCATGGCGGTGATGATGCATCTGTTGGATGTGATGGAACACGGCGGCGATCCGATGGACGGTTTCTGGATTTATACCGGAAGCGCTGCCGCTGTGCTGGTTCTCCTGTTTGTGCTTCATTACTTTCAGTACGCATCCCTGTACCTGGCGACTTACAAAGAAAGCGAAAGCCGCAGGATCAGTCTGGCGGAGACGCTGCGCAGGCTGCCGCTGTCCTTCTTTGGCAACAGGGATCTGAGCGATCTGACTTCGACGATGATCTCAGACTGCTCTTCGCTGGACCAGATGTTTTCCCACTACATTCCCCAGCTGTTCGCATCCATTTTTTCCACTGTGGTCATCGGCATCTGTATGTTTGTCTGGGACTGGAGGATGGCGCTGGCGGTGCTCTGGGTACTGCCGGTGGCAGTGCTTCTGACGGCGGGATCGAAAAAGCTGCAGGATCTTTTCGGCACGAAAAACATTCTCGCGAAACGGGTGGTGGCGGACCATATCCAGGAAGGGCTGGAGACCGTCCGGGATCTGAAGGCATGCAGCCGGCAGGAGAAATATCTGGAGGAACTGAATGATAAGCTTGCTGCCATGGAACGCAGTTCGATCCATTCGGAACTGGCCACCGGTGTCTTTGTGTGCTCGGCCCAGGCTTTTCTGAAAGTCGGCCTCGCGACCACGGTGCTTGCGGGTTCTGCCCTGATGCTTGCCGGAGAACTGGATTTCCTGTATTTTCTCGGATTTCTCTTCGCGGCGGCACGCCTGTATGATCCCCTGGGAATGGTGCTTCAGAATATCGCGGCGACTTTCAGCGCAAAACTGAAGATCGAGCGGATGCGGGCGATCCAGGAACAGCCGGTGCAGGAGGGAACGGAGCAGTTCCAGCCGGAAAATTACGATATTGTTTTTGACCATGTGAAATTTTCCTACCATGACGGAGAGGGAGTGCTGGATGATGTCAGCTTTACCGCAAAGCAGGGAGAAGTGACTGCACTGATCGGCCCCTCCGGCGGCGGAAAATCCACGGCCTGCAAGCTTGCGGCCAGATTCTGGGATGTCAACGGTGGTAAGATCACACTTGGCGGCACAGACATCTCCGGCGTGGACCCGGAGACGCTGCTGAAACATTATGCGATGGTCTTTCAGGATGTGGTCCTGTTCCGCGATACGGTGATGGAAAACATCCGCCTGGGACGGCGCAGCGCCACCGACGAGGAGGTTCTGGCCGCCGCGAAAGCTGCACAGTGCGACGAGTTTATCCGGCGGCTGCCGGAGGGGTATCAGACGGTGATCGGTGAGAACGGGTCGACGCTGTCCGGCGGTGAACGCCAGAGGATTTCCATCGCCAGAGCGCTGCTGAAGGACGCACCGGTGATCTTGCTGGACGAGGCGACTGCAAGTCTTGATGTGGAGAATGAGAGCGCCGTCCAGGCGGCGTTGTCTCGGCTGGTACGGGATAAGACCGTGCTGATCATTGCGCACAGAATGCGCACAGTCGCAGGGGCTGATCGTATTGTGGTCCTGGAAAACGGTAAGGTCGCTCAGCAGGGCAGCCCGGATCAGCTGATGAAACAGGGCGGACTGTACCGCCATATGGTGGAATTGCAGAAGGAGAGTTCTGCGTGGACTTTGGGAAATGGCTGAGAGTTCCGTCACGGAGGTTTGTTGCCGCAGAAAAGCATGGCAGTTCAGCGGATCGAGTTGATGTGGTATTCAGCCATGGAAATCCCCATAACTCTGGACAATCGTGCGGGGCGGCAGCAAAGAATGCTGCCGCCCCGCACGATTGTCTGCCGGCAAAAGCGAGCCGGCTGTCACCGGCGGCACGTATGCGCCGTTCATCTCGTAAAATCTATATCATATCGTGTTCCATGTGAGAATAGAACACCATCTGTTAATTAAAAGTTTCCCAGATCGCCGTACTATAGAAAACAGCGATCTTTGTGCTAACAGCCCTAAAAAACTATAGTTTTTCGGGAAAGTTGGTTATAAATAGGCCAAAAACAACTCTTCCAAG
>DXEK01000192.1 GCA_019115005.1 Candidatus Fusicatenibacter merdavium | reverse complement strand
ACTTGGGAATCCCCAGGGCGTTGGACAGGATCCGGCGGACATGGAAGACGATCTGTGTGGAACTCAGTACATTCAGTCTCCCGTATGCATCGATGGAACAGTAGGTTCGGAAAGTTTCCATCATCGCCTGCTGACAGGCCTTCGTGTGGTAGGTGCGCTCCAGCACAACGTCGCAGTCGCTGAGGACCGCCTCGATATCACCGTCTCCGCTCTCCCCTGACGCACAGAGATTTCTTTTATTGTCCGCCCCGACCGGACACAGAGATTTCCAGTTATCCTCCGGGTGCACCAGGATCTCATTGTCCTTCGCGCAGCGGAAATCCAGGAGCGGTTCCAGAACCTGATATTTTACTTTCAACAATTTCAGCGCTTTGTCCACGGCTTTTTCACTGTCGCCCGCCACAATCGCGACAGGATCCCCCACATACCTTACATGCCGGTCAAGGATCAGCCGGTCGTAGGGGCTTGGTTCCGGATAGGTCTGGCCTGCCATCGTAAACCGCTGCTGCGGCACGTCCTCCCAGGTATAGATCGCCTCGATGCCAGGAACCTTTTCTGCCGCCGTCTTCTGTACACTCTCCACCATGGCATTGGCATGAGGACTGCGCAGGACTTTGACGATCAGACAGTTTTCATGGTTGATCAGATCATCCATGTAAACCGGTTTTCCTGTAACCAGCGACATCGCGTCTTTTTTTCTCACAGGCTGGCTGACTGCTCTCATCGCTTCACCTCCTTTTTCCATTCCAGAAAGTTCAGAATCCCCCTCAGCTGTCCTTCGTATCCGGAACATCGGCAGAGATTGCCGGAAAGATATTCCCGGATCTCGTCCACATCCGGGTCAGGATTCTCCCGGAACAGAGCCAGTGCATTCATCATAAAGCCGGGATTGCAAAAGCCGCACTGCTCCGCCCCCTGATCAGCGATAAATGCTCCGAACTCTTCCGCTTCCTCCTGCAGTCCCTCCAGCGTCTCGACGGTATGGCCGTCCGCCCTTGCCGTCAGCACAGAGCAGGACAGGACCGGTTTCCCGTCCATGATCACCGTACACAGACCACAGTTGGAGGTCTCGCAGCCGCGCTTCACGCTCATGCATCCATGACTGCGCAAAAAATCGATCAGCAGCAGGTCGCAGGCGATCTCTTCCTGGATTTTTCTTCCATTTACTGTCACTGTCACTTTCATTTTGCTTCACCTCCCAGCTGCTGACAGGCTCTGCGGGTCAGCACCTTTACCAGATGTGTCCGGTATTCTGCCTGTGCTCTTTTGTTGGAACCGGTCACGATATGTTCTGCTGCATAGGCAGCGAATTCCCGGGACGAAGCGTCCGTGATCCCGCTTTTCAGCAGACCGTCCGCATCATAAACCGCCACTGCCCGGCCCGGCCGCGCGCCGATAAATACACCTGTTTTTCCTTCCCGTCGAGTCACCGCACAGGTCAGCACCGGAAAATCTGTCCGCGTATTCCGCATGGAAAGATACACACTGTCCTGAGGGATTTTTTTCAGGATCAGCCGCACAAGGATGTCCTTGTCATAGCCAAGTTTGGCGAACTCCTCCAGCGGCATCCGGCCCGCCTGAAACATCTCCACTTCCGCTCCCAGCGCCATAAATTCTGTCAGCACATCAGAAAACCCGAATCTGCCGTAAATACTTCCTCCCACCGTCGCAAGATTCCGGAACTGCACTCCGACGATATGGCGCAGACTTTCCTTCATGCTCCCTTTGGTATAAGCCGCCAGTCCCGGATGAGTCTCCAGCTGGCGCAGCGTCACCATACAGCCGATACGGAATTCCTCCGGCGTTTCCTCAATCTGATCCAGACCGAGACCGGACAGGTCAATGGCCGTCCGGATATTCAGCGGACTCATTTTCATCCAGAGCATTCCGCCGATGATCCGGTTCGTCTTTTTCTGATTCAGTTCATAAGCCTGTTCCAGGCTTTCCGCTTTTACATATTCCTGAATCGTCAGCATATAACATCTCCTTTCTCCATTCCCTCTGTATTCTTTTGCATATTATATCATGGATTCCTGTCTCTATGTCGCAAATATACGAAAAAAAGAATCCTCTGCATTATTTATTTCTGCAGGATTTTGACTTTTGACACATGTGTTAAAATTTTAAAGGCTTTTCCTCTGCCTGTCAAGGAAAATTACCCGGAGAGATCGTCGCCATGCAGCAGTTGCGCCAGCAGAACTGTTTCTCACCATCTGCCATTGGGACCTCCGTACTGACTCATAATAATCTGGGCGATCTTGGCATTTGGAGTTTTGATGTTGACAGGATACTGCAGCCGTTTTTCATAATTCCACATATTATCTGCACCCTCCTTTCCTGGACGGTTCCCATGGCCATGGCTGCTGTACCCATTCAAAGGAACGGCTCATATTGTCGTTGGCAGTATCGATGGTCAGAGGGCCGAAATTGCGGGAATAAGTTTCCAGCGCTTCCTGGCGCATTTTCAGTTTCTCCCGGAAGAATGCCAGTGCATCCTCATCGTCCGGATGCGTATCCAGATACAGGGTCATTTCATTGACCGCAAAGCTCACCTGGTTGATCCAGGCGAGCAAATTTTCTCTGTTTGGCTGCTGTCCTCTCATTAACATCCTGCGCCTCCTTTTCCACAGAATGGTTTATGCAGATCCGGGAAGATCGTCCCGGCCTGGAGTCCTGTCCGCAGATCATAGGTCTGGCCAAAACGCTGCATCGGCACATAACCCATCGCCAGAGGAAGTTTATCTACCGGTTTCTCCCATGGATCCTCCTTCTGACGGCACATGTTCTGCCTGCCGGCCATCGAATTTCCGATACTGCAGGAACAGTTACAGTTCATACGATAGTTTTCCATCTTCTCTCCTTTCCGTCTGATTTCTTCTTCCTTATCAGTATATGAGCGCACAAAAAAAGTGCCATTGCATTTATGACACTTTTTCTGCACAAAATAGTCCCTTTTTTCTCACTTTTTCCGGTTTTTCTGACGGAAAAAGCAGACTCCCATGCATCCTCATGTATTTTCTGTACCAGTTATATGGCCTTCAAATCAGGCAGTCGTTCCACGAATGAGACAATTACCGGCAGCTGCTACGCAGGATCTTTTCCAAAAAACTTTCGCCGGAGACTCCGTCATGAATCCCGAACAGATTCAGGATCGTCGCAGCGATATCGGAAAACGTCTTCCGGGTGCCGAGGTTCACTCCCTGCCGGATGTCCTTGCCGCAGATCATCAGCGGAATATATTCTCTGGTGTGATCTGTTCCCGGAAAACCGGGATCACATCCGTGGTCTGCGGTGACCATAAGGATGTCTCCATCCCGCATCCGATCCATAAATCCCGGCAGCCATCGGTCGAATTCCGTAGCTGCGGCCGCATAACCGTCGATATTGTTGCGATGCCCGTACAGCATATCGAAATCCACCAAATTCGTAAAGCAGAGTCCTTCAAACTCTGCCCCGGCGAGTTCCATCGTCGTCTGCATTCCGTCTGCATTACTTTTAGTGGGATGACTCTCGTCGATTCCTCTTCCTGCGAAGATATCGCTGATCTTTCCCACACTGATCGTCCGATACCCTTGCCGCCGAAGAAGATCCAGCATTGTATCCCTCGGAGGCGCCAGAGAAAAATCATGTCTTCCCGATGTACGGACAAAATTTCCCGGGACACCGGTGAACGGCCGGGCGATCACCCGTCCGACCCCGTGTTCTCCCTGAAGGATCTCCCTGGCGATCCGGCAATACTCATACAACTGTTCCGGCGGAACGACATCCTCATGTGCCGCGATCTGGAAGACACTGTCCGCAGACGTATAGACGATCAACGCGCCTGTTTTCATCTGTTCTTCCCCATAGCGTGCAATGACCTCCGTACCGGAATATGGACGGTTGCACAGTACCTTACGCCCTGTCTGTTTCTCAAATTCACGGATCACTTCCTCCGGAAATCCGTTGGGATAAACCGGCAGCGGACGGTCAGAGATCACCCCGGCGATCTCCCAATGTCCGACCGTCGTATCCTTTCCCCTGGACTGTTCCTGAAGCCGCCCGAAAGAACCAAGCAATGGATCCGGAACGTTCCCCTCCGGGGTACCGTCGATGGCAAACAGTCCCAGTTTTTCCATCGCCGGAACCCGAAACTGTTCCGACTGCATAATTGTTTTCAGTGTATTGGCTCCCCGGTCTCCGAAATCGTCCGCATCCGGTTCATAACCGATTCCAAAGCTGTCGAGCACGATCAAAAAAACTCTCCGTTTCACTTTTTCTCCATCTCCTTCTGCGCGACATTCTCCCGCGTGATATTTTTCAGCTATCGGTAACCCTTCTATAGTATCGCAGATGCATCCAAACCGTGAATCACTTCCGGAACGAAATGCCCTGCAGATCACCATTGCATTGACAGCCTGTCTGACGATATCGTAAGCGTCAAGGAAACGCAAAAAATTCCACAACTTCTTTCCGCACCGGAATCGACGGCGCCGCTCCTTTTCTGGTCACCGCCAAAGCAGCCGCTGCACAGGCGATTTTCAGACAATCCTCCGGCCTTTTTCCGCTCATTTTTTCCGCCAGATAATAACCGGTAAACGTATCGCCGGCCGCTGTTGTATCTTCCGTCTTCACCGGATAACTCTTCTGAAAGATCCTCGTTTCCTTGTCCTGATAATACGCGCCTGCCTCACCTAGCGTCAGAACCACTTCCATATCATGCTCCATATTTTTCAACCGATCCAGGATCTTCAGCGGCTCCGTCTCTCCTGTCAGCTGCCCGCCTTCCACTTCATTGATAAAAAGAAAGTCCGTCAGAGGCATCATCTGTTCCACCGATTCCGCAACAAAAGGAGAAGGATTCCAGACGATCTGCATTCCCTTTTCTTTCGCCTCTGCGGCAAGTTCCGGTACATCGTTGATCTCATTCTGCAGAAGCAGCAGATCACCCGGCTGCGCCTGCGTCAGGATTTCCCGTCGGTACTCCCGGTCAAACGCATGGTTGGTTCCCGCGTACACGATAATACTGTTCTGTCCGGATCGATCCAGAAGGATCACCGCTCTTCCGCTCGCGCGCCCGGAAAGTGTGCGGATCCATGCAGTGTTCACACCCCGCTCTTTCGCAGCCTGAATCAAATCTGCTCCGTCTTCTCCCACAATCCCTGCATGATACACTGCCGCCCCGGCGCTCGCGGCAGCGATCGATTGGTTCAGTCCCTTCCCTCCACAGGCGGTTTCCGTCCGGTCCGCCGCGATCGTCTCTCCCGGTCTGACAATATGCTCCACATAGTAGGTTGTGTCATAATTTAATGAACCTGCGTTGATCAATTTCATAAGATTCCCCTTTTCCGAAGACCTTCTCATACCTCGCAGACACCTCAATGCATCATTGCAGGCTTCCTTCTCTATTGTTTCTTTACCATTCTACGTCACGAAAGCAGCGCCCGCACCATCTCTGCGTCAAAGGCCACCGAATCTACCTGTTCCACCTCAATCTGATACAGTGCGTTCGCGGCAAGATGTTCCGCCGCCTGCTCCAGATCACGGATTCCGCTGGTGTTACTGTGCAGTTCAATCACAGCATCCAGTCCGTCCGGCGTCAGTACACACTCATTTTCCTTCATACCGATGCGCTTCAGCACCTTCGGCAGCGCATACTGTGAGAAAATGACCTTCTTTTCTTCGTCCGTATAATCCGGAAGCTCGATCACCGCAAATCTGGACATCAGCGGAGCGCTGATCTGGTCCTTATCGTTGGCCGTCGCGATCGGATATACACCGCCGGTAGGTATCATACATTCCATATAATTGTCGGTAAACCCGAGATTGTCCAGCAAAGTCAGAAGGACATCCGCCGGATTTCCTTTTCCGTTTCCGGAAGCCGCTTTGTCCAACTCGTTGATGATAAAAACCAGGTTCGACTCTCCGGCCATGGAAAACGCATCCATGATGATCCCCGGTTTGGCATTGGCATAAATTCTGGAGCTTCCCGTCAGCTGCTCCGGATCATTGATGGAACTCATGTCCAGCGTCGTCCAGGGCAGTTTCAGGATCCGCGCAACAGCATAGGCGATCTGGGATTTTCCGGTACCGGCCGGCCCGATCAGAAGAAGTCCGTAGGCGGGCAGTGTGTGGGTACGGTTGATCTGAATGATCGTCTCAATGATCCGCTGCTTTACCTGCTCCATGCCGTATAGCTCCTCGTCCAGGATATGCCGCGCCTCCACAGGATCGATCGCATGAAAATAATTTCCTTTCCACTGAATGTTCATCATAATGGAAAGAGCGCGCTGCGCATGACGGCGTTCCTCCGCGGAGACTTCATGGGAACGGGCAACCGCCAGATTTCTTCTGGCCCATAAACGGATATTATCCGGCAGCGTTCTCCCGGCACATGCGACAAAATCAGAGATACTCTGGATACTGGTCAGCTTCATGCTGTCACCGGTTTCGTCCTCATCTTCATCCGGCACTTCTTCGGAAGGCGCGTCGCTGGCTAGCAGCCGTTCGATCATAAACTGCAGAAATCCGTCCTCCGCCGAAAGCTTTACTCCGCCGCCGAATGCGATCTCCCGAATCTTATAGACCACATACTCGTTTTCCCGGAGCGCCCCGGAAAGACGCACATTAATGTGATTCTCTCCCATCCACTTCAGCAAACTTACAAACCTTGCATCGATCCGCAGGATATCCGCGCTGACCGTACTGCCGTCCTCTTCCTTGAACTCAAACGCAGTCCGGCGGATGGGATTTGTAAAAACACCGCTGGAATGGTGTTTCAGTTTTCCCTCCCGGTTATTCAGCACCAGGATCGGATGCTCCGCATCCGCCTGGGATTCGCTGGTAAAAAAAACTTCATAGGTACATTCAGGTTCTCTGGAACCATCCGGTGAATTCTTAAAATCAAAAACTGGCATATTGAAAACTCCTGTAACATTTTTTACCGCTCAGCGCTCTGAGCCTCGCCTTTCAGGCATCCGGTCCCGGACATTTTTCTGCACAGTAGACGCTCCCGGCGGCTATATTTCTCTCAGTTTACCATAAAAAGGATGGCGGCGCAATTACGGATGCTTTCTGACCATTACCTTCCGATATCCGTTCAGCCAGCCGGACAGTTATTTCCACCAGCGTCCATCCGGCTGACTAAATATCGATAGCATCTGTGAAAGAGACATCCTACAGTCCCTATGTGTGTTTGAGAATTCATTTCTGTAATCTGCACAAACTGTAACGAAATATAGAAAGCATTGTCAAATTCTGTGAATGACAGACGCGTCAAACTCTTTCAGAGTCCTCACACCAGTATATGCCATCACACCCCGAAGTTCCTCTGTCATTTCCGGATGAAATTTCCCCAGATGGGAAAGCGCCGCTGTCATGATCGGCGTTTGAAATTTTTCTCCGTACAATTCCAGTTCTGTGTCCGGCACCACACTGTCGATCAGACGCATTTCCAGTATCATACTGTCAAAATACTCTCTCGTAATTTCCTTGGTAGATTTCGCTCGGTCTGCCATAATTCTCGTCCTCCTCCGGTACCAATATTATTATCAAAAGTATATCATACTTTTGACGAAAGTTCACTTTACAATAACAGGGCTGTACACACACCATATATTTATAACAACTTGTGCAATGAAACCGCTGCACATTTTGTTACAGGTCAGCCAGCTGAACTATAACCACATTTTAAATTTTTGTTGTAACTATTGACATTACATTTATGTGATGCTATAATCTGAGATGTAACAAAGATTATTTCAACAAAGCAATACAAATATTCGGAGGTAGAAAAATGAGCAGTTATAACAAAGTAAGCGTTTCCAATGATGCAAGAACAGAACTTCACGACAAGCTTTCCTTAACCGGTGCAGAAATCAGCATCAATCGACTTCCGGCTGGCGGATGCGTACCTTTCGTACATGCCCACAAAAACAATGAAGAAATCTATGGAATACTCGAAGGAAAAGGCAAAGCAGTGATCGACGAAGAGACCGTAGAACTGACGGCCGGCGACTGGCTGCGCATTTCACCGGCAGCAAAACGTCAGTTTTTCGCTGCTGAAGACACCGGTATCAGCTATATCTGCATCCAGGTAAAAGAAAACTCCCTGGAAGGATATACCATGGATGATGCAATCTCCTGCTGATCCTATCAGGCATACATCATCGCTGTTCCATCACATAGTTTTTTGATAAAGCCCCACAGAATAACGCCATTGTCATGTAACAGTCCGGTCGGCTGACCTGTTGCATTATCATTTCTATAAGGCGGCAGATCTGTGGGGTATTTGCTGTCTGAACCATCCCTCCGAAGGAAATCTGCGGTTCTCTATATAAAGGCCTATCGAAATACAGCGTCTCTTTTGATCCAAACATCAGAAGAAAACTGAGATGGACGCAAAGCCCGGTCAGCGCAGTCGGAAGACAGCTGGGAATGTATAGAATCTGCATCTGAACTGTTATCATTTCGCAGTGAAACTTATGCTTCTTCTATTTTCAAATCAACTCCCGCACTGTATAATAACGATAATAAGAAATTGTAATTTGTGGAGGTAGTTGATCATGCAGCACGAATGTAAAATAACAGTACTGGAAACGAAAGTGTTTACAGATTATCAGGAAAAATATCTGGCGGATCCAAAGTCCGGTCCATGTCCTTTTTTTAAGGCGGGAGACACCTTCCTGTTGAAAAGGACCAGCGAACGTGATGATTTTTACCACTTAATGAACGGAAATTTCTGCGGTGAAGCCTGGGATGCGATCAGCAGATACGTCTATACCGCTTTGCAGGGCGGTTCGATCATGCACAAATGGACCAATGACGATCGAATGATGATCGCCTGCTGCAACGACGGAACCAGGCCTGTCATTTTTAAAATCGAAAGAATCGACATTCCGGAAACAGAGGAAGAAAAACAATGGCTCGAAAAGCAGGATTTTACCAATCATGCAGATGATGCTTATACCGGATGATCTTACAGTGTAACTTAATGTTTTGTACAAAAAACTTTCAACTGTCTGCCTGGAGATGTATCAATGAAAAATCGAATGAAAACTCTGCTTACTATATGCGTGATCGCCATCGTATGCGTCTGCATCTATTTGCTTTTCCGCTATCAGAATACTTCTTCCAAACGATTGCCGAACAAATACAGCGCAGTGATCAAACAGTTCCACAGTACAACCGATAAAGATCATGACGGAACAGACGACCAGATGGACATTTTACAGGGCGCACTGGACTATATTGCTACAAGGCCCAAATATAAAAGTAAATACTATCAAACAGGTTATCCGAACGATGAATATGGAGTATGTACGGATGTAGTGGCTTTTGCCCTGAGAGATGCAGGCTATGACCTGATGGATCTGATCCAAGAGGATATCAAGGCAAATCCGAAGGAATACAACATTAACAAGCCAGACAGAAAGATTGATTTCAGGCGTGTAAAAAATCTGAAGATTTATTTTTCGCACTCTGCTATAAGCCTTACCACGGACATTTCCGCAATCGAAGAATGGCAGGGTGGGGATATTGTAATCTTTCAGAACCACATAGGAATCGTCTCCGATCGAAGAAACGAAAACGGTGTGCCGTATGTTATTCATCACAATGATCCATGGCAGAAAACATATGAACAGGATATTCTTGAAAGCAGAAACGACCTGGTCGGGCATTACAGAATGTCTGAGTAATTGGAGAATAGATGGCATTATTGCGGAAATGGAAAAGAGAAAGACTTTCTCCTGACCCATTATCATGAAGATCCTTTTAGTGGAGCTATTTATCTGCCATGACAGTATCTTGAAAAGTCCCGAAAAAGCCGGTAAAATCAATGGGTTTACGAAGCAGAAAGGCGCTTACTACACCATTTTTGAAAGCGCCTTGATGTGACGAGTTTTATAGACGATATAGCAAAGCGGTGGTATTCCTGAAAAGGAATATCGCCGCTTATCGTATGTAAGTAAATATGTGCCTTGCGTAAATGCTTAGAACTCCCAGCTTGCCCATAGAATCGTGCTTGCCATACCGAGAGAAATCCCCCCTCCGGAGCAACACGCTGACCTGATCCGAGACTATTGCCGGGAGTTTTTCGTTTTCAAAGGCATGATTGCCGATTTTGCCATTCACGACAAAGAAGCTATGGACAGACTGGAGCAATATGTGTTTAATGCCTGAAGCTGTCTGATCCTGAATCCCAGGGCATATACCTCATAGCTCCGGACATGATGCAGACTCCCCTGGCCCCGAAGGCCAGGGTTTTTTCTATATGCCCCTGTTCCAGCCGGATTCCGCCTATGGCGTAGACCGGGACGGGAACTGCCCGGCAGATTTCTTCAAGAAAGGCTGCTCCTCTGGGAGGAAGCCCCTTTTTGCAGTCCGTGGCATATATATGTCCCGCCGTCAGATAATCTACGCCCAGAGAAAAAGCTTCCTCTGCCTCCTCCAGGCTGTGGACAGAGGAGCCCAGGATCAGGTTCGGATAAGAGGCTTTTCCTCCCTCTTGTCTCAGTATAGGAAGAGGAAGATGAAGACCTGGCGCCTCTGCCCTCACCGCAGCTTCACCATAAGTGTGGTAAAAGCAGGGAACCCGGTATGTATCACAGATCTTTTTAACTTTTCTGGCAAGTTCTTCATAGGCTTCCGGACTCATATCCTTTTCCCTGAGAATAATCCTTTCAGGTTTTTCCCGGCACAGGATCTCAATCTGCTCCAAAAACGGCCTGATAGATTGTTTCCTGTCAGTGACTACAGTAATCCTTGACCAGAATTGTTCCATACTTTTCTTATACATAGACATACTCCGCCATAACCGGCTGGAGATTTTCTCTCAGCAGGCTGTCATAAACTTCCTGGACAGACCGTCCGTCTGAGATTTCAAACTGAGCGTCTCCCTTATCTTCCAGCTCTTCTACATGCTCGCCGATACCGGTGCTGACTCCGGCGGAAATCTTGGTGGCTGCTATCTTTACCAGGTTGTCCCTTACTCTGGCGCACTCTCTTGTAGAGATCGTAATTCCTGCAAAAGGCATAAACAGACGGTAGGCGCAGACTACCTGAAGAAGCTGAGCCTCATGGACGTCCATTGGGTTGATCTTATCGTTGTTAATAATAGGACGAAGTCTCGGGCAGGAGAAAGAAATCTCTGCCTGGGGATATTTTTTCTGGAGATACCAGGCATGCATACCTGTGGCAAAAGCGTCTTTCCGAAAATCGTCCAGGCCCAGAAGGGCACCGAAGGCTACTCCCCTCATACCGCCCATAAGGGCTCTCTCCTGGGCGTTGACACGATAAGGGTAGATTCTTTTATGACCTGCCAGATGGAGGGTCTCATATTTGTCTGCATGATAAGTTTCCTGGAATACCGTGACATAATCTGCCCCGCATTTATGAAGGTAGGCGTATTCATCGGAATTCATAGGATAAACCTCCAGACCGATGACTCTGAAATATTTTC
>DXEK01000191.1 GCA_019115005.1 Candidatus Fusicatenibacter merdavium | reverse complement strand
TCCGACGACGATGATCGCCGGCGTCACAACACCACGCGCTTTCACCGTCTGTTCCATTGCCCCGACTGTGCTTTCCAGACATTTCTGGAAAGCAGTGGTTCCACGGGAAAGGACGGCGCAGGGCATATCCGGGGACATTCCCGCCGCCAGCAGTCCTTCCATGATCGACGGGAGGGCGGAAATCCCCATCAGGAACACCAGCGTTCCCTTTGTCCGCACCAATGCATCAAAGTCGATCTTCAGAGGTTCGCCTTTTCGCTGATGTCCCGTGATAATATGCACCGACGAACAGAAATCCCTGTGGGTCACAGGAATTCCGTTGTATGCGGGAACAGCGACAGCGGAGGTGATCCCCGGAACGATCTCATAAGGAATCCCATTCTCCGCCAGCAATTCCAGTTCTTCTCCGCCCCGTCCGAACAGGAACGGATCGCCCCCTTTCAATCGAACAACACGCTGTCCGGCTTTTACTTCCTCGAGGAGCACCTGGTTGATCTGTTCCTGGGGCATCGTATGATGACCCGCACGTTTTCCCACGTTGATCGTCTTTACGCCCGGCGGAATCATCGCCAGCACGCCGTCGCCGACCAGACTGTCGTATACGACAACCTGCGCCTGTTCCAGCACACGGGCGCCTTTCAGTGTCAGAAGGCCCGCGTCACCAGGACCCGCTCCTACCAGCCAGACTTTTCCTTCCCGTTCCGCCGCTCTGTCTTTACCGCTCACAGCCGGAACATCCGCCGTTTTCCATTTCTCCTGCTCTTTCATTCTGTCTGCAAATCCTTTCTGAACTGTCCGGCCAGCGCCAGTCCAATTTTCTCCGCGTCGGAAACGGCTCCTTCGAGAACTGCTGTCTCATACTGATCTCCGTCTCCGCCGTAATATAATCCTGTCAGAGTCAGCCGGTCCCCGCAAATCACCGCATGGGCTGCCACCGGGGAGGAACATCCCCCGTCCAGCGCCCGGACGAAGGCCCGCTCCGCCAGAGCCGCAAAACGGCTTTCCCTGTCGTCATATTTTTCCAGATAACTGTAGTCCTGTCCGCGTTTTCCCTGCACTGCCAGGATCCCCTGGCCCGCTGCGGGGATCACCTCGTCCACAGAAAAATAACGGCTGATCCTGTGTTCCAGGCCCATCCGCTTAACTCCGGCGCTTGCCAGGATCAGCGCAGAATACCGGCCTTCCTCCAGCTTTCTCAGACGGGTGACCAGGTTGCCCCTCACACTCTCAAAAGACGCCTCCGGGTACAGCCGTTTCAGCTGCAGGATCCTCCGAAGGCTCGACGTTCCGATCGGTTTGGAAAAGTCAATGCTGTCCGCTCCTTCCGGAAGGATCAGAACATCTCTCTCGTCCTCGCGCCCGGAATATGCCACCACCGGAAGTTCTTCCGGAACCTCCATCGGGAGATCCTTCAGGCTGTGGACGGAGAGATCCGTCCTTCCCTCCAGCAGCGCCCGGTCCAGCTCTTTTACAAAAAGGCCCTTTCCCCCTACCTGCGCCAGAGGACGGTCCAAAATGAGATCCCCCGTCGTCTTCATCGTCACAATTGATACCTCGGCCCCCGGGATCGTCTCCTCCAGCCAGTGCTGAACCATCTCACTCTGGATCACCGCCAGCCGGCTCTCCCTGCTGCCAATCCGAATTTTCATCATCTATCCTCCCGACCGCCAGCGCGGTCCTTTCTTCTCTCATAACAGTCTGTCTCCGCCCGCAGGCGCTATGTTTTCATAATAGGCTGGATGCCCGCAGGCGCTATGTTTTCGTACAGTCTGTGCAGTAAATGCGCAGACCTGGCTGAACGGTGACCCTACTCTGATTTGTACAATTCCTCCAGGCTTGACAGACAGGCGACAAAATTTTCTCTTTCCATGGTATTCTTCATTCCGAAGAGCATCTTGTTGACTACTTTCTCCACCGCCGTGTCGATCTGCTGTTTCAGGTGGTTTTGCTCTGTTTCCTCCATCGGAAGCTTCCGCAGAATCTTCTGGATCCGGAGATTCAGATCCTCCACCGCTTCCGCCTCCACATGTTTGATCCTCGGCACCAGGTCTCTTCCTTCATACCAGAGATAGAAGTTGCCCATCTCCTCCTCCAGGATCCTGTGCGCCTGCTCCAGCGCAGCCTCGTTTCCTTCGTCTCCCCGCAGACGGAAGGCGTCGATATCATACAACGTGATCTGTTCCATCTCACCGATCGACGGTTCGATATCCCGCGGCACCGCCAGATCGATCAGGATCATCGGATGCGTAAGGGCAAGTCCGTCCAGAAGCTCTCTGCGGATCGTATAGTTGGGACTGGAAGTGGCGCTGACTACAAGATCGCAGGAAGGGAACAATTCCATCCGATCCCCGTAATTGATCCTTTTGCATCCCTCCGGAATATTGACGACGCCGCTCCTGTACTGACGCACAGTGACAGTCACATCAGCCCCTGCCCGCTTCAGGGTCAGCGCGGCCAGCCGCCCCATCTCTCCGTTTCCGATCACCATACAGGTTTTTCCCCTCAGGCTGTAACCTGTATCCGCAAGCATGGAAATGGCCCGGTCCATGGCGGTGTTGTTTGCGTGGGTGAAGACTACCTCGGTCTTGACCCGCTTCGCCGCCGTCACTGCGCTTCGGAACAACACCTCCAGCACATTGTCCGCGCAGTAATTTTCTCTGGAAAGAGACAACGCCTCCCGCACCTGTGTCAGGATCTGATCCTCCGCCAGGATCATGGATTTCAGTCCGCAGGCCAGCGAAAACAGATGTTCCACCGCTTCCTTTCCTTCCCGTTTTACAAAATACCGGTCGTACTCAAACGGCGCCAGCCCTTTGTAATGGCACAGCCAGACGAGAAGATCCTGCCCGCATTCCTTTGTGGTGCTCGCCCACAGTTCCATGCGGTTGCAGGTGGAAAGCAGGACACAGCCCTTGACGCCTTCCAGTTCTTTGAATTGTTCCATCGCCTCCGCAGCGCTTTTTTTGGTAAACGAAAACTTCGCTCTGATATCCAGTCCTGCCAGGCTGTGGTCAATTCCAATCATCCGGATACTCATTTGTTCTTCATGCTCCTTTTTCCATATTCCTTCCTATGATACCACAAAACCGATAGATGCTGAATACTTTTTTTCATTTATGTCTGTTGAATGGATTACCGTTCAGCCATGTCTGCGCATTTATATGGATGGATGCTGTAACCGTTCTGCCTGCAAAACGGAGGTTGCAGTTCCCGGATAACCTGTGGTACAATTTGGAAAATAAAGTCTCTCGGTGACATATTCGTCAAAATCATTTCGGAGGAATGCTCTATGTCTGATTATATTATGGATTTAAGAAAGATCGTCGGCCACAGGCCGCTGCTTCAGGTCGGCGCCAGTGTGATCGTTGAGGATGAAGAGGGACGGGTCCTTCTGCAGAAAAGAAGCGACAATCACTGCTGGGGATATGCCGGCGGTTCTGTCGAGCTGGATGAAGACGTGGAAGACGCAGCAAAGCGGGAACTTCTGGAAGAGACGGGCCTGACCGCAAACAGTCTGGAATTGTTCGGAGTTTTTTCCGGAAAAGAGCTGCATTACATATATCCGAACGGTGACGAGGTCTCCAACATTGATATCGTCTACATCTGCAAAGACTATACCGGAACGTTAAAACGGCAGGAAAGCGAAGTGGAGGAATTGAGATTCTTTGCTCCTGACGAAATCCCGGATAAACTCTCTCCTCCCATACGGAAACCGCTGGAACAGTGGCTGAAGGCGGCAAAACAGCGCAGCAGTAGTCTCCCTGTAGAGATTTCCTGAAAAATGCAGAAAACCGGCGTGCAGTTTCTCTCTGAAACCACACGCCGGTTTTCTTTATTCTCTGAAATCCACGTCGAACTCCCGGTCTTTGTAATAATATTTCTTATCTTCCTCCGTCAGATACCGGAGCACTTTGCACGGGTTTCCGACTGCGATCGCATTGTCAGGGATGTCCCTGGTCACAACGCTTCCGGAACCGATCACCACATTATCGCCGATATGAACGCCCGGATTGATGACAGTATTCCCGCCGATCCACACATTGTCTCCGATCGTGATCCCGATCCCGTATTCATATCCGGAGTTCCTAGCCTCCGGATCCAGAGGATGTCCTGCCGTGTAAATGGATACGTTCGGCGCGATCTGGACGTTGCTCCCGATCACCACTTTTGCGACATCCAGAATCGTCAGGTTATAATTGGCGAAAAAATTCTCGCCCACTTCAATATTACTGCCGTAATCACAGTGAAACGGCTGCTCCACCGTCAGATGTTCCCCATGAGCACCGATGATCTCACGGATCAGACGGTCCAGTGTCTCCTGATCCTCCGGGCTCGTGTGGTTAAAACGGAATACCTTCTTTTTTGCCTCCTGGCGTTCCTCCGCCAGCCCATCCAGCCATGCGCGGTACGGAAGTTCCGCAAGCATTCTCTCTTTCTGATTCATCTTTTCCTCCTCTTGACGCATTCACTGCGTCAATAATGGTAGATTTGGAAGTTTACTTCCAAACT
>DXEK01000190.1 GCA_019115005.1 Candidatus Fusicatenibacter merdavium | reverse complement strand
AGCGTCTCGACATCCGCAAGGGCGCATGCATAACTGTTCAGATGAAGAGAGTCGTAACAGTCTGCAATGAAATCAAAAATGTTGTATTTCTTAAACAGCTCGACACAGTCTTTTGCGGGCATATTCCATTTAGTCTGCGCCATACGGAATACCCAACACTGCATGTCGGCAATGTCAATATCGTGTTCACTCATAGGATATCACCTCCTAAGGTATAATTTCTCAATTTAAGTATAGCCCCTTTGTCGGCGGCAATCAAGTAAAAAATCGTAAACAATCTGTGTCCCCTCCTGATACATGAGGGCTATTAAGCCCGGAAACGGAGGTGTCCACCATGGCTTCAAGGATCCAGGGGATCACGGTTGAGATTGGCGGCGATACCACAAAGCTCTCGTCTGCCTTATCCGGAGTCAATAAGGAGATCAAGAACACCCAGTCCCAGCTGAAGGATGTGGAGAAGCTCTTAAAGCTGGATCCTACCAATACCGAGCTCCTCGCGCAGAAGCAGCGCCTCCTTGGGGATCGAGAGGAGGGAAGTGCTGGATCTGTAACACGAATAAAATGGACAATTACTTATGATGGGAATGAATTTTCGGGAGGAATTACGAACTCAGGATGGTATCGTAGTGGAGAGATACCGGGATATGATAACGGTCCATTTCAAAATGCTACTGATGAGGAGATATATCGGGAAGCAAGTACCGTCGGCAATTTAGACTCCTTTTTTAATAACTGGAATAATAGTGTATCACCTAGAGATATACTTGGTTTCCAAATGGCTATATATGACTATAATGATGCTTGCATAACAATAGGTGGAATGGGCAGCTAAATATGAAAAAACGATATATGGTTATTGACGTTTGCTTTCAGATATATAATTGTCCTCATGTCAATTGGAAATTGTTTGAAACAGAAAAAAAGGAGATGGATTTTAGTATATTTGTTCTATCAAACAAAGGCGAAATTCACGGAATGGAATATATTAACATAATTGGAAACTGGAAACATATTATTCGTCGAGAAAGTGACATAATGCTGACGGATGCTAACTGGAAAACGGGAGTGATTTTACCACTGTGGAAGAAAATGCATCTATCTAACTTCCTGTGTCAATTCTTTTATACCTGTGTTGTTCAACGCCACATTCTCTATCTGCACAGTTCCTTAATTAATTATCAACGCCACGGTCTCATGTTTCTAGGACCTTCCGGTATAGGTAAGACCACCCAGGCAGAATTATGGAATCAATACCGTGATGCCCTAATCATCAACGGTGATGTGGTCTTCGTTCAAGAAACTTCGGAAACATTCTTAGGATGGGGTACTCCTTGGCATGGTTCTTCACCTTATTGTGAGAATGCTAATGTTCCAGTCTATGCCATGATTGTCCTGAAGCAGGCTTCAGAAAATTCTATTCGGGAGCTTACCGGTTTTGAAAAGGTAACTGCCGTTTCTAACAGTGTATTTTATCCTCGCTGGCTAAAAAATGGCATGGAGCTTTGTTTGGAAACTTTGGACCATTTTCTCACCAGAATTCCAGTCTACGAACTTTCCTGCCGTCCAGATGAGGATGCAGTGAAACTTACAGAAGAAACTGTTTTCGGCAGGAATTTTATGCCATCAAATATTATTAGAATTTGAGAAAAACTCAGAAGAATTAATCTCATTCCCGTATTCGGGAAACGACGGAATATGGGAATGGGATTTTTCTGCTTTTCACATAGCCCGTGCGGCAAATACAGGAAGCCGGATGAACGAAGATAAGAGGACGACAGATGAGTAACATAAAACATATCATACAGCGGATCCGGGAGGGCCGGCTGAAGAAGCTTCTGGCGCAGCTTTTGTGGATGTATGTTTACGTCCGCCGGTACTGGCTGCTGATCGGAGCCTATATCCTGTTGGGAGCCTCCGGCTCGGTCCTGAGCCTGGGAACTTCGGTGGTGAGCCGGAACCTGGTGGACGCGATCACCGGGGTGAATTCTCTGGAAATCGTGCGGGTGGCCGTCACCTACGTGGGAGTGGGCGTGTCCCAGATTTTTATCAATGCAGTGAAGTCCCGTCTGTCTTTGAAAGTCCGGCTGAAGGTGACCAATGAGATCCGGGCGGATATTTATGAGCAGGTGCTGCGGACCAACTGGGAATCTTTGGCCAAGTACCGCTCCGGAGATCTGCTGTATCGGGTAAATGGAGATGCGGGGACGGTGGCGAACACGATCCTGACCTTTCTGCCCAATGTGGTGACGACGCTGATCAGCTTCGGCGGAGCGTTTGTCATCGTGGTGCAGAACGATCCCTGGATGGCTCTGATCGCGTTGATGGGTGCTCCGGTCTCGTTCCTTACTTCCCGGTATTCGGCCAGGAAGATGCAGGATTTTCAGAGAAAAAATCAGAACGTGGCCAGCGACCGTACCGTCTTCGACCAGGAGACCTTCCAGAACCTCCAGTTCATCAAAGCCTTCGGCATGCTGGACCGGGTGACGGAGAAATTTCATAAGATCCAGCAGGAGTCGGTGGATCTGGCGCTGAAGCAGAATAAATTTCAGCAGTCCATGACCATCGCCACGTCCCTGGTGGGACAGGCGGTGGGATATGCCTGCTATGGGTTTGCGGCATTCCGTCTGTGGCAGGGACAGATCAGCTACGGAACCATGACGATGTTTGTGTCGATGGCCGGTTCGCTGCGGGGTTCCTTCAGCGGGATCCTGAACATGCTTCCGATGGTGCTGCGGGCGGGAGTCAGCGCGGAGCGGATCATGGAGATCACGTCTCTTCCCAGGGATTCCATGGAGGACAAGGAAGAGGCGGAGGAGATCAAGAGACAGGCAAAAGACCGCGGTGTGTTTGTACATATGGAAGATGTGAATTTTGCCTATGAGGAGGAAAAATGGATCTACCGGGACGGAAATTTCCGGGCGGAGCCCGGGGAGATCGTGGCGCTGATCGGTCCGTCCGGCCAGGGAAAGACGACGACGCTGAATCTGGTCCTGGGTCTGTATCATCCGCAGAAAGGGAAGGTTCAGGTGGGAAATCCCGGCGGGCAGACCCTGCGTGCGTCCTCGTCGACCCGCTGCCTGTTCAGTTATATTCCCCAGGGAAATATCATGTTTTCCGGGACCATCGCGGACAATCTGCGGATGGTGAAGCCGGACGCCTCGGATCAGGAGCTGCGGGAGACCCTGGAGGCGGCCTGTGCCTGGGAGTTTGTGGAGAAGCTGGATAAGGGAATGGACACGGAGGTCCGGGAGCGGGGAACCAGGTTCTCCGAGGGACAGAAGCAGAGGCTTTCCATCGCCAGGGCGCTTCTGGCGGACGCGCCGGTGATGATCCTGGACGAGGCCACCAGTGCGCTGGATGTGGCTACGGAGCGCCGGGTGCTGCGCCGGATCATCCGGAAGGAGCCGAACCGGACAGTCATCGTGGCGGCCCACAGGCCCAGTGTGTTTTCCATGTGTAGCCGGGTCTACAAGGTGGGCGACGGTCACGTCCGGGAAGTCAATGAGGAGGAGATTCAGGAGTTTCTCAATGAATTCTGAGAAAGTTCTGCTGTGAGTTTTACAGGAAGTTTGCCGTTTGAAAGAAAGGAAAGATTTATGAGAATTGTGAGAACTGCAGTCATCGCGATTTTTGTCCTTGCCCTGGGGATCTTCGGGATTTCCCGGGCGGTCAGTCTGAAGGACAGGGATCCCAACGGGCCGGAGATTGCCAGTGACCGGGAAGTGCTGGAGATCCCCTGCGCGTACTCTCCGGAGCAGCTGATGGAGGGAATGAGCGCCAGCGATCCGGAAGACGGGGATCTGACCGATCAGATCGTGGCGGGCTCTCTTTCCCGTTTTATTGAGAAGGGCGTCTGCAATCTTACCTATGTGGTGTTCGATTCCGCGAATCAGTCCGCTTCGCTGACGAGAAAAGTGAAGTTCAGCGACTACAGTTCTCCCAGATTTACGCTGACGGAGCCGTTGGTGTTCGCCGAAGGCGAGGGCAGTTATTCGGCGGTCATGGAACGTCTGGGCGCGGAGGATCAGCTGGACGGCGACCTGACGGAATGGCTTACCCAGACGGATACGGACGTAAATTATCAGAGGGCCGGTTCCTATACGGTTTCCTTTGAGGTCAGCAACGGCTTTGGAGGGGTCATATCTGGGAACTCTTTCAGTACCGCACGGCGAAGGATCCGGCGGCGGTCCTGGGACAGGCGCCGCTGGAGTCTCTGGCGGAGTCCTGGAAAGAGGAGATGGATTATGTGATTATCGACTGTCCGCCCACCGGAGTTTCCACGGACACGGAGGTCTGGATGAAGGAGGCCGACAGCGTGCTTCTGGTGGTGCGCGAGGACTGGTCGGATGTGCGGGTCATCAACGACACCGTGGATATGATCTGGCAGAGCGGCTGTGATTTCGCAGGGTTTGCGCTGAATGCCTTTCATCAGGAATGGTTTTCGCAGGAGCAGAGTTATGGATACGGTTATGACGGATACCGGAAAACTTCCGGGACAGGTGAAAAGAGCTGAGATGCTGCTTATTTCGGAATAGCCGGAGAAAAGAGAAAGGATAGAGGATGGAAGACGGGAGAAGAGAACTGGAAAACAGAGACGATGACGAGATCGAAATTGACCTGGGCCTGCTTTTGAAAAGCTTCTGGAGGATTTTCTCCAGAATGTGGTGGCTGGTTCTGATCCTCGTTGTGCTGGGAGCAGGCGGATTTTACGCGTTCCAGAGATTCCGTACCCAGCCCCTGTACGCCTGCAGCGCCACGTTCACGGTGGCCACAGGGGAAGAGGGGAGCGGAAGCTACAGTTTCTATTACGACAGCAGCACGGCGGATCAGCTGTCCAGGACGTTTCCTTATATTCTGGACAGCAGCTTTTTCCGGAGCACGCTGCTGGAACGGCTGGGAACGGACCGCCTGAACGGGACGATCACCGCGGAGACGGTGGAGAATTCCAACGTGGTGACAATGCGCGCGGAAAGTCCGGACCCGCAGGACGCCAGGACGATCCTGGATGCCGCGCTGGAGATCTATCCGGAAACCGCCCGGTTCGTCCTCGGAGATATCCGGTTTAATTATCTGGATGAGCCGGAGACTCCCACAGAGCCGTTTAACAGAGTCGGTACGAAGAGAAGTCTGGCGATGGGAGCCGCGGCCGGAGGGCTTCTCGGGATTTTTCTTCTTGGCCTGATGGCGCTGGCAAGGAAAACTGCCCGGACGCCGGAGGAGATGAAAAAGATCACAAGTCTCCGCTGTCTGGCGATGATCCCGCAGGTGCGTTTCAAGGCCAGAAAACAGAATCGGAAGCAGAAGATTTCCGTGTTGGATCAGCGGCTGTCCTACGGATACAGGGAAAGCCTCCGGGCGTTGGAACTCCGCCTGGAGAATGCGATGGAGAAAGAGGACTGGAAGATTCTTCTGGTCGCGGGCACTGCCTCCGGCGAGGGAAAGACCACGCTGGCGGTCAATCTTTGCGAGATCCTTGCAGCGAAGGGAAAGCGTGTCGTACTGATCGACGGAGATCTGAGAAAACAGCAGGATGCGGCGGCGCTTGGCGTCCGGGGCGGCGGAGGTCTACAGGCGATCGCCGACGGAGACCGGCCGGTGGCGGACTGTTTTCAGAAGATCAAGGAGAGTGGTATCTGGTTTGTCGGAAGCAGCCAGCCGGTGAAGCAGCCGGCCTCCGTGCTCAGCAATCTGCGGGTCGGAGAGTTCCTGCAGGCGTTGAAGAGAGAAATGGATTACATAGTGATCGACACGCCGCCCTGTGAGATGTTCCAGGACGTGGGAATGCTGGCGGAGTATGCGGACGCGATCCTGTATGTGGTGAAGTATGACACGGTATCCCAGAGGAGGATCCAGGAAGGGATTTCTTTCCTGCGAGACCGGAAAGCCCGTTTCTTCGGATATGTGTTTAACGCATACCCGGAGGCGGTCAGCGAATACGGCTATGGCCGTTACGGTTACGGATATGGAAAATACGGCCGCTACGGTTACAGATCCCATTCCGGTGAAACGGCCCGGCCGTATGGAGAGGAGGCAGAACATGATTGATCTTCACATTCATATTCTGCCGGGAATAGACGATGGAGCTCAGTCCCCGGAGGATGCGCTCGAAATGGCCAGGATCGCCGCGGACAGCGGCGTCCGGGCCATGGCGGCGACATCCCACGGGGATTTTTCACACTGTGATCCGGAAGAATATCTGAACCTGTATGACAGGCGGCTTATGGAATTCCGGCGTCTGTTAGAAGAACATAAGATCCCCGTAAATGTGTACAGCGGAATGGAGCTGATGGTAAACAGAAGCTTTCTCAGACTTGCGGAACAGAGACCGCTTCCGGGGATCGGCGGAGGCAGGTATCTTCTTGTGGAATTCCTGTTTGATACGTCCGGGAGTCTGGCGCTGGAACGCCTGAAAAGACTGCAGAGGCTGGGTTACCAGTTGATCCTGGCCCATCCGGAACGGTATGAATTCGCCAAGCGGGATCCGGAGAGACTGAAAGAATTCTACAGAGAAGGAATCCTGCTCCAGGTGAACCGGGGCAGCATTCTTGGACAGCTCGGCCGGGGAGCCGCCCGCACCGCAGACTGGCTTCTTTCCATGGGGCTTGCCGGACTGGTGGCCTCCGACGCCCACGACCCGGTCCTGCGCACGTCGGATCTGGAAGAAACCGCCCGGATCCTGGATCTGTATTACGGGGGGAAACGCGTCGGAAATTCTGCTCGAGAGAAATCCTGCCAAAATCCTGAAGTCCGCCGTAAATACAAGCAACATTTGGCCAGTATTCTTGTGATCTTAAGAGAAATATAAATCATCAATCTTCACAGATACTTTCAAACACAGCTCTGAATAACAGAAAGCCGCACACGGATGCCGTCAGCTCCGGGCGGCTTTCGTCAGCCTATATATATACAGTCCGTGACAGCACCCGACGGAAAGGAACCTTTCTGCAGGTCGAACGGCTGAGCGGAAAGCGCAGAAAGCACTCACGCCAAACATATAAATAAATTGAAAGAAATTCTGGAACTGTATTTTAGTGATGAAAGCATAGGAAAAGAAAAATGTGAGAACAAGAGCTATAGCTTGCACAAAGAAAAAGGTACATGGCCCGATGAGAAAGAGGGAACAAACTTGACTGCCCTGCGGCTTCATGATAAAGTGAGAACATAATTGTCGGATAGTATTCTTTTATGACTTGTTGGAATAATTCAGAAGATTTCAAGTATAAAAGGGTTTCATGCTGGCACATACTGTGTTCACAAAAATATATTATTTGATTTTGTGAAGAACAGAGAAATTTTAGGTGACTGCAGAGTGCTCTTTTCATGTGACTGGTAAATTGCAGATCATAGACATCGTCAAAGCTCTCGTCTGTGGGGATATGATATCTGCCTGCATTTTTACCCTGGCAAAGAATTTCTGGACACAAAAACATTTCTCTGCTCCCAAAAAATGCAGAAAGATGGTAAAATAAGCCAGAACAGGCAGCCAGACGGGAAATGGAACTTGCGATAAAGCGTACAGGGAATGAACAGCCTGGCCAGAAAACCAACCGAACGGCGATCAAGTGGGAAGAAAACTCAGATTGTTTTGGGTGAGTTCTTTATCTTAGATAACGAAACTTTAGATGAGCGAGTTGAATTTTTATAAAGAGCTGCTTTCATGGTTTCTGATATTCGATGATAGAAAATATTCCGGCTATGCCGGAGAAAAAGAGGAAGTACGTTATGGATAAGAAGTATACAATTGCTGTAGCAGGAACCGGATATGTGGGCCTTTCGATTGCTACACTGCTGTCTCAGCATCATAAGGTTTACGCTGTGGACATCGTACCGTCAAAGATTGAACTGATTAACCAAAGAAAATCTCCGATTCAGGATGAGTACATAGAAAAGTATTTGGCGGAAAAAGAATTGGATCTGACCGCAACGCTTGATGCAAAGACGGCGTACAGTGCTGCGGATTTCGTTGTTATTGCAGCACCTACGAATTACGATTCGACTACACAGCATTTTGACACCAGCGCAGTTGAAGCTGTGATTGATCTTGTGATGCAGTACAATCCGGAAGCTATCATGGTCATTAAAAGCACTATTCCGGTCGGATATACCAAGAGTATCAGGGAAAAGACGGGAAGTAAGAATATCATCTTCAGCCCTGAATTTTTACGCGAGTCGAAGGCATTGTACGATAATTTGTATCCCAGCAGAATAATCGTCGGCACCGATGTGAATGATACGCGGCTGGTTGAAGCGGCACATGTGTTTGCCGGACTGCTCCAGGAAGGTGCTGTCAAGGAAAATATCGACACATTGTTTATGGGCTTCACAGAAGCCGAGGCGGTGAAACTGTTTGCGAATACCTATCTGGCATTAAGAGTTGCGTATTTCAACGAACTTGATACTTATGCGGAAAGCAAAGGACTGGATACGAGGCAGATCATTGAAGGGGTTTGTCTGGATCCAAGAATCGGCACCCATTACAATAATCCAAGTTTCGGTTATGGCGGATATTGTTTGCCGAAAGATACCAAACAGCTGCTGGCTAATTATCAGGATGTACCTGAGAATCTGATAGAGGCGATCGTGGAAAGTAATAGGACCAGGAAAGATTTTATTGCTGACCGTGTACTGAAACAGGCTGGTTACTATGACTATTTCAACCGCGGCGATTACAGCGCTAATGAGGAAAAGAAATGTGTAATTGGTGTGTATCGACTGACTATGAAGAGTAATTCGGATAACTTCCGTCAGAGCAGTATCCAGGGGGTCATGAAGAGGATCAAGGCAAAGGGAGCCACCGTGGTGATCTATGAGCCGACTCTGGAAGATGGCTGCACATTCTTTGGAAGCACAGTGGTGAACGACTTGAAGAAATTCAAGGAGATGTCGCAGGCTATTATCGCGAACAGATATGACAAGTGCCTGGATGATGTAAAAGAGAAAGTATACACGAGGGATATCTTCCGAAGAGATTGATCCCCGGTATTTAAGATCTTTACTTTTGTCCAGGGGTGTGGCCGGCCTGGCGGCGTCTGAAATCCTGCTGGAGAGAGGTCCGGAGAAAATTCTGAGGTTTTCATGCGGCAGCATCTGACGAAAGTCGTCCGGAGGCTGAAACCATTCAACTGGCTGGACGGTTACGGTGACATGAGAAAGTACTACAGATATCTTGACTTTTTTTGACATAAATGATATTAATAGAAGGAAAAGACTCTTTTAAGGTGAAGATGTATGAAAAATCTATTCGATATACATTGTCACATCATACCCGGAGTGGACGACGGCGCCAGAACGATGGAGATGGCGCTGAAGATGCTGCAGATGGAGTATGAGGACGGTGTCCGTTCTATTATTCTGACGCCTCACTATCGCCGCGAAATGTTTGAGACTCCAAAAGAAAAAATCGAGCGTCAGTTTGCGCTTTTAAAAGAAAAGTCGGAAGCGACGATCGTCAGTGACCTGCGCTTGTATCTGGGCTGCGAGTTTCATGCAAATATGTCCATGGTGGAGACGCTGAGCAGCAGGGAGCGCCCGACGATGGCCGGTTCTGATTATGTTCTGACAGAATTTTCCCAGGCAACAGACTTTTCTTTTGCAAGGGAGCGGATCTATGATCTGGTCAGCCACGGTTTTATTCCGATCGTGGCCCATGTGGAGCGGTATCCGCAGATCCGGAAGGATTTTGAAAATCTGGAAGCACTCAGGGAAATCGGCGCGTATTTACAGGTGAACGCCGGGAGTATCCTGGGAGAGGAAGGATTCCAGATCAGGCGGTTCTGCAAAAAGCTGATGAAGAACGATATGCTGGACTTTGTCGGTTCCGACTGCCACAGAACGAACAAGCGCACGCCCAATTTAGGTCCATGTGTGGAATATATGGAGAAAAAAATGGGAAAAGCTTATACGGAACGCATTTTCATCCGCAATCCACAGAAAATCACAGAAAACATAGGATAGGAGAGGAACAATGGAAACAACACAGCAGAACAACGATGAAGTTGAGATTAATTTACTGGAACTTTTTCATGTACTCTGGAGCAAGGCACTTGTGATCGTGCTTGCGGCAGCGGCGGTCGGACTGGCGGCAATGCTGGCTACCAGGATTTTCCTGACCCCGCAGTATCAGTCGACGACGAGAATGTATATTCTTACACAGCAGAACAGCGATACGGTGACCAGCAGCGATCTGCAGGCCAGCGAGCAGCTGACGCAGGACTGTGCCCAGATGATCCAGAGCCGTCAGGTAGCGGAGTCTGTGATTAGTAATCTGGACCTTGATATGAAGTCCTCGGAGCTTCTGGCAAAAATTTCGGTGGAAACAGCCACGGATACTCGTATCATCACAATTCACGTAGAGGATGCGGATCCTTATCTCGCCTGCGACATTGCAAATTCCGTGAGAGATTTTGCAGCTGATGAGATTCAGAGTGTTATGAACATTGAGGCGGTTACGGTCTTTGAGGAAGCGAACATTCCGGAAACTCCGGTCGGTCCTTCCACGATGAAAAATACACTGATGGGCGCTGTTCTCGGATTTGTTGCGGCAGTAGCTATCATTCTGGTTTCCTATCTGATGAATGATACGATCCGTACATCGGAAGATGTGGAGCGCTATCTGGGACTGAGTACGCTCGGAACGATCCCGCTGGCGGAAGGGGAAACCAAAAAATCCAGAAAAAGCAAAACGAAGAGAAGACGGTAAAGGGAGGGAATTGTCGTGAATCAGGTTACTGTAAAGAAAGAAAAAAATAATTACCAGATTGAAGAGGCGTACAAATCTCTCCGGGCAAACCTTCAGTTCTGCGGAGACGATAAAAAGGTGATCGCGATCACAAGCTGTACACCGAATGAGGGCAAAAGCAGCGTCAGCCTTCAGCTGGCGATTTCTCTGGCGGAGAGTGGAAAGAACGTTCTTTTCATAGACGCGGATCTCAGAAAATCCGTGCTTCTCGGAAGCACGAAAGCCGGCCAGCAGACGGTGAAGGGCCTGACGCATTATCTTACGGGACAGTCGGAATTACAGGATGTGGTATATTCTACCAATATTCCGAAACTGTATCTGATCTATTCCGGTCCGCTTCCGCCGAATCCGGCGGAATTGCTGGGCGGAAAAAATTTCCGCTCGTTCCTGAAAGCGGTGCGTAAGGTTTATGATTATGTGATCATTGACACGCCGCCGCTCGGAAACGTAATCGACAGCGCGGTGATCGCGGAAGAGTGCGACGGGGCGATTCTGGTGATCGAATCCGGTGTGATCAGCTACCGCTTTGCCCAGGAGGTCAAGGCACAGCTGGAGAAGAGTAACTGTCCGATTCTTGGCGTAGTACTGAATAAAGTGGACATGCAGAAGCAGGCCTATGGAAAGTACGGAAAGAATTACGGAAAGTACTACGGGGATTACGCGAGGAAACAGGAGAAGTAAGAGATGAGAAAAGGACTTGTAGCAATATTGTTTCTGGCCTGTGTGGTTCTGCTGGCCGGAAACGTAGTGGTTTATGTCGGAGAAGACCGGAACGGCCCGGAGATCACGATCCCGGAGGAAACGGTTACTTACGTAGCCGGCACGGACAGTTCTGTGCTGATGAAAGGCGTCACTGCGACGGATAACCGTGACGGAGATGTGACAGACACCGTTACGATCGAGAGTATTATTCCCAACGCTGACGGGACGGAGGCATCTGTCATCTATGTGGCGAAGGACAGCAAAAACAATGTGACCAAAGAGACAAGAAAGGTACAGTATACCACAGACGCCAGCGCTGCCGCTCAGGCAGCAGGCGCTGAGGAGGATGCCCCGAATGCGGATGCGGCAGGCACTGACGCCCAGGGAACAGATGCTCAGAATACAGATGCGTCTGCAGATGCACAGACTGCCGCAGACGACGGACAGGCGCAGAACGAGGCCGCGATCGCGGCGCTTTCTGCCGCGAGTCCGCGGTTTTATCTGACGCAGTATTCCGTTGAGGTAGAGCGCGGAGCGGAATTCAATCCGCTGAGTTACGTTCAGGACATTTCAGACGACAAAGACAGCCGCGACGAGTTGTACCAGGGAATCCAGATCTCCGGGGAGGCGGACACCAATACTCCGGGAGAATACATACTGGGATATCATGTCATTGACTCCGACGGAAATGCATCGAATACCGCACAGTTGAAAGTGACTGTGAAATAATAAATATAACCTGATTCTGACAGGTATAAGCTGAAAAGCAGAAAAAGCCCCCTGCCCCGGAACGGCCGGATCCTTGCGGATCCGCCGCCCGGGGCAGGGGGCTTTCTTTAGAAAGTGGTGGGAGGGATTATAACAATTCAGCGGACGGAACTGTTATCGGAAATCAGAAGTCCGTCAATTCCCGGTTCTTTTTTCTCACCCGCAGGATGCAGATCAGGAGCAGTACGGCGGCCAGTGAGAGGATCGTCAGGGCTGCCCAGACTTCCGTCATGTTTCTGTCTCCGGTCTGTACGCTCTTTACCTGCTGTGCGGCTTTGTGTGCTTCGATCTCTTTCTCGGTAGCTGTGTAAGTTCTTACCACGGTGCCTTTGTAGTTGCCTTTGAAGGTGATCGTCACGGACATGGTCTTGTCTTTCAGTGTCTTTTTGACTTCGTAGTCCGTTCCCTGTTTCAGTGTTGTGTCACCGTCCTTGATCTCCAGTTTGGAAATATCTGTGCTGCTGTCGATCTTCGGAATGGTGATGGAACCTTTTTCCTCGTAAGATTTCGGTTCTATGGTGAATGCGACTGCTTTGCTGGTGAGTTCTTTGTAATTGTCTGTTCCGTCTGTGACTGCTTTCAGATACCAGGTACCTGCGTTTGCAGGAACTGTGGATGTGTAGGTTCCGTCGGCTTTGTCACTGTAGAGGAAGTAAGGCGTTCCGAACGCTGTCTTCGCAGTCGGGGTGTTTGCCTTGCTTCCGTAGGTCCATCCTTTGATTGCCGGTTCCTCGGTCCATGTGTTCTCTGCCTGTTTCACGACTACTGCGAGCGTGAAGTTCGTCAGGGTTTCATAATTGGCGGTATCCTCCGGAGTGTAGGTGACGGTAAACAACTGATTACCGACATCTCCAACCGGCAGATCCGGATAATCCCAGGTGAAGCCTTTCGGAAGGCTGATGCTGTTAAGCTTTTGTCCATAGAAGGCTTCCAGATCGGGACGCTTGGGAGAAGGATCCGCTTTATGGATCACAAATTCTGCGATCTGAGTGAGTTCTTCGTAAGCGTCGCTCGCCGGAACGGTGGCCTTTACGTACCAGATGCCGGCCTGAGTCGGAACTTCTTCGGTGAAGGTTCCGTCCATGTCAGCGCTGTAGGTAAAAGTCACGTCCCCGTGTGCGGCTTTTGCAGTCGGCGTTGAGGGTTTCTGTCCGTAGATCCAGTCTTTGATGGTGAGTGACTCGGTCCATGTGTTTTTGCCCCGGGTCACAGCTACCGGGATGAGACGTTCCACATAGTGGCCGTCTGCGTTGTAGCCGTCCACGGAGGTGTAATCATAGTTCCGGTCGTCTACTGTGAGACGTGCCGGGTATCCGTTGTTTCCGGCAGAAACCTTCTGGCTGCCGTCCGCCCAGGTCCAGCCGCCCGGAAGTGTCAGTGTGGAAAGGAGAGAATCCTGTTCCGCAGTGAGAGGATCCGGAAGCGTCAGCGCCGGTGCGGCAGCCTTGGTGATCCGGAATTCCAGGATAGCGCTGAGTCCGCTGTAGTCCCCTGTTGCAGGAACTTCGGCTTTCAGGTACCAGGTGCCTGCCGGTGCGTCCGCGGGCAGTTCATCGTAGGCGCCGTCTTTTGTGCTGCTGTAGGTAAACTGTACGGCGCCGAATGCGGCTTTCGCCGTCGGAGCGGGAGCGGTTCCGTAGGCTGTGTGGGAGACAGCCGGCGGTTCCGTCCAGGTGTTTTCTGCTGCCGTGATGGTAAAGGTTTTTTCCGCCGATGCGGAAGTGTGATTGGTATCGCCCTCTACCGTGGCGATGACTTTGTATTCTCCGGCGTGAGCAGGAACTTCCGTCAGGTCATTCCACTGGGAAGCATTCTTTTGCTGCCAGAGAAAGTGAACGTCGTTTGTGCTTCCTGTCTTCTGAACTTCAGGTGCTGCTACGGGATTTCCGTCGTAGATCTTGTCCAAGGATTCTGTGGTGATCGCGACAGTGCTTTCTGCCTGATGGATCGTGAACGGAACGATCTCGGAAAGTCCGGTATGATCGTCAGTCGCCGTCACTTCCGCTTTCAGATACCAGGCGCCTGCATTGGAGGGAACTTCTGTGCCGAATGTCCCGTCCGGAGATGCAGCATAGGTGAAGAGTACTTCGCCGTATTTCGCCTGTCCTGCAGGCGTGGATGCCGTCTGTCCGTAGGTCCAGTCTTTCATGGACGGGGCAATGGTCCATTCGTTTTCCTTCTGGGTCCGGAGTGCAAATGCGCTTCCGTTCCAGGTGATTTTCAGAGTTTCCTGTGCGGAGTCTCCGCGGGAGAAGGTGACGGTGTGATCCGCTGCCTTCGGTACGAGATAGAGCGCTGCGCTGGAAGGTACTGCGCCCATCGTAAATGATGTGTCGTCAATGTGCAGGGATGTGATCCCCTCCGCGTGTTCCATGGGGAACACGGGAACGTTCTGCCCCTGGCTGTCTGTCAGTTTAGAGCCGGAAACCGATGCAGTCACAGCGGAAAGGGAGATCGCGTCGGCGGCAGTGCCGTCGAACAGGAAGATCCGTTCCGCCAGGGTTTCGCCGGATGCCTTGTCTGTGTTCCGAACGGTGAGGATTCCGTGGAATCCGGCTGCAACCAAGAGACCTGTCGGGGACTCTTTTCCATCGATGACTGCGGTCCAGGTTCCGCTCTCTGTCACGGTTATGTGGTTGTCTTTTTCGCTGTATCCGCTTTCTGCGGGAGCGCCGGTGCTGTCCAGGAGTTTCAGATTACTTTCTGTATCGGTTTGATCAGCAGGTTGGGTGTCGTCCGAAGACGGCAAAACATCTGAAGCGCTGTCCGTTTCGGCGCTGCCGGAGACTGTGACTGTTGCATCGTTCGGACTTGCTTCGCCAGCCGCCCAGATCGGGACCGGCTGCATCATCCAGATGCACATCAGCATTGACAACAAAATAGAAAGAATACGTCTGTTTGTTCTGGTCTTCATAATTCCTACCTCCCTTCTGTCTGGAATTACACGAGCTTTTTTGCTACTTTTATCATAGCCTAAATTCTGATAAAAGTAAAGCACAAACAAGAAATATAAGAATAAATATAAAAATGTAAGAAAAAAGTCATAAAATAAAGAGTGAATAGTCTAAATATTCGAATAAATTATTTTGAATTCAGAATAATAGGGCGCGGCTATGGCTGAATGGTTCCTGGAACTGGCGGCAGTTCCGTCGGAGAAACGATGACGCTGTTGTCACTTTCAAAATCCGTTTGCGACGGGCAGGATGCTTACAGGCGTTATGTGTTCGTGCGGACTGCGCTGTAAATGTGCGATTCTGATCGGATTATTACTGAAAAAGAGTATATCTTTGCCGAATTGATTGACTTCACAGCGAACTCAGATTAATATAATCGTGAGAAGAAAAAGATCTGTTGATCTCGTATGACAGTTCAGCGGGCTGAGTTGTCATGCGTTTATGAAGAAAGGATGGAGACTGTGAGAGCTGAATATGAAGAGATAAACCGCCGTATCCTGGAAATGAAGGAGGAGATCCTGGAGGCGATCCGTGAAAGTATTGCGATCCGGAGTGTGAAGAGCGATCCGCTGCCGGGCGCGCCGTACGGAGAGGGGCCGAAGCGGGCGCTGGAACATGCACTGGAGCTTGGGAAAAAACTTGGATTTCGCACCGGCAGCATGGCGGACAGAGTCGGCTGGGTGGAATACGGCGACGGGGAAGAGATGGCGGCGGTGCTCGGCCATCTGGATGTGGTGCCGGAAGGAGACGGATGGACGTACCCGCCGTTTGGCGGAGAAATCCACGACGGGAAAATGTATGGCCGCGGAGTGCTGGACGACAAGGGACCCGTCATCGGGGCGATCTACGGGCTGAAAGCGATCCGTGACGCCGGACTGAAGCTGGACCGGAGGATCCGTGTGATCTTCGGGACGGATGAGGAGAACGGTTCCAGTTGTGTGAAGTATTACGTTCAGAACGGCGGGGAACTTCCGGCGATCGGATTCACCCCGGATGCGGATTATCCGCTGATCTTCTGTGAGAAGGGACAGCTGGGCTGGACGGTGACGCGGAGCAGAAAACATGCGGAGAAATCGAAGCTGATCCGTCTGGAAGGAGGCACAGCCAGAAATGTTGTGACGCCGCGCTGTGTGCTGGAAGTGGAAGGAACGCTGAAGGTGACGCCGGGCGACGGGATCTCCGTACAGGAGGAGAACGGAAGGACAACTGTGACGGCGACCGGAAAAGGCGCACACGGAAGCATGCCGGAGGATGGCGTGAATGCGGCGAAAAAGCTGTTCGCGGCTGTTGCGGATGCGGATCTGGAGGAGGATCTGGAATGTGTGGCGCGTTTTGTCCGGGAAAAGCTCGGCGGGGAGAGCAGAGGATCTTCCCTGGGAATTTATTATCGGGACGAGGAGACCGGGGAGACGACCGTGAACCTCGGGATTGTCCGGGCAACGCCGGAACAGATCAGCCTGACGCTGGATATCCGTTACCCGAAAAATGCGGATAAGGAGCAGATGATCAAAAGGGTAAAAACGGCTGCGGCGGAGTATGGTCTGGAGGCGAAGCTGGAGGGACAGGCGCGGCTGCTGTATCTTCCGAAGGACTCGGAATTGGTGCAGAAGCTGATGGCGGTATACCGTGAGGAAACCGGCACAGACGCCAGACCGCTGGCGATCGGCGGCGGAACCTATGCAAAGACGTTCGAGAATATGGCGGCGTTCGGCCCCGTCTTTCCGGGGGAGCAGGCGCTGATCCATCAGCCGAATGAATGCGCGGACATCGAAAATATGATAAAATCTTATCAGATTGCCGCTGCGGCAATGTATGCAATAGCAGTAAAGTAAGAAAAAAGAAAGCGGCAGGAAATGGCAGCGGTTCGGATGGATGAACGGCTGCCGGAAAAAGAAGGGAGGAAAAGATGGATCTTTTATGGCGCGACAGGAAACGGACGATTTTCGGGCTTCCGCTGTCCTTTACCGTGTATGAGCTGGAAGAAGAGCGGCTGTTTATCCGGACGGGATTTCTCCATGTGAGAGAGGATGAGGTACGTCTTTACCGGATCATGGACCTTACGTTTGACCAGAGTTTCATACAGCGGATCTTCGGCGTGGGAACCATCCACTGCTGCAGTTCCGACGCGACGAAGAAGGACTTTGATATTGAGAGCGTGAAAAACGCAAGAGAAGTGCGTGAGCTGCTTTCCCAGAAGATCGAAGAGCAACGTCAGGCCAAGAGAATGTTCTATCAGGAAGATCTCGATGCCGGATATCACGAGGATGAATGACCATGTCGGCGGATGAGCCGGGAGAGGCGGAAGGAGGATAGGAATGCCAAAGGACGGGTATTATACTTCCGGGGAGTTTGCCGGTATGGCGAATGTGTCGGTGAGAACAATCCGGTTTTATGATAAGAAGAATATTTTAAAGCCGTCCCGGGTCAGCGAGTCCGGGATCCGGTATTATACGGACTCCGACTTCGCCCGGCTGCAGCAGATCCTCCTGTTGAAATATCTTGGGTTCTCTCTGGATGATATCCGTGAGATGACGATCAATGATATGGACTGGCATTATATGCTGAATTCCCTGAAACTGCAGCAGAAACTGATCCAGGATAAGATCGAGCAGCTGCAGCTGATGGAGCACGCGGTGCAGGACACGGCGGCGGCTCTTGAGAATGAGCACGAGATCGACTGGAGCCAGATGCTGGAGTTGATCCGTCTGACAGGGATGGAGAAGAGTCTGAAAAGCCAGTACCAGAATGCGAGCAATATTTCCGCCAGGATCCGCCTGCATAGCCTGTATTCCCAGAATCCGCAGGGGTGGTTCCCATGGGTCATGGAGCAGTGCGGACTGCACGACGGTATGAAGGTGCTGGAACTGGGGAGCGGAAATGGAAATCTCTGGACAGAAAACAGAGACAGGATCCCGGAAGACATCGAGATCGTCATCTCGGATATTTCCGAGGGAATGCTCCGGGACGCCAGGAGGGAGATCGGCGGGGACGACGGAAGATTCCGCTTTGAAATAGTGGATGCCCACAAGATCCCGTTTCCGGAGGACTCTTTTGATTTGGTCATCGCTAATCATATGTTGTTTTACTGTGACGATATTTCTCAGGTTTGCCGGGAAGTGCGCAGGGTGCTGCGGGAGAGCGGAGTGTTCGTGTGCAGCACTTACAGCAGCAGACATATGAAGGAGATCAGCGAACTGGTACAGGGATTCGACAGCAGGGTGACGCTGTCGGCGGATAAGCTGTATGAAAAGTTCGGGCTGGAGAACGGGAGAACGTATCTGGAACCGTATTTTCGCGAGGTGGAAATGCGGCTCTATGAGGACCGGCTGCTGGTGGACCGGCCAGAGCCGCTGGTGGAATATGTGCTGTCCTGCCACGGGAATCAGAATCAGTATCTGCTGGAGCGTTTTAAGGATTTTCGGAACTATGTGGAGCAGAAGACTTCCCGGGTGTTTTCCATTACGAAAGAGGCCGGTGTATTTGTGGGAATCGTGTAACTGTCCGGTCCGCTGAACAGTTACGGAATTATCCGTAAAAAGAAAGAAAGTACTTGAAAGTGACGTTACGTCATCTTTTATAATGTATGTAACATGTACAAAAAGAAATGTGACAGGACTGCTGGATCGTTCCGGGAATACTTTTCTCACCGCGCGGAGTGTGTGACACGTTTCGGGAACTGACAGCAGTGGTCTGAACAGAACAAAAGGAGAAACAGGAATATGAAGGGAATTATTCTTGCCGGAGGTTCCGGTACGCGTCTTTACCCGCTGACGATGGTAACGTCCAAGCAGCTGCTACCGATCTATGACAAACCGATGATCTATTATCCGCTCTCTGTGCTGATGAACGCGGGGATCCGCGATATCCTGATCATCTCTACACCGGATGACACGCCGCGGTTTGAAGCGTTGCTGAAAGATGGACATCAGTTCGGTATTTCGCTTTCTTATGCCGTGCAGCCGTCGCCGGACGGACTGGCGCAGGCGTTTATCATCGGCGAGGAGTTTATCGGCGATGATTCTGTGGCGATGGTCCTTGGCGACAATATCTTTGCGGGCCACGGCCTGAACAAACGCCTGAAGAGTGCAGCGTCCAGAGAGAAGGGCGCGACGGTCTTCGGATATTATGTGGATGATCCGGAGCGGTTCGGAATCGTGGAGTTTGACGCTGAGGGCAAGGCGGTCTCCATCGAGGAGAAACCGGAGCACCCGAAGAGCAATTACTGTGTCACCGGTCTGTATTTTTATGACAACCGGGTGGTTCAGTATGCGAAGGAGTTGAAACCGTCCGCGAGAGGCGAGTTGGAGATCACCGACCTGAACAGGATTTATCTGGAGGCGGGTGAGTTGAATGTGGAGCTTCTGGGACAGGGCTTTACCTGGCTGGACACGGGGACTCACGAGTCTCTGGTCGAGGCGACGAATTTCGTCAAGACCATGGAGACGCATCAGCACCGCAAAATCGCATGTCTGGAGGAGATCGCCTATCTGAACGGCTGGATCAGCAAGGAACAGCTGCTGGAGGATATTCAGCCGCTGAAAAAGAATCAGTATGGCAGTTATCTGATGGATGTGCTCAATGGGAAGTATCTGGAGAAACTGTATTGAGCCGTGGCAGCGGTTCGGCCAGAGGAATCGCTGCGAGCCGTGATACATCGAAATGGAGAGTAATGAGATGAGAGTATTGGTGACAGGGGTCAAGGGACAGCTTGGCCACGATGTGATGAATGAACTTGCAAAGCGGAATCACACGGGGATCGGCGTGGACATCGAGGAGATGGATATCACCGACGCCGCTTCCGTGGAACGTGTGATCAGGGCGTCCGATGTGGAAGCAGTGATCCACTGCGCAGCGTGGACGGCCGTGGATCTGGCGGAAGACGAGGACAAGATTGACAAGGTGCGTCAGGTCAATGCCAACGGTACGGAAAATATCGCGAAGGTTTGCGCGGAGCTTGACCTGAAGATGATCTATATCAGCACAGATTACGTGTTTGACGGCCAGGGCACGCGCCCGTGGGAGCCGGACGATGAGCGTCATCCGCTGAACGTGTACGGCCAGACAAAATATGAGGGCGAGCTTGCCGTTGAGAAATATCTGACGAAATACTACATTGTCCGCATCGCCTGGGTATTCGGCGTAAACGGAAAGAATTTCATCAAGACGATGCTGAACCTTGGAAAGACCCACGAGGAACTTACAGTTGTGGACGACCAGATCGGTTCCCCGACGTATACGTACGACCTGGCGAGATTGCTGGTGGATATGGTGGAGACGGACAAGTACGGCAGATACCACGCGACCAACGAGGGACTCTGCTCCTGGTACGAATTCGCCTGCGAGATTTTCCGCCAGGCAGCGAAGATCAATCCAGTCTATGAGAAAGTGCATGTGACGCCGGTGGACAGCAGCAAGTATCCGGCGAAGGCGAAACGGCCTTCCAACAGCCGAATGAGCAAAGAGAAGCTGACGGAGAATGGCTTTGAGCGTCTTCCGTCCTGGCAGGATGCGCTGGAGAGATATCTGAAAGAGATCGATGTGTAAAAAAATTCCAGCCATTGAAAATCGCTTCGCGATGGGCTGGATACCCACAGACACTATGTTTTCATACAGTCTGCGCAGGAAATGCGCAGACCGGGCTGAACTGTAACGAAAAGCCTCCGGATTTTCACAGAACACTGTGGAAATCCGGAGGCTTTTTGTCAGCCGGCCGGAGCGCATCTTCCGCCGGAGCGGAAGAATGCGGCCGGATGTTTTCTTGTTTTACTGCTGCAGTGTCTCGCCCGCCGCCACCTGAGCCAGCAGGGATTTTGCCTGGTCCACGGTGGAGGTGTCCGGGATCATGACGTAGACGGAGGAACTCATGGAGTATGGCACCTGGCTGTCTCCGGTACCGTCCACGCTGTAGCTGACGACGTTCCAGCTGCCGCCGCCCGCAAGCTGATCGCGGACGATCTCAGCGATGGTATCGTAGGGAACGTTTGTCTCCATACATCCTGCCGC
The DNA here is from genome assembly GCA_019115005.1 of Candidatus Fusicatenibacter merdavium. Lineage (GTDB taxonomy): Bacteria > Bacillota > Clostridia > Lachnospirales > Lachnospiraceae > Fusicatenibacter > Fusicatenibacter merdavium. The sequence continues at coordinate 23,620 of DXEK01000190.1, read as the reverse complement.
GCTGTCCAGTACGGAGGTGTAGTTGGACAGGATCGCGGGACTGGTGGCTTTGTTCAATACACCCTGGATCACGGCCATCTGATTTTTTCCTCGCTGTCTGTCACCGGAAGCGAAGGCGTAACGTTCCCGGCAGAAGGTAAGCGCCTCTTCGCCGTTCACGGAATTCCATCCTTCGTTAAAGTGATAGCCAGAGACGTTACCACTGTCAAAGGTGTAGTCGGAATAAACGTCGATTCCGCCGAGGGCATCGATGATGTCCACGAAACCGTTGAAGTTTACGCGGAAATAGTAGTCGATCGGAACTTCGTAGAGCATGGACAGGGTATCCATGCTGACCTGTACTCCGTAGATCCCGGCGTGGGTCAGCTTGTCCGGAACTCCGTTGGAGATGGACAGCGGCACGTAATAGTCACGCGGAGTGGAGATCAGGAGTACCTGATGGGTCTGGGTATTGATGCTTGCCAGAATGTTGACGTCGCTGCGGCTGCGGGACGGCAGAGTGGATTCTCTCGTATCGCTTCCGCTGATGTAAATATTGAGGACTGGGTTATCGTTCAGGTCCTGTACCGTCGTGGACGTCAGTTCATTATTCTGGACTGCGGTTTCGATGCTTTCTGTGCTCAGCGCGCGAATCTGTGACGGGAATTCCGTGTATCCGTCAAACTCCTCGTACAGATCCAGGTAAGCGTCGTTGAGGATCAGCGCGTCTACCTGATGGTTCCGGAGTCCGTCGGCAAGCTGTGTCAGTCCGTCGAATTCGGCGGTCTGGATGGTGACGCCCAGCTGTTCGTTGATCCTGGACACGACTGTATCGGTGTTTTCCCGGTCAAGCGTGCTGAGAATACCGAAGGAATAGCCGGACGCGTCTGACAGTGTTTGTGCCGGATCATCTATCCGCACATAGACGGAGACATTGGAGATTTCCGTCTCTGTACCTGCGATGGCCTGCAGCGCTGCCTGCGTCCGGTACAGATAAATGCTTCCGACGGAAAAGATTCCGATGCAGAGCAGGAACCACAGACTTCCGAAGACGAAGGGGATCCGCTTGCGGAAATTCCTGGTGAGGTAAAAGGTGATCAGAACAGCGATCAGACATGCTCCCGCTGCCACAAACAGATAGGTGTTCGTAAGCATATGTGTCAGATACAGCAGACAGAGGAAAATGCCCGCGGCCACCAGAAGCAGCAGTGAGAGGACAATACCGGGAACCGGATTTTTCTTTCTCGATTTTTTTGATCTGGAATGACTCATTGTTAATAATCCTTTCTCTTATGTTGCAGTAGCTTGTTCAGCGCTTTCCGGAGACGTTCTTCTCTCCGGAAAGTTCCGTGCCTTTATTATAGACTTCCTTTTCTTCCTTGTCCAGTCCATCGCGAAGCGATTCTCAATGGCCGGATGCCGGAACCCGATTTTCCATATATAAGAAAATGGGCAAAACGCGTGGACATTGCCGGGGGAATACTATAGAATGTCTTTAGCGAAACCGCAGAATTCGCAAAGACATAGGGAAAGGGCCGGTGGAAAGAGATCATTGAGAGAAAAACAGAGAAAAGACATGGAACAGGAACATCTGAGAACAAAGATCATAAAATACACGGCAGTGCTTGTGTTGATCAGCGCTGTGATCCTTGTGTCGTCCACCATTGTTGTGGTGGCTGTGCGGAAGGCGGAGGAGCGGTCTTATACGGCATACGTGGATTCTCTGGTCAACGAATACCGGCTGCGGTTTCAGGAGCAGATGTCTACGGATTTTGAAATGCTGCAGATCCTGGAGGCGTTGATGGAGAAAGGCCTTCTCTCCCGGGAGATGGTCATCGCGGATCAGGTCAGGGATCTGGCCCCCAATTTTTCTTTTTATAAAGTAGGATATTATGCGGCCGGCACAGAGGAACTTGAGATCCATCTGCCGGGAAGCGACAGACCGTACGCGTTCAGCAGCCGCCCAGCGGAGGCGCAGGAAGCGATCCGGAGTGCCTGGAGCGGAGAGAACGCCGTCTCCCAGGTCTATGAGGAAAACGGCGCCCGTGTGGTCACTTATGCGATCCCGGTGTATCAGGGAGATGTTGTGAAGGGAGCACTGACTGGAATTCAGGGGCTGGATGAATTTTATAACGTCATCAACAGCGTCACCACTGCCGGAGACAAGATCACTATTTTCTGGACGAAGAATGACGGAACGGTGATCGCTTCGTCGGAGGGCGAGACGGTTCTGGATGACGGAGAGCGGATGATCGCTTCCGCGGAGTTCCCGGACCGGTCGGACGCTGACCGGGAGGCGATCTTCAGAAAGACGATCCGCTGGGAGGGGACTTCCTATACGCTTTACTGCGCTTCTATGGGAGACAATGGATGGAATCTGATCTACATTGACAATGGAAAAGACATTCACAGCCCGATCTATTCGATGATCGTTCTGGTCGTGGGCGCCTTTGCGATCCTCTTCCTGGCCTGTATTACGGCGATCATTTATACCTATAGAAATACGAAGAAAGACAATCGGAAGATCCTGTCACTGGCGGAGCAGGATCAGCTTACCGGCATGGACAATCTGAGCAAATTCCAGTGGGAGGCGGAGCGGCTGCTGGCTCAGGATACCGGATACTGTGTGGCGGCGCTGAATTTCCGGCATTTTCAGTATATCAATGATATTTTCGGAAAGGACCAGGCGGATGAACTCCTGGTGGAAACGGCGGCGCTGTTGAAACGTCTGCTGAAGAAGGAGGAGCGATGCTGCCGGGAAAAGCCGGATCAGTTCTATCTGCTGCTCGGCGAGACGGAGGAAGAACGGATCAGGGAGCGGCTGCATGGGATCATGGAGCAGATCAGCGGCCTGACTGCGAATTTTCATAAGAATTATGCGATCACCCTGTATTGCGGCGTTGCAGTGGAACAGGAGCCGCAGGACAGGGAAGAACTCGGAAAAAGACTTCTAGCTCATTCGGAGTTTGCGATGAAGATGATCCGGAACGGTCATGAGAGCGAGATTGCTTTTTATGATCAGAAGATGCACGAGGAAAAACAGATGAACGTGATGATCGAGAGCAGCCGTCAGGAAGCGTTGGAAAACGGAGAGTTTCATCTGTATCTTCAGGCGAAAAAAGATCTGGAGGGCGGAACGATCTGCGGAGCGGAGGCTCTGGTGCGCTGGATCCGGAAGGACGGCTCCATGATTTATCCGGACCGGTTTATCCCGGTGTTTGAGAAGAATGGATTCTGCGCGCAGCTGGATCTGCATATGGTGGAACTGACGTGTCAGATGCAGAGAAACTGGCTGGATCAGGGAATCACCATTTTCCCGATCGCCGTCAACCAGTCGAAGCTTCTGTTTTATCAGGAGGATTACATCGACCGGCTGTGTGAGATCACAGACCACTACAGAGTTCCCAGAAAGTATCTGGTCCTGGAGATCCTGGAGGGACTGGCGGCGGAGAACCTGGAGGAACTGAACCAGACGATCCTTCGGCTGAAGAAAAAAGGTTTTCAGATTTCCATGGATGATTTCGGCAGCGGCTATTCTTCTCTGAATATTCTGTCTGGCCTGGAGATTGACGAGGTGAAACTGGACCGGGAGTTTCTGATGGCGATGGGGACGAACCGGGAAGCGAAGCAGAAGACCATGATGCGCAACGTGGTCCAGATCGCAAAAGATATCGGGATCCGGACGGTTGCCGAAGGGGTCGAGACAGAGGCTGACGAAAAATTCCTGCAGTCGATCGGCTGTAATTACGGCCAGGGGTATTATTACAGCCGGCCGGTTCCTGCGGTGGAATTCGGGGAGAGGTTTCTGCACGGTGATCAGTGATGTTCCAAAATCCGCTGCGAGTAGAGATTCCGGTACTCTGAAGGAGTCATGGACGTCATGGACTTGTAGACCCGGATAAAATTATGGTAATCTGAAAAACCAAGGGAGTTTGAAATATCACTGACTGTGAGATTCGTATCTGTGAGAAGAAAATTGGCACGCTCGATTTTCTGGCTGAGAATATAATGTTTCAGACTGACGCCGGACATTTTCTTGAAATATCGGGACAGGTATTTGTCATTATATCCGAAATGCCGGGCGATCGAGGTGACTTTCAGGTCATCGTTGATGAAATAATTCACGTAATCGATGATGTCATTGTACAGTTGTTTCTTCGTGTTTGCAGCACCGTTTTCTCCTCGTGAGAGGAAAAAGCGGTGCTGATTTGAAATCTCGCAGATGATCAGTGTCGCCATGTAGTTCAGATAGCAGGCGTCATATCCTGACCGGACGCAGTCCTGAAGCTGCCGCATCAGCAGAAGTGCTTTCTGAGGATGGATCAGTGCGCCGTGGATTGGAAGGGGGATCGTGCCGGCTTTCTGCCTGCTGCTCTCGGCAAGAGTTCCAGAAAAAAGTGCGGGGGAAGAACAGGAAAACCGCATCCAGTAGAAGCTGCATTTGCTTTCCTGAAGATTTTTTACGCTGCCAGGCGTCATCCTCTGTCTGGGAAGGGAAGGATGGAGCAGTAGATATTCGCCGGGCACGGCGCAGCAGCGGGAATTCATGAACTGCAGACAGACAGTTCCTTCTGTTTCTATGATCAGTTCATAAGCTTCTTCATTGTGCGGACTGTGGATCTGAACCGATGAAACCGCTTCGCATTTTCCCGTTTTTCTGAATTGAATAGGAGATTGAACATCAAATCGATAGAAAATGTAAGGTTGGTGCATAAATCAGTCCTCCGGTCCGTAAAGTTGCTGCAAAATCGTAACAGACGTTTTTGCTGTAACGGCAAATAAGATCTTTTTCATCTTTTCAAATCCTGAAAATGTGTTACCGTTCAGCCAGCTGAACTGTTACGAAAATGTTCGGGATTCGCCCTGTCAGGCTGTTTTCTCATAGCTTTCAGGAACTCAGGCGGATACTTTTTCATACATGTATGAAATGTATCTTCTTTTTTCCTGGTCTCCTGGAACAAAAGGATCAGGAAAAAGCCGGGAAGGACAGACTATATGATGATATAATTCTTATTTTTTCAAATATTATTCTGAAAAACGAATGGAAACAAGAAAATTTGCAAAAGAAGTCACTTAATGAAACAAAAAACATGAAAACGATACGTAAAAAAGAGATTTAGCATATAAAAATTGGAAAAATATGGAAACAAATGTGGCAGGAAACAATGAGGCTGATTTCTTGAATTTTTTCCTATGTCATGATACTATAGTTAGAAAGAATGCAACTGTCCGGCCGGCCGGAACAGGTGTAAAAAGTGCAAAGAGAGGTACACGAATATGGTAGATGTAACTGCATTGGGGGAGGTCCTGATCGACTTCACACCTTATGGAACTTCCGAGGGAGGACAGGCGCTGTTTGAGCAGAATCCGGGAGGCGCTCCGGCCAATGTGCTGGCTGCGATCGCACGTCTCGGCGGGACTGCGGCGTTTATCGGAAAAGTCGGCGACGACATGCACGGAAAGCTTTTGAAGGAAACGCTGGAAAAAGAAGGAATCGATGTTACCGGACTGATCGAAGATCCGGACTATTTTACGACTCTGGCGTTTGTCGCGCTGAAGAATGGAGAGCGCAGCTTTTCCTTCGCGAGAAAGCCGGGAGCGGATACACAGCTTCGCAAAGAAGAGATCCCGATGGAAGTGATCCAGAACACGAAGATTTTCCACTGTGGTTCTCTGTCTCTGACAGACGAACCGGCCAGAAGCGCCACCATGTATGCCGTGGAAGAGGCCAAGAAAGCAGGCGCGCTGATCTCTTATGATCCCAACTACCGCCCGCTGCTGTGGAAAAATGAGGAAGAGGCCAAGAAATATATGCGCTCCATGATCCCCTATGCGGACATCATGAAGATTTCCGACGAGGAGACGGCGCTGTTGACGGATCACGAAGATCCAAAGGAGGCTGCGGAGGCGTTGCTGAGCCAGGGCGTGGGCTGTGTGGTAGTTACTCTCGGAAAAGACGGAGCGCTGTTGAAGACCGGACAGATCGAAGTGCAGGAAAAGGGAAGAGAGTGCAAGGTCGTTGACACGACAGGCGCAGGCGATTCCTTCTGGGGCGGTCTGCTGTACCAGTTTGCGCAGAACGATGAGAAGCCGGAGACGCTGACGGAAGAGAACGCGAGAGTCTATGTCCGCTTCGCTAACGCGGTAGCGGGACTCTGTGTGGAACGCCGCGGTGCCATTCCCGCGATGCCGAATTTAGAGGAAGTTTTGAAGCAGTTATGAAAATTGTGTTAGCAGCAGTTAATGCAAAGTACATTCATTCGAATCTTGCGGTTTATACACTGAGCGCCTATGCGAAAGCGATGGGCGCTCAGTGTGAGATTGCAGAGTATACGATCAACCAGCAGAAGGATGAGATCCTGAAAAGTCTTTTCCGAAAGCAGCCGGATGTACTTTGCATTTCCTGTTATATATGGAATATTTCTTATGTGGAGGCTCTGGTGAGCGACCTGTCAAAGGTGCTGCCGCGGACGGAACTGTGGCTGGGCGGCCCCGAGGTTTCTTACCGGGCCGTTTCCATGCTCGAAAAGCATCCCTGCCTTCGGGGGATCATGAGGGGTGAGGGAGAAAAAACCTTTGCGGAACTGGCGCTGGCCTACCAGCGTCCGAGCGGGGCGGAAAACAGTCGGCCGGGAAGCCAGTCGGGTGAGATGGAGAGCAGCCGGCCGGGAAGCCTGGCAGATGAGGCAGAGAGCAGCCGGCCGGGAGACACACCGGATGGGGTAGAGATATCCGGAGCGAATGATATGGAGAGACGGCTGTGCAAGATTGCGGGCATCACCTGGAGAGACGGGGATGGGGTGATCCATGAGAATCCCTGGCGTCCGGTGATGGATCTCAGCGAGATCCCGTTTCCGTACGAAGATCTGGAGAATTTTTCCAACCGCATTCTGTATTACGAGTCCAGCCGGGGCTGTCCGTTTTCCTGCAGTTACTGCCTGTCGTCTATCGACAAAAAGCTGCGGTTCCGGTCGCTGGATCTGGTCAGAAAAGAACTGCAGTTTTTCCTGGATCACCAGGTGCCGCAGGTGAAATTTGTGGACCGGACCTTCAACTGCAGGAAGGATCACGCGATGGCGATCTGGACCTACCTGGCGGAACATGACAATCAGAAGACAAATTTTCATTTTGAGATCGCGGCGGATCTGATCACTGACGAGGAATTGGAATTGTTCCGGAGCATGCGGCCGGGGCTGATCCAGCTGGAGATCGGCGTCCAGTCCACCAATCCGGACACAATCCGGGAGATCCACAGGAAAATGGATTTCTCCAAAGTGTCGTCGGTGGTCTGTGAAATCCGGAAAGGGCGGAATATCCATCAGCATCTGGATCTGATCGCCGGTCTGCCGTTCGAGGATTATGACAGTTTCCGGCGCTCCTTTGCCGATGTGTATCGTTTGAAGCCGCAGCAGCTGCAGCTGGGATTCCTGAAAGTGCTGAGCGGTTCTTATATGGCGGAGCATACGGCAGATTACCAGTGCTTTTATCAGGAAGAAGAGCCCTACGAGGTTCTGTCCACCCGCTGGCTTCCCTACGGGGACGTCCTGCGGCTGAAGGTCGTGGAAGAAATGGTCGAGGTCTATTACAACAGCGGACAGTTTCCGCATCTTCTGGGATTAGCGGAGCAGCTGTATGACAATATGTTTGATTTCTTTTCCGAGTTGGGCATTTATTATGAAGAAAACGGTTATGACGGACTGGCCCACACAAGGATCCGGCGTTATGAGATCCTGTTGGATTTTCTGGCGGAGAAAAAGCAGGTGGAGCGCCGGAAGAGTGAGCAGCTCGCGCTGATGGATCTGTATGCGCGGGAAAACCTGAAATCCCGTCCGCCGTTTGCGCCGGATCTGGCAGAGCAGAAAGACCGTATCAGACAGTTTTATCAGAGAGAGGAGCAGGAACACAGATATCTGAAGAATTATGACGGATATCAGTGGAAACAGCTGATGCGCATGACGCACCTGGAATTTTTTACGGTGGATGAAGACGGAAGAGTGTGTGGAACGGTGCTGCTGTTCGATTACAGCCAGAGAGATCCGTTGACGGGAAATGCGCTTATCACAGCGGTCCGTGAAGAAGATACAATGCCGTGACAGGGTCAGGCGGCTCCGCATTTTTTTCGCGCAGTCTCACAGGAAAACGGAGTGACTGCAGGGGATGCAGACGCCGGCCTGTCATAATGACGCGGCAGTGCGTCAGAAGAAGGAAAGGATGAAAGGATGAAAGATTTTGTGGTATTGGACCTGGAAACGACGGGACTGACGCCGAAAACGGACAGAATCCTGGAGATCGGGGCCATTAAAGTGGTTGACGGGGAGGTAAAAGAGCGGTATTCTACTTTTATCAATCCTCAGATGGAGATTCCGCCGCGGATCACCAGCCTGACCGGCATCACGGAGACGATGGTGAAGGACGCGCCCTGCAGAGACGAGGCGGTGCGGACGCTGGTGGAGTTCTGTAAGGATCTGCCGCTGCTGGGGCACAATATCCTGTTTGATTACAGCTTTGTCAAGCACGATGCGGTAAATCTCGGCCTGGAATTTGAAAAGGAGGCGCTGGACACTCTGACCATCGCGCGCCAGGCGCTGCCGGAACTGGAGAGCCGAAGCCTGGAGTTTCTGTGCGGCTATTTCGGGATCCGCCGGGAAAACGCACACCGGGCCATGGACGACGCGCAGGAGACGCTGGAGCTGTACCACATTCTGGAACATCGATACGCGCAGGAACATCCCGAATGGTTTCAGACCAGACCGTTGGTTTGCAAAGTGAAAAAAGAAGGCCCGATCACGCGCGCGCAGATCGGTTATCTGAAGGATCTGACAGAATATCATCACCTGAAGCTGGATGTGGAGATCGGGAGTATGACGAAAAATGAGGCGTCCCGGATGATCGATACCATCCTGTCAACCTATGGAAGAATTGTGAGGAAAAAGCATGTTTAAAAACCAGAAAGGAAAAAGAATCTTCGCCGGAGTGATCGCGGTCATTCTGGTCATTGCGATGGTAGTGCCAACTGTGCTGTCGTTTTTAGTGTAGAAAGGAATCTTGCCAATGAGAAAACAATGGATCCAGGGCTGTGCCGCGTTGGCGGTCAGCCTGTTTGCCGTGTTCGGACTTCCCCATGCAGTGCAGGCGGAGACTCCTGAGACGGCTTTGGAGGGGGTTTACATTGAGAATATCAGTGTCGGCGGTATGAATGAAGAGGAGATCACAGAGGCAGTCAATGCGAGAGTGGAAGAACTGAAGAACTGCGTGATCAGCCTTAATGCCGGGAATCAGTCGGTGCAGACGACGGCAGGGGAACTGGGGCTTATCTGTACGAATATGGATGTGGTCCGCCAGGCGTTGTACGCGGGGCAGAGAGGAAATGTGCTCGACCGTTTTAAGGTACAGCGCTATCTGGAGGAGACCGGCCCGGAAGTACTGGAACTTCAGTTTTCTGTGGATGAGCAGGCGGTGCGCAGCGTGATCGAAAACCAGGCGGGGGCCATGAATACAGCAGCGGTGGATGCGACGCTGACGCTGGAGGACGGCAGTTTTGTGGTCCATGAGGGACAGGATGGTTATGTGATCAACACGGACGCCTCTGTGGAGAAGGTAGTCAACTACATGTCCACCGATTGGCATGGCGGCAACGGCGGCGTGATTCTCGTCACAGATGTGGATGAAGCCCAGGGAGACACGGAGCAGCTGGCACTGGTTCACGACGCTCTCGGAAGCAGCAGCACGGATTACTCCGGCAGCAACTCCAACCGAAAGCAGAATGTGAAGCGCGGGGCTGAGTTGGTGAACGGCACGATCCTCTATCCGGGAGAAGAATTTTCCATGCAAGAGATCGTCGTTCCGTTCACGGAAGAAAACGGATATGCTCCGGCGGCTTCCTATGAGATGGGAAGTGTCGTTGAGACGTACGGCGGAGGAATCTGTCAGGTGTCGACGACTCTGTATCTGGCGGTGCTTCGGGCAGAACTGGAAGTGACGGAGCGGCACAACCATTCGATGATCGTCAATTATGTCAAGCCTTCTATGGATGCGGCGATCGCGGAGGGATATAAAGATTTTAAGTTTGTCAACAACACAGATGCCCCGATCTATATTATGGGGTATGCGGACGGAAGCGAAATCGGCTTTGTTATTTACGGACATGAGACGAGAGATCCGAACCGGAAGGTGACTTATGAAAGCGAGACGCTGACGACGACGGAATCCACGACGGAACTGGTAGCGGATTCTTCGGCGTCCTACGGTTCCGTGACGCTGGAATCCAGCGGTCATACCGGTTATACGGCGCGGCTGTGGAAGGTTGTCACAGTGAACGGGGAGGAGACCAGAGAACAGGTAAACTCCAGCACCTACAATATGACGCCGAATACGTATCATGTTGGTACAAGTACCAGCGATTCGGCGGCTCTCGCTGCCATGCAGTCGGCGATCGCTTCCAATGATCTGAGCAAAGTCAGCGAGGCGGCGGCACAGTATCCGGGAGGAACTTCTCCGGCATCTTCCTCGTCCGACACGGGCAGTTCAATCAGTGATTCCGGGCGGACGACGGATAACAGCAGTTCCGGAAGCGGTTCTTCCGGCAGCAGCAGTTCCGGCGGATCCTCAGGCGGCGGTGATTCCGGCACGTCTTCCTCCGGTCAGGGCAGTTCCGGCGGACAGACGGATTCCGCTCAGACGTCCGGAGAACAGAGTAGCGATACCGGCGGTGAAGGAGGCGGCGAATGAGAAAAGGAAAATTGACGCAGGCGGCACTTGCCAGGTCTGTGCTCCGCACACTGGAAAAACAGCAGGAGGACGTCGTACAATATCCGGCGTACGGGTGCGGATATGGCGCGTTTCGCAGCGGCGGACAGATCACAGTGACGGCCTGCGGAAGCTCGGCGGGCTTTCCGAAAACTGCGCCGGAGTTTTCCGTGCATGAAGCCTGCGGCCATCTGCTGGCGGCCTGCGCGGAGCCGGTAGGTGTTACCCTGCAGCTTTTGCTGCCGGAGACATATGAGGAAGCAGAACTGAAAAAACAGATGAAACTCCTCGACGAAGCCGCTGGTATATACGGGGCGGCAGTTCTGGGCGGCCATACGGAGGTGACCGACCGGGTGGCCGGTCCGCTGGTATCCGTGACGGCGTTTGGAAAGGCAGAGAAACTGCCGCCGGAAGCGGAACCGGAGCAGGATCTGATTCTTGCGGGGTCCGTTGCGTCGTTTGCCGCGGCAAAGCTGGCGGAGGTAAGAAGAACGCAGCTCGCGGGTCATTTTTCCGAAAGCTTCCTGCACGATGTGGAAGAAATGGGAAAAGAACGGATGCTTCCGGCAGCCGTCCGTATTTTGCAGAAGGACGGCGCCCTTCCGATGAAAGCGGCTGGCCGAGGAGGGATTTTCGCGGCGCTCTGGGAGATGGCGGAACACGCACATCTCGGGATTGATGTGGAGCTGAAACGCATACCGATCCGCCAGGAGACGATAGAAATCTGTGAATACTTTTCCCTGAACCCGTACCAGCTGTTCTGCAGCGATACACTGCTGGCAGCGGTACCGGACGGAGCCCGGGCAGTCCGGGAATTGGCCGGACAGAACATACCGGCGGCAGTGATCGGGCGTACGATGGCGGGGAAGGAGCGGATCCTCCGAAACGGAGAAGAGATCCGCTATCTGGACAAGCCGCAGACCGACGAGTGGTATCGGGCGGAGGAACAGGAGTGATGTTCCTTCGGAAAATTATATCGGAAGAAAGATTGAGCGTATCCGCTCTGTATGATCTGGAAGGAAATCTACAGATCTGACGAAAGGATGATGAAAAGCTGCCCCGGTGGCGGCTTTTCTGTATCTAAGAGAAACGTGTGGAGTATATAAGAAAAAATGTTTTAGGGACTCCGGCAGCATGAAAATTGTGTGACTGTTCAGCCTGGATTGCTCCTTTACCGTGCGGATTGCAGAAAAACGGAGTGTCAATGGGTGGCCGGATCATTTTGGATCATCGAGGGATAATTTTTGATGGTCCGGGATGGAAACGATGGAAGATGTGAACCGTTCAGTTGGCGGAATGGTTGTGAAATAATGTGAGAAAAGGAAGTGTATCATTGTGTCAAAGATGAATATTGTGTTATTTGAGCCGGAGATTCCTTCAAATACGGGAAATATCGGACGTACCTGCGTGGCGACCGGAACGCGGCTGCATCTGATCGAACCTCTGGGGTTTCGCCTGAATGAGAAAGCGATCCAGAGAGCCGGGATGGATTACTGGAGGGATCTTGACGTCACGACGTACCTGAATTATGAAGATTTTCTGGCGAAGAATCCGGGTGCTAAAATTTATATGGCGACGACGAAGGCCAGACAGACTTATGCGGATGTACAGTATGAAGAGGACTGCTATATTATGTTTGGCAAGGAGAGTGCCGGGATCCCCGAGGAGATCCTTGTGAAGCATCCGGATACGGCGATCCGGATCCCGATGAATGAGAGTATCCGGTCGCTGAATCTGGCGAATTCGGTGGCGATCGTTTTGTATGAGGCGCTGCGGCAGCAGGGATTTGCAAACATGCAGAAAGAAGGACAACTGCGGAACTTTTCATGGTAGGCCGGACGAAATCGGCCGCGGCCGCCTTGGCTCCGCCCGGGCGGGGGGACTGCGGCCGGCGGGAGAAATATGGAATGCGTGCTCACTTCGACATCCGGACAGCGCAGGGCGCAATGTTCGCCGGCTTTCAGAGCGGCGTTTTGGGTTTTCAGGGCGTAAGGTTTTGCCCGCTCTGAGCTCGTCGGACATTGTGCCCTGCGCTGTCCGTCTGTAGTCGCAAGCCCTGCATTTCCATATTTCTCCTGCCGGCCCCAGTCATCCCCGCCCGGGCGGAGCCAAGGCGGCCGCGGCCGATTTCTGAGAGTGTGAGCGGAGGGTGGAGGGCGGCAGGTTGTGGAAAATGGGGAGGATGTTCTCTGCGATATGTGGAAAGGATGGGCGCAGTGTTCGCCGGCGGCAGTTCCTCGCCCGAGCGGAGCCAAGGCGGCACGGCCGATTTCTGAGAGTGTGAGCGGAGGGTGGAGGGCGGCAGGTTGTGGAAAATGGGAAGGGTATTCGCGCCAGCCAAATCCGTTTTTTCTCCCCATGCGCGGCCAAGCAACAGGAGGGAAGGAGGAGGCGGCGGGGCCTGGGGAATATGGAGATGCAGTGCTTGCGACTACAGACGGACAGCGCAGGAGATCATGTCCGACAGGCTCAGAGCGGACAAAGCCGTCCGCCCTGGACTGGCCGATCGCCGCTCTGAAAGCCGGCGAACATGATCTCCTGCGCTGTCCGGATGTCGGAGTGAGCACGCATCCCATATTCCCCAGGCCCCGCCGCCTCCTCCTTCCCTCCGTCCCCCCTTGCCGCACATCACTCTGCCTTGTCGAGGGTGAAGATGAATTCGGTTCCGACGCCTTCCGTGCTGATCACGTTGATGTTCTGGTTGTGGGCGTTGATGATCTCCTTGACGATGGAAAGCCCCAGTCCCGTTCCCTTGCGGTCTTTTCCGCGGGAGGAATCAATTTTGTAGAACCGGTCCCAGATCTTGGACAGACTTTCCCTTGGGATTCCGATGCCGGAATCCTTCACGGAGACGAAGACTTTCCGGTATTTTTCCGTCGTCTCCACGGTGATCGTGGAATCGTTGTTGGAAAACTTGATGGCATTGTCGATCAGATTGTAAAGCACCTGCTGGATCTTCCCCATATCTGCCCGGACGTACAGGGTCTGTGAAGGAATTACCAGGCTGATGGTGATCTTTCTGGAAGTACAGATTCCCTCAAAGGTGGCTGCTGTATTTTTGATGACAGCATTGATGTCAAAGTCTGTGATCTCCAGCATGTTTCCTTTGCTGTCGATGTCGTTCAGGGTCAGCAGGCTCTGGGTCAGTTTGTTCAGCCGTTCGGTTTCAAACAGGACGATGTTCAGGTAGCGGTCCTGCATTTCGGGAGGGATGGTTCCGTCGGCGATGGCTTCCACATAGCCTTTGATGGAGGTCAGCGGCGAGCGGAAATCGTGGGAGACGTTGGCTACAAACTTTTTCTGGTACTCCCCGATCTTGTTCAGTTCCCCGGACATGTAGTTCAGGGTCCTGGCCAGGTAGCCCATCTCATCCTGGGAGTGAACCTGGATCTGGTAGGTCAGATTGCCTTCCGCGTACTGGTCTGTGCCCTGAATGATTTTCTGCAGAGGACGGTAGACGGTGAACGCGAACAGCGCCAGGATTCCGAAGGAAAAGAGGAAAATGACCAGAAACAGAAGATCTACCCGCAGCAGCATCGCCTCCCGCTGGCTGTAGATGTCGTCGAGAGAGGTGTGGATCGCTACGTAACCGTTGATGGAGTAGTTGGAGGTGACAGGAACCATTACACTGAGCATATCAGTATCGAACTGGCTGAAGAAGTCGCCGGTGGAATAGTAGTTGCTGCCGAGGGCCACCGGATCAAAATCGGTTATGACGTCCGGATCTTCTGTGTCCAGAGGTTCCTCTGTGTTCAGGAGGATTTCACCGTCGGGACTGATCAGCCAGATCTGAGCGTCCTGGTAAGTGGCCAGGGTGCTCAGATTTCTGTATAGTGCCTGCAGGGTGCTTTCCTCCTGGTAATAGCGGCTGGCCTGGCTGCTGGCGATGCTCCGGGCCTCGCGGATCAGCGAGGCGCTGGAGGTCTCGGTCAGATGGCGTTCAATGACCCGGGAGCCGACGGTGGAGAGAAAGACGAAGCCTGCAATTCCGAACAGTACATAAGCGAAGATAAACTTTTTGTACAGAGTTCGCTTCATGGCGTTTTGACCTCAAATTTATAGCCGATGCCCCAGACGGTGCTGATGGACCAGGACTCGTGATCCTTGATCTTTTCCCGGAGGCGTTTGATGTGAACGTCTACGGTACGGGTGTCGCCGATGTATTCGTAGCCCCAGATATGGTCCAGAAGCTGTTCTCTCGTGAAGACCTGATTGGGCGAAGAGGCCAGGAAGTACAGAAGCTCCAGCTCCTTCGGCGGCATATCGATGGCCTTTCCCTGATAGATCACGGAGTAGTTTGTCTGGTTGATGATCAGATCCGGGTACTCCACACATTTGATATTGGACGGCGCCGCAGGCACCGGTCTTGCGGCCTGGAAGCGGCGGAGGACTGCTTTGACGCGGGCGACCAGCTCTTTGGAGTCGAATGGTTTGATGATGTAGTCGTCGGCGCCCAGTTCCAGCCCGAGGACTTTGTCGAAGACCTCGCCTTTCGCCGAGAGCATGATGATCGGCACGTCGGAATTGTGGCGGATTTCCCGGCACACCTGATAACCGTCCATACCCGGAAGCATCAGGTCCAGCAGGATCAGGTTCGGGCGGAAGGTTTCAAAGGCCCGCAGCGCCTCCTCTCCGTCGTTGACAATCTGGGTGTCATAACATTCTTTGGTCAGATAGAGCGAAATTAACTCTGCAATATTGTTGTCGTCGTCGACGATCAGAATTTTCTGTTTGGATACCATGAGGGCCTCCTTTTATTTTTTGAAAGTTACAATAGTTACGCCTGCGTCGCCCTCTCCGAACTCAGCCAGATGGAATTCGGAGACGTATTTCAGGCGGCGAAGATAATTGTGGACGCCTTTGCGCAGCGCACCGGTTCCTTTCCCGTGGACAATGCGCACGCTGGGCAGGTGTGCAAGGTAAGCGTCATCCAGATACTTGTCCAGTTCGGCGATCGCCTCGTCTACGGTCTTTCCCAGGAGATTGATTTCCGTGGAAATCGTCGCGGATTTGGAGAGTTTCAGCTTTCCGGTTCCGGTCTTCGCGATCGAAGGTCCGGTGATCACCGGCTCGTCGATCAGAGCCAGATCGGAAATATGGATTTTGGACCGCATGATCCCCATCTGAACGAACAGGTAGCCTTTGCTGTCCGGCTTGGAACTTACGGTTCCTTTCAGGTTCAG
Organism: Candidatus Fusicatenibacter merdavium; assembly: GCA_019115005.1. GTDB lineage: Bacteria > Bacillota > Clostridia > Lachnospirales > Lachnospiraceae > Fusicatenibacter > Fusicatenibacter merdavium. The sequence goes on along the minus strand of DXEK01000190.1, from coordinate 7,712 downwards.
GCTGAGCACCTTGACGGAGTCTCCAAGCTTCAGATCCGAAGGTTTCAGATTTCCGGTTTTTTTCGGCTGTTCTGTTTTTGCCTTTTTCTTGTCCAGGCGGTCCATCTTTTCACGGAGCGCAGTTCGTTTCTTCTCCATTTCGCTGACGGAAATGCTTTCTTTTCCGAATTTCTGGAAATCGCGCATGGTCTGATCGGCGTAATCCTTGGCATCGCGCAGAATAGCTTCGGCTTTTTCGGTGGCCTGGGCAATGATCTTATTCCGCCGTTCGTCGAGGCGTTCCCGCTCTTTTGCCAGACGGCTTTTCAGTTCTTTCACTTCTTCCCGGTAACGGCGCAACTCTTCCTGTTCCTTTTCCATTGTGATCCGGTTCTGTTCCAGGGTTGTCAGGACGTCCTCAAAGGATTCATCCTGCTCGCTGATCTGTTCTTTTGCCTTTTCAATAATGTAGTCCGGCAAGCCCAGTTTACTGGAAATAGCGAAGGCGTTGCTCTTCCCGGGAACGCCGATGAGCAGGCGGTAGGTCGGACTTAAGGTCTCCACATCGAACTCACAGCAGGCGTTTTCCACGCCGGGCGTCGAGAGTGCGTAAATTTTCAGCTCACTGTAATGGGTCGTCGCCATTGTGCGGATCCCCTGCTCATGGAGCGAGGAGAGGATGGCGATGGCCAATGCGGCGCCTTCGGTCGGGTCTGTTCCGGCTCCAAGCTCATCGAAAAGGACAAGGGAGCGCGGATCCGCCTTCGACAGGAAGGAGACCACGTTGGTCATATGGGACGAGAAGGTACTCAGAGACTGCTCAATGCTCTGTTCATCTCCGATGTCGGCGTAAACCTCATCGAAGACTGCCAGGGAGCAGCGGTCGAGCGCCGGTATGTGCAGCCCGGACTGGCCCATCAGCGTCAGAAGACCAACGGTTTTCAGAGAGACTGTCTTACCGCCGGTGTTCGGTCCGGTGATGATCAGAAGGTCGAAATCCTCGCCCAGCGTCACGTCGATGGGAACGACTTTTTTCTTGTCGATCAGCGGATGGCGCGCTTTGCGCAGATGAATTTTTCCTTCCGTGTTGAAGATTGGCTGATTGGCGTCCTGTTCCATCGCCAGGGAAGCCCGTGCGAAGATAAAGTCGAGGGCCACCATGTTTTCCAGATTGTAGCGCAGAATGTCCAGATGTTCGGCTACCTGCGCGCTCAGGGTGGAGAGAATGACCTGAATCTCTTCCTCTTCCTTCAGCTCCAGTTCCCGGATGTCATTGTTCAGTTTCACGACTGCCATCGGTTCCACGAAGATCGTGGAGCCCGTGGCGGACTGATCATGTATCATACCGGGCACTTGACTTTTGTATTCCGATTTGACAGGAATGCAGTAGCGGCCGTCGCGCATGGTTACGACAGCGTCCTGAAGATAGTTGCGGTAAGAACCGTTGACCAGCGCGTTCAGCTGGCTGTGGATCTTGTCGCCGGCTGCACGGATGGAGCGGCGGATTTGTTTCAGCTTCGGACTGGCGTCGTCGCTGATCTCGTCCTCTGAGAGAATGCACCGGCGGATCTCAGTGGAGAGCGGTGTCAGCGGTTCCAGAGAGTTGAAGAGAATGTCCAGGGAATCCTCGCCGGTGTCGGCGTTGTCGTGACGGCCGTAGGATTTGACCCGGGCAGTATTTTCCAGCAGTCCGGCTACCTGGAGCAGTTCCGGTATATTCAGAGAACTGCCGATCTCCAGACGTTTCAGAGAGCCGCGGATATCCTTGGCTCCGCCAAAAGAGATCCTGCCCCGCTTGAACAGACGGTTCAGCGCGTCGTGAGTCTCTGTCTGCATGTGATTGATCTCGGAGAGATCCGATGAGGGACGCAGTTCCTTGCAGAGTTTCTGCCCCATCGGGGAACTGGCGTAGGTGGTCAGTTGTTCTATGATTTTATCAAACTCGAGGGTCTGAAGCGCTTTTTGATTCATGATTGTTTCCTCCGGGTGTTTCTGATAATGATACTGGCGGCAGCAGGAGGCGGATTGCTGTGGGTTCCGCCGGAAAAATGGCTGCTGCTGACAGCATGAAGTTATTAACATTATAGACCAAAATCGCTATGAGGAAAAGAAAATTTTCTGCGGTTTCTGTAACGGTCGTTACAGTTCCGCCAGGTCTGTGCATTTACTGCGCAGACCTTGTGAAAACATAGTGCCTGTGGGTATCGAGCCTATCGCGAAGCGATTCTCAATGGCTGGATGCCGGTTACAAGTTCAGCTTTTCACCGGTAAATATAAGGATATGTTGAAACTGTTGTCTTTTTCTTCATAGAATGTTCATATTTTTTTGATAAAATAGTAAGAAACATTTTGGCGGCAGTTCAGTTGGCTGAACAGTTACCTGTTTTGAATTAAGTTTCGTCGGAGGATTGTGCCTATGGACAGTGATCCCAAATCTTATAAATTCATGAAAGAGACGATAAAAAAAGAGCCGCCGGACAGAAAAAAATGGCTGATCCGGTGTCTTCTGTTTCTGTGTGCGGCGGTGCTTTTCGGCCTGATCGCAGCGGTGACTTTTGTTGTCGCAGAACCGAAGATTTCAGCGGCGCTGAATGGGACTGAAAAAGTAGATATACCGACGGATGAAGAACCAGAACCGGATGGGAATGCCGCAGCGGATCCGGAAGCTTCTTCCACGCCGACACCGACTCCGGCGCCGACTGAGGAGCCGGACGAGGAGATCACGCTGGAGGACTATGAAAACCTGTATAAGGAAATGCTTGCTGTAGCGGAGACGCCGAAACGCGCGTTGGTGACGGTGATCGGCATTACGAATCAGATGGACTATTTCCATCAGAATTATGAAAATCAGCAGCAGATCACCGGACTGATTGTCGCGGAGGAAGGACAGGATCTCTTTATTTTGACGGAATACCGGGTCGTAGAAAATGTGGAACGGATTCAGGTGACTTTCTGGGATTCGTCGACGGTAGATGCAATCTACCAGAGACATGACGCCAATACGGGATTGACGATCCTCAAGGTCGAACTCTCCAAGCTTTCTGAGTCGACAAGAGAGGGAATGGAAGTTGCGCCTTTGGGAAATTCCTACAGTGTATCACAGGGAGACCCGGTGCTGGCGCTGGGAAGTCCGATGGGATACAGCGACTCCGTCGCGTATGGAGTCGTCACATCTGTGACCAATAAAATCTCTACGCTGGATACGGAATACACACTTCTGACTACAGATATTCTGGGAAGTCCGGAGGGAAGCGGAATCCTGATCAATCTGGACGGAGAGATCGTCGGGATTATTGCGCAAAACTACAGTTCTGACAGTAAAAATATCGTGACGAGTCTGGCAATCTCTCAGATCAAGTCACTGATTGAAACACTCTCCAATAATGAGGCCCGACCGTACATCGGAATTAAGGGGCAGGACGTCACGGATGAACTCTCCGAGCGTACCGGAATTCCGAAAGGAGTGCTGGTCAACAGTGTAGCCGAGGATTCCCCTGCGGTATATGCCGGCATCATGGAGTATGATGTGATCGTGCAGATCGGCGACGAAAAGGTTCAGACTCTGAAACAGTATCAGGAACAGCTGAGCAAATACAGTCCCGGCCAGACAGTCACGGTGACTGCAATGCGCAAAGGCGCGGAAGGTTATGCGGAGATGCAGTTTGAGGTGACGATCGGGGAAATTTAAAATTGATTGCAACCTTTCCGGTTTTACTATATAATAAAGCAGTTGAGAACCCTGCAGCAAACGGCGAAGTGAGCGATATGGTCGCGGCATTTGAACTCCGGCTCTTTGCGCATACAGTTTGTCGCGAAACGTTTTTATGGCTGGGCGCCGCGGCGGTCTTGCTGAGTGAACCGCTGGTCGGATCGTATCGATCTGTTTTCGGCGTAATTTTGCAGGGGAGATTTCAGGTATTTTGGGAAGTATCTCAGACCCCGGATGTATAAGGAAAAGTCTTTTTATGCGTTCCGGACGTTAGTATTGGAAAATAAGGAGTACATAAAATCATGAAATATATCAATGAACTGCGTGAAGGAAACCGGATGACGGGAATTTATCTGTGTAAGCACCGCCAGCCTGCAGTGACAAAAAACGGAAAGCCGTATGAAAACGTGATCCTTCAGGACCGTACCGGAACGATCGACGCGAAGATCTGGGAACCGAATTCCCAGGGGATCGATGAGTTTGATGTGTTTGATTATATTGACATTGTCGGAGATGTGAACAGCTTTAACGGCGCCCTGCAGGTATCAATCAAACGGGCGCGGAAGGCCAGGGAAGGGGAATACAACCCTGCCGATTATCTCCCGACCAGCCGGTATGATATCGAAGAGATGTATCAGACACTTCTGAAATACATTCATTCCATTAAAAATCCGTATCTGATGGGAATGCTGGAAAATCTCTTTGTCCGTGATACAGACATGGTTAAGCGTTTTAAGACCAGTTCCGCAGCGAAAAATGTACACCATGGTTTTGTCGGCGGACTGCTGGAACATACGCTGAGTGTGACCCGCTTCTGTGACTTTATGACAAAAGCGTATCCGATCCTGAACCGGGACCTTCTGATCAGTGCGGCGATCCTGCATGATATCGGAAAGACACGGGAGCTTTCCGCGTTTCCGCAGAATGATTATACGGACGACGGACAGCTGCTCGGACACATTATGATCGGGGCGGAGATCGTTCATGACGAGGTAAAGAAAATCGCAGGCTTTCCGGAGGATCTGGAGAACAAGCTGAAACACTGCATTCTGGCACACCACGGAGAACTGGAATACGGCTCGCCGAAAAAACCGGCGCTGGCAGAGGCGCTGGCGCTGAACCTGGCGGACAATGCAGACGCCAAGATGGAGACGCTGACGGAACTGTTCGCTTCCAGCAATGAGAACACCGGCGACTGGCTGGGATACAACCGGCTGTTTGAATCAAATATCAGAAAGACAGGAGAAATCTGATGAATTACCAGAAGAATGATATTCTGACGGGGACAATCGAAGATATGGGACATGATGGAGAGGGTATAGGCAAAGCAGATGGCTATACCCTCTTTGTGAAGGATGCAGTGATCGGAGATGTCATCGAAGCCAAGATCATGAAAGCAAAAAAGAATTATGCTTACGCACGGCTGATGCGTATTCTGCAGCCGTCGCCGCACAGAGTAGAGCCTGCCTGTCCGATTGCGCGGCCCTGCGGCGGATGCCAGCTGCAGATGATGGATTATCAGGAGCAGCTCCGCTTTAAACAGAAGAAGATCGAAGACAATCTGCGGCGGATCGGCGGATTCGAGAAGCTTCCGATGGAGCCGATCGTCGGCATGGAGCATCCGTTCCGGTACCGGAATAAGGCACAGTTTCCGGTGGGGATGGATAAGGACGGAAACCTGGTGACGGGATTTTACGCGGGGCGGACCCATGATATCATCAATAACAGAAACTGCCTGCTGGGAGTGGAGGAAAATCAGCAGGTTCTGGACGCAGTGCTCGGGTGGATGGAAGAGTTCAAAGTTCCGGCCTACGATGAGAAGAACGGAACCGGGCTGGTGCGCCATATCCTGATCCGGTACGGATTCCGGACGAAGGAAGTGATGGTCTGCCTTGTGATCAACGGGGAGCAGGTGCCGAAGAAAGAGGCGCTGGTGGAAAAGCTCCGCAGGATTCCGGGAATGACGAGCATCACAGTGAGCATTAACAGAGAGCGGACAAATGTGATCATGGGAAATCAGATCCGCACACTCTGGGGAACTCCGTATATTTCAGATTATATCGGAACGGTGAAATATCAGATCTCTCCGCTTTCTTTTTATCAGGTAAACCCGGTTCAGACGGAGCAGCTGTACGGACTGGCGCTGGAGTATGCAGGACTGAAAGGAGAGGAGATAGTCTGGGATCTGTATTGTGGAATCGGTACGATCTCCTTGTTTTTGGCTCAGAAGGCGAAGAAAGTGTACGGCGTCGAGATCGTTCCGGCGGCCATCGAGGATGCGAAGCGGAATGCGGCGCTGAACGGGATTGAGAATGCGGAATTCTTTGTCGGAAAGGCAGAAGAGGTGCTGCCGGAGAAGTACGCCAGAGGCGAGGCCCGGGCGGATGTGATCGTCGTGGATCCGCCGCGGAAGGGGTGCGATCAGGCACTGCTGGAGACGCTTGTGAAAATGCAGCCGGAGCGGATCGTGTATGTTTCCTGCGACTCGGCCACGCTGGCGAGGGATCTGAAGTGGATCTGCGAGAGAGGGTATGAGATCCGGAGAGTGCGCGGGGTGGATATGTTTCCGATGACGGGGCATGTGGAGACTGTGTGCCTCTTGAGCAACCGAAAATCAAAGCCTGACACTCATGTGGATCTGACTCTGGATATGGAAGACTATTACAGGATCAAGGATCAGGAGAAACAGTCAAATAAATAATACACGGAACTTAAATCGGCAGCTGCTGATGCGTAAATGCATTGGCAGCTGTTTTTTGCTGTGAACACTTAGCGAAGCGTCAGCTGAGCTTAGTGAGAACGCACATCGCGAGCCTTAGCGAGGCGAAGCCGAGGTTAGTTGAGCGATGTTTCCGTCAGAAGGATTTAAGGGAGGTGGTGCCGTTGGATTGACGGCCGATGACTGGAAGACAAAGGCATTTCTAAAGTAAATATTCATTTACGGTTTAAGGAGGTACATCTATGGCAATGAAAAAATTCAGAAATATGAAAGTCTATGAGCAGAGCGGATATCAGTATAAATCCACACCGGCCATTATGCTGAAAGGGCAGTGGCTCCGTGAAGCTGGATTTGACTGCGGGACATCCATTACTGTTACGTGTGAGGAGGGGCGGCTGGTGATCGTTCCAAGAGAGGAAGCAAGCTATGTGGATGTTTTTGAGGAAAGCGGCAGGGAAACGGCGGATAAGGTCGCGGAAAAGAAAGGACGGTATTGATGATGGGAAAGATTTACGTTATCGGATCACAGAAAGGCGGGGTGGGGAAAACTACCTCCACCCTGAACCTTGCATACGCACTGCGGAAACAGGGGAAGAAAGTGCTGGCTGTAGATTTTGACAGCCAGGCGAACCTGACGGCCTGTTATGGGATTGAAAATACAGGGGAACTGGAAAATACCATCGGCCATCTGATGATGGCAGCGATAGAGGATGAAAAACTTCCGGCCATGAAGAAGTGTATCCGGACAGAGGACGGCGTAGATTTTATTCCTTCTTCTATTTATCTGTCTGTGGCGGACGCAAAGCTGCGGCTGGAAATGGGAGCGGAAAAGATCCTGTCGGAGATCCTGGATCCGCTCAGGGAGAAATATGATTATATTCTGATTGATACCTGCCCTTCCCTGGGAATGCTGACCATCAATGCCCTTGCGGCTGCTGATGAGGTCATTATCGCGGTGAATCCGCAGCTCTTGGCGATGATGGGACTGCAGGACTATCTTCGGACGGTGACGAAGATCCGGCGCCGGATCAATCCCAAACTCAAGGTCGCAGGCATCCTGATGACCATGTGTGAGGCGAGGACGAACCTGTGCAGGACATTGACAGAGCAGGTGACAGAAAGTTTCCATGGGCAGATCAGGATTTTTAATACGAGGATCCCCCATACCGTGAAAGTGGGGGAAAGCATTTATTACAGCATGCCGGTGGAACGGTACAGCCCGAAGGCAAGCGCAGGCATTGCATACAGAAAATTTGCGGAGGAGTTGATTTCTATTGAAGGCTAATGGGGCAAAGAGAAAGATTT